>PWMU01000043.1 GCA_003558065.1 Opitutia bacterium | reverse complement strand
TTTCCCGACCGCGGCGATTACCCGCATTTTCCCGCACACGTGGCAGCCGAAGGCCGCCTGCTCGCGTTCGCCGATCCGGTTCGCTTCAACGTGGTCGACGAGCGCACCGAAATCGACCGCGAAAGCTGGCATTACGTGTCCCAGCACGGCACGGGGGACGAGGTGATCGCGTTTCTGGGGGAGGCGAACCTGGAGGCCATCGATCTGGAAATGATCGCCTGGCGAATGGAGGACCGGTCGTTCTTCGGCGAGGCGGTGGATCTGTTGCGTGACCGTCTGGTTTACGACAATACCCTGTGGGCGTACTCCCTGAAACACGACCGGCCGGAGGCGATCCGGGAGTTTCTGACCCACCAGGACGGATTCACCCGGAACGCCGGAACCTATGTGGATTCGCCGATTCTTCGCATCGATCCTGTGGAGCGCTTCCGCTGGGAGTTCCTTGAGTACGCGCCGTTCATCAACGCGCGGGCCCACAGGCTTGGCGGATCGTATCGGATTGTTAATGACGCGATCTACGAACAGTACACGGAATTCCTCGACCGCCTGGCTTATCAAACCGTAATTGACGCGCCGGCACGGATGGAGGCGGTCTATTATCTCTTGCTCCAGGACCGGGTCGCCGAGGCGATCGAACACTTTGAAAGGGTCGCCCCGGAGCAGCTCGAAACGCGGCTGCAGCACGATTATTTTCGTGCGTACCTCGCCGTGCTGACCGGCGAACACGACACCGCAAGGGCTATTGCGGAAGCGCGTGATGGGGATCCGGTGACGCGGTGGCGGGGGCGGTTCAACGACGTTCTTGCCTACCTGGACCAGGCCGAAGGCCGGGCGCCGGTTCGGCCGCTTGGCCGCGATGAGCGGACCCGGCTCCATGAGGAGCTGGCTGGGGAGGAGCCTTCACTGAACGTCCATATCGAAGGGAATCGCCTGCATCTTTCCTGGGAAAATCTCGAGCAGGTGCACCTCAATGCTTATCCCATGGATGCCGAACTGCTGTTCTCACATGAACCCTTTGTCGACGATTACGTCGGCGGACACTTCCGGCATATCGAACCCATGACGACCCTCGTTGTGGATCTTCCGGAAACTGAAGGCGAGAAGGTTCTCTCCCTTCCCGACACGCTGCCGTACGACAACGCGATTGTTGAAGTGAAGGGAGGCGCGTTGACCCGGACCGTGAGCTACTTTGCCAACGGGCTCGACGTTCGGCTTCGCGAGAATTACGGCCTTATGGAAGTGCGTATGCGCGGAGGAGAAGGGGGTTACGGCGGCGCCTACGTCAAAGTCTACGCCAGCACGCCGGACGGAGAGGTGCGCTTCCACAAGGACGGGTACACGGACCTGCGCGGTCGTTTTGATTACGCATCGGTCAGTGGCGACCGGATCAGTCCGGCGGAACTGTTCAGCATCCTCATCCTCAGCGAGGAGCACGGAGCCGAGATCAAACGCGCAACACCTCCGGCACAGTAGTCCCTGTCCCAAAAGTTGCGCAGTGCCGGTGCGAACGAAAAACGGAGCAGGGCGATCGATTAGCGGCGCGTGCGGTCTCCCCGAAACGTGCCGCGACCGCTGGTATCGCTCGGCCCGCCGGAGCGCCGGGACGTTCGGAAACGCCGGTTCGTCCCTCGGTCGTTGTCGCTTCGATCCACCGAGCGACGTTCCTCCGCGCTGCTGCTCCCTCGCACCTCGCGACTCCTGGAGCCGGGGCGGCCCCTCCGGTCGTCGGAGCGGTTGATCCGCCCGCGTTCCCGTGCCTCCTCCCTGGTCGAGGGCCGTGTGCCGCGTTCGCGAATGGAGGATGAGGGTTGGCGTTGGCGGATGCTGTCGCGCGATTCAAAGGAGCGGTCGTTGATCCGCGGCCGGATCGTGCGGGTCTCGCCGCGCGTTGACTCGCGCAGGCGATAGGAGTGGGCCCGTTCCGATGAGGGAGGCCGTTGGTGGAACGTGCGCGGTTGGTGGACGGTACCGTCGCGTCCCAGGCGGTCACGCAGCTGCTCGTGTCCAATGTAGGAGCGGCGTTCGCCCCGCACTTGAGTCTGGCGGACCTCCCGAGCGGGGGCGCGTCCGAATTCCCTTTCCAGAAACTCACTCCGATAACGCACGCCCCGGCGGTGAGCGGGGTCGTGCCGCCAGCGTTGGGAACTGTGGAATTCCTTCGTTCGATACGGGTGGCGGTCCCGGGGTGCGGTGTGATGGTGAATGACAATGATATGGCGGCGATGCCAGTCACAGGTGGTGTAGAAGAAGCGTGAGGAGACGTGAACCCCGCTCACCCAGATGACGCCGGTTCCCGAACGATAGCCGGGCGGCGCCCTCCAGTAAACCGGAGGGTAGCCGTGCCACCTCTTGGTGCCGTACACAACACGCGGGCGGTAGTAGGGGACGTAGATGATCCGCGGGTCGGCGGGTTCGATGATGATGATGTCCTCGTCCCGGTACACCTTTGCGTGCTCGAGCGAGTCCAGGCTGCCTGCTTCGTAAGCTTCTTGCCGCAGGTCCTGGATGGCGTCCATGATGGCTTCCTCCTGAAGAAGAAAGGCTTCACCGAGCCGCCGGGTCCACTCCAAGTCTTCGTTCATGTGACCGAGCACCCGCGGAAAAGCAGTGAGCGCCTGTACGCTCGGGTCCCAATCCTTGTCGGCGACGGCTGCGATCGCTTCGTCGCCCTCCAGTTCCGGGTGCTCTTCAGACCAGCGGGCGGCTTCGACCACTTCGAGCGGGTAGGTTGAGGCGACGAGGATTTGTGAAAGCAGGGCGTCCGGGTAGAGCGCTATGGGAGCGAGCATCCGGTCGAGTTCAACTTGGCTGAACTGCGGCTCGTCGCCGGCGTGGAGGGCGGGAACCCCTATGAAGCCGATCAGGATGGCCAGGGCTGTAAGTCGTTTCATGGGAATCCTTTCCTGTATACATTGCCCGGCTGCGGTCAAAATCCGGAAGCCGTTGTCGACGCTGCCATTACCTTAGCAGAAAAAGGGAGGAGCGCAAGGTCGCCGGACAGAGCCCGGCGTGCCCAGCTCCAGGAATAAAGAGGACACAGGGAAGGTTTGTTCGGTTTTGCCGACGATCGGTAAGCCGGGCCCGGTGCGGATTATGAGGGCCAAAAGCCGTTGGCAGCCTCAGAAGTACCGGACGAAGGCGTCGCGACGGAGCCGTTCGAGCCAGCGTTCCTGGGAATCCCGTGCCAATTCGCTCACAAGGATTTCCTCGATCTCCTCACGGACCTCGCGAAGGGGAGCGGTGCCGGCTTCCCTCCGGTCTTCCACGTACAGAATGTAAACGCTGGTATCTCCGGTCTCGATCGGATCGGAGTATCGGCCCTCTTCGAGGGAGGAAGCGACCTTGCGCCAGTCCTCACGCAGGTCGGAAAGCTTGATCCATCCCCAGCTGCCCCCCGCCCGACTGCGGCGGTCGCGACTGTGATCCCTGGCGACCTCCTCGAACGGCTTCCCGTCCTCGAGTAATCGCGTGACTTCTTCCACGCTTTCATTGAGCGCGGCCGCCGTATCGCCGGTCAGCTGAATCAGCCGCAAATAAATGGATTCGTCGCGCTGAAAGCGTTCCTGGTTCTCCTCGTAATATTCCTCGATACGGACCGGACTGATAATCGCCTCGGACTGCCGAAGCTCGCTGCGCATGTAGTTCACAATGATTTCTTCGCGGGTGTCTTCGCGGAAATCCCGCATGGACATCCCGTGTTGACGCAGATGGGCGAGCAAACGGCTGCGGTCGCCGTCGAAATCCCGGACGAGAATATCATTGATCTCGTTGTCAATGAAGCTTTCCGGGATCTGAAACCCCTTTTCCTCGAACGCTTTCACGATGAGAACGCGGTCGATCTTGCTCTGGATGATCTCGTTTTCGAGTTCCCGCATGCGCCGGTGGAATTCCTGTTCGTTCCGGCTGGCGCGGCGGACCTGATTCACCAGGCGCGCCGCTTCCTTGCGGACGTCCTGCTGAGTGATGATCCTGTCTTCGACGACGGCGGCAATGGCGTTGTGGGTCTGATGCTGCTGGTAAGGCAGTTGCTGAGGCGCGGCGGGCATGTCCGGGAACCCCGCCTGGGCGAAGCCCGGCCGGGAAGCGGAGACCATGAGAACACAGGTGAGGAGCAGCAGGAAGGGCGTTCGGGGACCGGCAGCTGCTGAACAACCGCGAGTCCGGACGGCTCGAAAACAGCCGGTCGGGCCACTGGTGCGGCGGTTGGTCGATAGTGAAAACGGAAATAGTGACGGCATAAATCAGATTCTTTTGAGAAAGGCGGCGATCTCCCCGAGTCTGGAAAGCGCGCGTTTGCGGGTCAAGCGGGGAAAGCGGGAGCCAACGCGGATGTAATCGTCCTTATTCCCCGAGGCCCGCAGGCATTTGAGACGGTTTCCTTCCGTCTCGACAACCAGGATTTCCTTTTGTTCGGCAAGGCAGCGGATAGTGGCGGTCTGGATCAGCGCCCGGGCGGCTTCGGGCGGCCGTCCGAAGCGGTCGGTCAGTTCATTCTCCAGATCGTCGACCTCCTTCGGAGTGGCCGCCATGGCCAGCCGGCGGTACACGTCGAGGCGCAGGCGGACATCGGGAATGTACGCTTCCGGAATGCGTGCTTCGATGGGGGGGCAGCTCTGGTGTGCGAGTTCGCTTTCCTTGAGGGCCGCGAAACGGTCGGCGGTGGTCGTGTTTTCGGCGCGGCCTTCGCCGGTATAAACGAAATCGATGCGGATTGCGGCGCGGATCGCGGAGGCCGTTTTTTCCCCTTTCAAACGGGCGATGCTCTGGCGCAGAAGCTGGCAGTAAAGGTCGAAGCCGACCCCGGCGATGTGACCGCTCTGTTTGGTCCCCAGGAGGTTGCCGGCGCCCCGCAGTTCCAGGTCCCGCATGGCGATTTTGAATCCGGCGCCTAGCTGGTTGTGCTGGCGCAGTGCTGCGAGCCGCTTGCGGGCGATCTCGTGTACGCGCCCGTGGCGGTGAAGCAGCAGGTAGGCGTAGGCCTGGCTTTTGAAGCGGCCGACACGGCCGCGAAGCTGGTAGAGTTGCGAGAGACCGAAACGGTCGGCGGTTTCAACGATCAGGGTATTGCAGTTGGGAATATCCAGTCCGGACTCGATGATGGTGGTGGACACGAGCATATCGTACCGGCCGGCGGTGAATTCGCTCATAACTCTCTCCAGGGTTCCCTCCGGCATCTGGCCGTGGGCGACGACGAGCCGGACCTCCGGCAGAAGCTCCTCCAGACGCGCGGCCACGGATTCGATCGTGTCGACGCGGTTGTGGAGATAGAAAACCTGGCCTCCGCGGCGCAGTTCGAAGCGGACGGCGTCCGCGATCAGTTTCGGGTCGTAGTTCTTGACGATCGTTTTGATCGGTAGTCGGTCCACCGGCGGGGTTTCGATGACGCTGAGGTCGCGCGCGCCGGAAAGGGCGAGGTACAGGGTGCGGGGGATCGGTGTCGCGCTCATCGAAAGGATTTCCACCGACTCACGCATCCGCTTGAGCTTTTCCTTCTGTTTCAGGCCGAAACGGTGTTCTTCGTCGACGACGACCAACCCGAGATCCCGAAAGCGGACGTCGGCGCTCAGGAGACGGTGGGTACCGATGAGAATGTCGATCTTTCCCTGTGCGAGAGCCTTGAGGATTTCGGTTTGCCGGCGTCGCGTCCGGAAACGGCTGAGCATGTCCACGATCACCGGGTAGTCGGCCAAACGCTCGCGGAAGGTCTGGAAGTGTTGTTGGGCAAGGACGGTGGTCGGCACCAGAACCACGGCCTGTTTTCCCGCCATGGCCGCCTTGAACGCGGCGCGCATGGCCACTTCGGTCTTGCCGTAGCCGACGTCGCCGCAGAGCAGGCGGTCCATCGGCTTCGGTTTTTCCATATCGGCCTTGCATTCGGCGGCGGCGCGCAGTTGATCGCGGGTTTCGGTGTAAAGGAAGGCGGCTTCGAACTCCTTTTGCCAGGTGTCGTCGGGCGGGTAGGCCACGCCTTCCCGGCTCTCCCGTAGCGCCTGGGTGCGCAGGAGTTCGGCGGCGAAATCCAGGGTCGCCTTCTCGGCCGCCCGGCGGGTCTTTTCCCATTGCCCCGAACCGATCCGGCCCAGCGCCGGACGGGCCTTGGAAAGTCCGACATAACGGGTGAGCAGATGAGATTCGTGGAAGGGAACGTGCAGGGTGACTTCGCCGTCGAATTCGACCGAGATCATCTCGCGGCGCTCGCCGCGGGATTCGATCGGGTTGATGCCCCTGAAACGGCAGATGCCATGCTGCAGGTGGACGAGGTAGTCGCCGTCGGAGAGTTCCGGGAAATCCAGGAGCTGTTCCACCTGCGAGCGGACGACGCGCTTGCGGCGATGGCGACCTGGCCGGCGCTGGCTGTAGCGGCCGAAAAGTTCACTGTCGGAAACGACGACGAGACCGTTCCCGGGCTCCCCATTGCCGCCCGGCGATCCTGTGTCGCGCAGAAGGAAACCTTCGTTGATTCCGCCGCGACAGAAAACCGGATTGAACCCGCGGAGGGCCGGATCCTCACTGAGGATCTCGCGAAGGCGGGACTCCTCGCCTTCGTTGTTGGTGAAAAAGGCCACCGTAAATCCCTCCTGTTTCCATTGAAGGAGCTGCCGGAAGAATTCGCGCCGGGCCTCTTCCTCGCCCGCGCCGGCGTTGTCGGAGAGGTTGTCCCAATTCCGCACCGGCCGGTACGCGTCGAGGGCTTCGGTATTCCATCGACGGTGTTCGCTGTCCTCCGGAAGCAATCCGGAGGGACTGTCGAGATCGCTCAAAGCGTTCCACGAATCCGCCGATCCGCCGCGAAGCGACCGCAGGGACTCGAAGGAAAGTCCGGAATCCTCGGCTACAGAAAAATCGTCGTCGGTCCAGGTTTCCGGGTGAAGCAGTATCCAGTTTATGGATTGGCCCAGGTAGTCGGTCAATCTTCCGGAGGCTCCGGAGGATAGCAGGGAGGCGTTCGGGGAAATGAGGACCGAGGAAATCTCCTTGCCGGAGCGCTGATCGGCGGGATCGAAGGCGCGTATCTGGTCGACGGTGTCGCCGAAGAAGTCAATCCGGAAGGGGGTTTCCGCGGCGACCGGGTAGATGTCGATAATTCCTCCGCGGACGGCGTATTGACCGGGATTTTCGCAAAGCGATTCGCAATCGTAATCGAGGTCGCGGATGCGTTGGACCAGATCGTGGAAATGAAGGTCCTCGCCGGCTGCAACACGGATTTCCCGGTTTCTAAGGATCTCCGGGTCAGGAGCAGCGGCCAGGGCGCCCCGGGGGGTGGTCACGACCACGAGGGGAGCGGGCTCTTCGGTTTCCAACTGTTCGCGGAGACGATTGAACACCTGAAGCCGGTCGGCCTCGGTCTCGCTGTCGCGCCCGGATTCCGTGTCGCCCGGTGGAAGCAGGATGAGTTGCGGGCGGGGATTGGGATGAATGAGGCTGAACAGGGAGTCGACCCCTTCGAGAAAACGCTCGGCGCCGGGAAGGTCCGGGCAGATTACCAATGAGGTTTCCGAGGGCCGTTCAGCCAGGAGCCGTTGCACCACAGCCGGCGCGGCGGACGGCGCGACCCCGGTGTGGAAGGTGCTGTTGAAAATCGCCCTGGCGGCGGTTCTGGTGTTGGTTCCGGCGGACGGCATCGGCTGGATTCGGTTCGTAGCATTCTTGACGAAAAATCCGGAAAGTAAACCTCGATGCCGGGTTCTTTCCCGGGAATCCCTCCTGGCAGGAAGCCTAAACCGCTTCGATTCACCACCTTAACCGAGCGCCGTTCCTCCTGGCAGCCTGTCGGGTTTCGGGGCGGGCCCTAGCCCCGGGGCCGGAAGCGGTAGTGGGATACGAACCACTCATTGCCATCCCGGAACCCGAAGAGCTCGGCGCAGGCCAGAAAGAAAATTTCCCAGTACGTCCGCCACTTCCCCGTGGCGCGCTTACCATAGGTGGCCTCGAATACGGTCATGACCGCCTCCCGATTTCGTCGGAGGTTCTCCAGCCAGGCCTCCGCGGTTCTGCGGTAGTGGTTTCCGTTGACGGTCCAATGACTGTCGAGGATCAAGCGATCCTGAAAGTAGAGGGGGAGGGAAGCCGACGGCATCATTCCGCCTGTAAAGAAATACCGGCTCATCCAGTCGCTCGCGTCACGGGCTACAAAGTGGTAGGGCGTGTGCCGGTGAGTGAAGATATGAAGAAAGAAGCGCCCGTCCGGCCGAAGCCATCGCGCGACTCGGCCGAATAATTCGCGATAGTTTTTCATGTGCTCGAACATCTCGACCGAAACGACCCGGTCGAACCCGTCGGCCGTATCGAACTCGCGCATGTCACAGGTGACGACCTCAATATTGGTGAGTCCCGCACGCGATGCCCGGCCCATGATGAATTCCCGCTGGGACGAGGAGTTGGATATCCCAAAAATCCGGCTCCGGGGATACCTTTCCGCCATCCAAAGGGTCAGCGAGCCCCACCCGCAGCCGAGTTCCAGGATTCTCTGCCCGTCGGTGAGTTCGGCTCGTTCGCAGGTCAATCGCAGCATGGCCTCTTCGGCGCCGGCCAGCGAATCGACGCCGGCCTCCCATAGTCCGGAGCTGTACTTGAGACGGGGGCCCAGGACACGCGAAAAGAAGCCGGCCGGAAGCTCGTAGTGCTGCTCGTTGGCCGCCGCGGTTTCAATGGCGATCGGGCTCCTGTCCAGGCCGTCCAGGAATCGGTTTAACTGGTCCTGATGCTTCTCGATGGAGTCACGGGCCTCTTCTTTCAGGCGTTTGCGGAGGAGCCGGCGTATTCCGTATCGAACGAGAGCGTCCGGCAGGAGGCGCTGTTGCAGAAGGCCGTCGAGCAGCGAGGCTGACGGAGGGGTCGCCCGCTCGACGGGTTCTCCGGAGATGTTGTCAGCAGCAGTTCGGGGAAGGACCGTCGTTTCGGATGTTTCATTCATGAGTGTCGGTTTTGTTTGGTTCCGCAGGGCCCCGAACAGGGCCCGGGAAGAAGCTGTTGGTGGTTCGCCGGTAGTTCCGGTACAACTCGCCTTTGGTGCGAAGCGCTCGCTCCTCGGCCGGTGGCACGCCGGTCACCTTGAGCAGCAGGTAGAGCATCAGGACCGGTGAGAAGAACGCCAGCCAGCCGTACGGGGAGCCGGCCGCGAACGTGGCGATTGCCATCCAGATCAACCATTCGAAGAAGTAGTTGGGGTGTCGCGAATAGGCCCATAAGCCGTTGCGGCAAACCTGGCCCCGGTTTGAGGGAACCTCTTTGAATCGCCGGAGGGTGCGGTCGGCGGAGGCCTGCCCGGCGACGGAAGCCAGGCCGACTGCGATTCCGAGCAGCTCCCACATCCCGATGGCGGGATCGATGTTGGATGCGGGAAGAACGAACGGCGTGGCGAGCAACCAGCCGGCCAGTCCCTGGAACACGAAGAACAAATACATGCGGGGGCCGAAACGGGGCTTCCACGATTCGCGGAGCGCGCTGTAGCGCGGGTCTTCCCGGGGATGATCCCGGCGGATCCTCTTGTAAAGGTGTGTCGCCAGCCGCAGGCTCCACGCGGCGATCAGAGCGGTGAACAACAGCATTCGGAGGGCGGTGCCTTCGAGCAGAACCGCGTAGACCGCGGCATAGCCGGGAAACTGCAGCGGCCAGACAATGTCGACCGCGGCGTAATTGTCCAATCCGCGCGAGACCGCGAAGATCGCCGAGAAGAGCGTGATTCCGGCGACCAGAGCGAGTCCGAGAGCTAGGGGAAGGGAGACCATGGTCAGAGTTGCCCAACGCGTTCCCCTGCCGGGATGATCGACCGAGCCCGTGCCGGCCCGGGCTCGAGCGGTTCCGCGCGGCGGTCGAGTTCGGGGTTGTTGGCCGGGGAGTGAATGGTTTGCACCACGCTGATGTTGCGCGAGGCGAAGGCCGCCTCGCAGTAGGACAGGTAGTAGCTCCACTTTCGGATGAATCCCCCGTCGAAACCTAGATCCCGGATCCGGGAGAGTTCGCCCTGAAAGCGCGTTTGCCATTCGCGCAGTGTTCGGGCATAGTCCGGTGCCATATCGCGCATCTCGTGGAGCTGCAGGCCGGATTTTTGAAGGAGTGCGTTGATTCGGTTGACCGAGAGGAGAAGGGATCCGGGAAAAATGTGCTTCTGAATCCAGTCAACCTCGCGCCGAAGCGAAGCGTACCTGGAATCGGGATAGGTGATGAACTGCATTCCCAGGAGTCCGCGGGGATTCAGAAGAGCGGCGCAGCGACGGAGAAAAACCGGCAGATAACGGTAGCCAACAGCCTCGATCATTTCGATCGATACAATTCTGTCGAACCCTCCGCGAACTTCCCGGTAATCGATCATTTCCACCCGGGCCCGGTCATCCAGTCCGGCCTGTTCGAGCCGGGTGGCTGTGAAGTCGGCCTGGTCGCGCGAGAGCGTAAGCCCCGTTACCCGGCATCCGTAGTTTCGTGCCGCGTACTCCATAAAACCGCCCCAACCGCAGCCGATTTCCAGGATGCTGTGTTCGGGGCGGAGGCGCAGGGAGCGGCAGAACCGTTCATACTTCGCTTCCTGGGCCTCCTCCAGGGTAGCGGCGCCTTGGTTCCAGAGCCCGGATGAATACGTCATACCCGAGTCGAGGAACGAGGCGAAGAACTGGCGCGAGAGATCGTAATGCTCGCGGATATTTCGCCGGCTCATCCGAAGGGAGTTCCTCCGGAGGCGGTGCCGGATCCGGTTGGCCCAGGTCAGGAGATTGACTGGCGCGAATCTTCCACCCGTCCCGGGGGCCGCCCGAGTGTGTTCGGTGTTCGCGATGAACCAGCGTATGACCTTTTGAATACTGGGGGTGTCCCAGTCGCCGTCCACGTAACTCTCTCCGAAGCCGATGTCGCCGTAGAGGAGGCACTTTTTAAAGAAAGCCTCGTTCCGGATGCGGATCTCCGCGTCCGGCGCCGGGAGCCTGCCGGCGTTTTCCCGGGCGTCGTGCAGTGAGCCGGTAGCCGTCGGTTTTCCGAAGGTAACGGTGTCGCCTTCGGGCAGTCGCAATTCGAGCTTTCCATGGCGCATCTCCCGCAGCAGGCGAAACAGGACGCCGCGGGCGAACGAGGGCCCTGATAAGCCCGGGGTTTTTGAGGAAGGATGCCTGTTCATAAAGGGCCTTGTTTGACACTGCTTTCAGGTTGACGGCGAAGGGGAGAACCCGGCGGTGGACCGGCTCCCACGAGGCTCCTGTGCGGGCGATAGAGGCCTTTCTGGCTTTCGGGGTTTTCCGCTTTCCGGAAAAACGGCACTTGCATCCGGTAGAGTTTGAAGGCCTTCAGATGAATCTGCAGCAGGACCTGCAATCCCATCACCGGGTATTTCAGCGCGAACCAGGCCAGCTTCGCGTCGTTGAGGTCTTGCCTGACGCCGGTCAGGACGGTATGCAGCTTCAGGCGGTTATCTTCGTATTCATTGATCCGGCACACCAGTTCTTCCCCGGGGAGGCCGAGATCAAAATGGAATTCCCCGTCGGTCCGGGCGAACGGCGATACATAGAAAAATTTCGGCAGCCGGATCGCGAATCCGCGATCGTTGAGGGCGGAAGGGGGCAGCAGGTACGGTTTGACCTCGCGGAACGTATTGGTGACTTCGGCAACGGCGCACAGCGGAACACCGTTCCTGTCGTAACAGTAGTAAAATGAAACCGGATTGAAGTGATGGCCCGCGATCCGCGGAATGGTTACGAGCAGGATTTTCCCGGGCGGAGTGGTGAATCCCCGGAAAGCCAGGTAGGCGGTGAGTCTTGACCTTAACGGGAGTTCGCTCGATTCGTTTTTTTCAGCGCCTGCTTCGGAGATCGGAAGGTAGTCTTTGTCCCGGAATTCGTAGAGATTTGGACGGTTCCGGGAAAACAATACCAGTGCCGCTTCGATCGGGGCCAGTTCGTCAAGGTCCAAACAGAAGAAGTACAGGCGGTTCCGGAACAGGTGTTCCTTCGGCGCAAAGCGGTGATGCAAAAGCCTGCATTCATAAAGGGAAGAATTCATCCGCTGCCGATCCTTTCCGCGGGCGTGCAGGGGTCGTCCGCAGGTTCCTGCTCCGCGCGGGAAGACCCGAGGGCTTGGGAGGGCGCCGGCCAGGGGTCATGACCCAGGAGCTCTCGCGTCAGGTCGAAGGCCGATCGCAGTCCGTCCTCATGAAAACCATAGCCAAAATAGCTGCCGCAGAAAAAGGTGCGGGTCCCCGTCCGCCGGTTCAGTTCGGGAAGACTTTTCTGGGCGCGTATCGCCGGCGAGTTGAAAACCGGGTGCCGGTATTGGATCCGATGAATGATCCGGCCGGGATCGACCTCGCGGCCGGCGTTGAGAGAGACAAAGTAATCGGTGCGGGTCGGAAGCCGCTGCAGGCTGTTCATCCAGTAGTGGGTCGAGAAGGAATCGCCGGCGGCGCCGGGCTCCCGGGAGGCACGGTAATTCCACGAGGCCCAGGCGCGACGCGTGCGTGGCATGACGGACGGATCGGTGTGTACTGTGGCGAGGTTGGGCTCATAGGCAAACGGCGCCAACAGTTCGATTTCGCGGGGATCCGGACGAGCGAGAAGCCGAAGTGCCTGGTCGGCGTGACAAGCCAGTATGACCGCGTCGAAGCTTTCGCTCGCACCGTCATGGGTGCGGACGACGACCCCGTCCGGGTTCCGCTCCACGTTTTGAACGCCGCTGCCGGTGCGAATCCGGGCGCGGAGAGTTTGGGTCAGTTTCGACACATACTCCCGGGCTCCGTTTTCCACGGTCAGCCACTGGTGGTGGGTCGAAAAGCCCAGGAATCCGTGATTGAAAAAGAACCGGATCAGCGTTTCGGCAGGAAAATCCAGAATCCTCCCCGGTGGCACCGACCAAACGGCGCCTGCGATCGGCAGCAGGTACAGATTGCGGAAATCCGCTCCAAAGCGATTCTCCAGAAGGAAGTCCTCAAGTGAACCTTCGCCGAGCTCGCCTTCTTCAAGCGCTCTGGACGCCTCGCGGTTGAAGCGGTTGACCTCGAGGAGGAACCGCCAGAAACGGGGGCGAAGCAGATTGCAACGCTGCGCGAACAGGCTGTTCAGGCTGGTTCCGCGGAATTCGCAACCCATCGGGTCGTGGCGGAGACTGAAGGACATCGAGGTCGGCCTGGACCGAACGTCGAGCGACGCGAACAAGCGGGTCAGGAGCGGATAGGTTCTCTCGTTGTAAACCATGAATCCTGTATCAACAGGAAAACTACGCGTGGGTTCGTGAATTTGAATCGTGTTCGCGTGGCCGCCGATACGGGCCTCCTTTTCGAACAAAGTCAGCTCATGCGCGCGTTGGAGAAAATGCGCGCACCCAAGGCCCGATATGCCGGTTCCGATAATGGCGAGTTTCCCCATGGTATCACGCGGTTGTATCCACATCGGCGCGGGCCCGCGGCGGGACGGTGGAGTCGGAATCGTTGCGGATGTACGCGGCTTCGGGAACAGGACGGAGATCGCTGATGATGCCGGTGCGTTCCAGCAGAAGCAGGAGGTAATAGGTGATGTCGATCTCCCACCAGTAGAATCCCTGGCGCGTGGCGGACATGAAGCGGTGGTGGTTGTTGTGCCAGCCTTCTCCCAGGGTGATGAGCGCAAGCAGGAAACTGTTGCGGGAACTGTCTTCGGTGGCGTACCTCCTTCGGCCCATCAGGTGAGCCAGAGAGTTGATCGAGGAAGTGGCATGGAAGAGGGCCGTGGTGCTGATGAAAAACCCCCACACAAGAAGCTGCGGCCCGGACGTGCCGAGGGACGGAGCGAATCGGTTGAGGATGCTTCCCGCAAAAAGCAGCGCCGCGGCGAGGGTCAGGGGCGCCACGATGTCAAAGCGGTTTAGAAACACGAGTTCCGGGTAGCGGGACAAATCGCGAACGCTGCCGTAGTCGGTCGGGAAATTACGGCGACTGGTGATCCAGCCGATGTGGGACCAGAGGAATCCATGGCATTTCGGAGAATGAGGGTCCTCCGGCTCATCCGAATGGCGGTGGTGGTGGCGGTGTTGGTAGGCCCACCAGAGGGGGCCTCGTTGTGCCGAAGTGGCGCCGAGAAAGGCGAAGAGGAACTGACGCTTTCTGCCGGTTCGAAAGGTCCGGTGAGAGAAGTACCGGTGATAGAAGCCGGTGATGGCGAACATCCGGGCTCCGTACAGAAAAAAGGCGACCGCAACGGCCGTCCAGCTCCATCCCACCCAGAGCACGCCGAGGCATCCCGCGTGCAGGAACAGGAACGGTATCGCCCGAACCCAATCGACCGTGTCGGGATCGTTGCGGCTTTCCTCAAAGGGCTTCTGTGGATAATCGGCGTCGATCCACTGGATCAGGGAAGAGGTGACCGGTTGAGGGCGCGGTGATCGTGCGGGCGGTGACATGGTGGAATTTGAATAACTTAAAACATTCAAAGCGTTCATATAATTCTGGATAAAGTCAAACGAGGAAAAGAGCTTTTTGAAATATTAATTTTAACCTTTTAATTAATAGGATCTTGAAGTACAAATAGGTTTCAGCTCCAAATGAGAAAAACATCCAAAGTATCCACGGATCATTCAATTTCTCCCAATAAACTTGCCGGGGCGATCGGGGTCAGCGAGTCGTCGGTGAAGCGATGGGTCGACGAGGGTCGGTTGATCGCGTCCCGGACGGCCGGTGGTCACCGGCGGATTCCCGTGCGCGAAGCGGTGCGGTTTCTCAGGAATCACGCTCTGCCGCTGCTGGACCCGTCCGCCCTGGGGTTGGGTGAGGTCGCGCACCCGGCGGCCGGACTTCGGGCGGACCCGGCGGCGGGGGAGGATCTGACGAGGAGTGTTATGGGGGGGGACGCCGAAGCGACACGTTCGATTCTCGCTGCCCGTTACTTGAGTGGAGAGAGCCCGGCATCGCTCTGCGACCACGCGGTGGCGCCTGGTTTGCGCAAGGTCGGCGAATTGTGGAAGCACGGACCGGACGGGATCCACATCGAGCACCGCGCCATCGAGATTTGTATCCATGGGTTGAACACTTTGAAAGGACTCGTTCCGGAGCCCGATGGTCGTGCGCCTCTCGCGATCGGGTGTTCGCCCTCGGGCGATCCCTATCAAATTCCCTCACTCATGGCGGCAGTTGTTCTGAAGGCGGCTGGATGGCGGGACGAAAACCTGGGAGCCGATCTTCCGATCGAGGCCTTGATCGCGGCGATCGAAGGAGGCCGGCCCCGGCTGGTGTGGATTTCATTCAGTTCGGTACCGGCGGCGGAAGCCTTTTATAAGGGGCACCGGCCGGTGATGGAGAAGGCGGACTCCATGGGGGCGACGGTGGTCGTCGGGGGCCGGGTTTGCCCCAGGCAATTCAGGAGCGATGGCTCGCCCCTGAATTATCTTCCCTCTATGGAAACACTCGGGGCGTTTGCGAGCGCCCTTCTTGTCCAGTAGCAGCCTGTCGGGCTTAGACGGTAGCCCAAGGTCGACAGGCTGCCGTGGCCTGTGCCCCCTCAAGTCTCGGCGTGGCTCTGACGGTTCACGGCCGGGTCGGGCGCGGTCAACGATTCGGCGTTGGCCCGGGTTTACCTTGCCCAGTTGCGCAGTGCCGCCTCGGCGGCCCGGGATTCCGCTTCTTTCTTGGAGGAGCCCGAGCCTTTGCCCAGGCGGGTGCCGCGGAGAAGGACTTCCACTTCGAACCTCCGGTCGTGGGAGGGGCCCGTTTCACTGATAAGCCTGTAGTCGGGGCCTTCGCCGTCGCCACTGCCCTGGATCCGTTCCTGGAGGCGGCCTTTGGGATTGTCGTTCTTCCCGGCTTCCTCGAGGCGCTGTTTGAGATCCCCGTACCATTCCAGGACAACCGTGCGGGTGGCGTCGAGGCCGCCGTCGAGGTAGATGGCGCCGACGAGGGCTTCGAGCGCATCTTCAAGAAGAGCGTCACGGTCGCGGCCTCCGGTTTCAATTTCCCCGCGACTGAGACGAAGGTGGTCGCCGAGTTGAAGGGTTCGGGCCAGTTCGCTCAGGCAGGCTCCTTTGGACAGCGAGGAGCGATGGCGGCTGAGGTCGCCTTCGCGCGATTCCGGACAGAGGGTGAATAGTTTCTCCGAGAGAAGCAGGTTGAGGACGGAATCTCCGAGGAACTCAAGGCGCTGGTTGTTGAGGGGAGGGGGGGCGGATCCTTCCATCTGGAAGGAGGGATGGGTAAGAGCCTGGCGGAGAAGGTCGCGGTTCTTGAATGTGTAGCCGATTTTCCCTTCGAGGTCGCGGCCGCCTTCCCACGAAGCACTTTCGCCGCCTGTTCCCTGTCTTGAAGCGGTTTCTCGCGACCCTTTTCCTGATTCTGGTTTCATTTCCGCACTCCGCACGTTCAAGCGCGACCGGGGTCACGGTCCGGGCCGCGGTTCCCCGGCGGCCGCGAGCTCGTCGGCCTCGCGGTCGGAAAAGAATTTTCTGAAGACCTCCCGGGCGATAGGGGCGGCGGTGGCGCCGCCGCCGTAGTTGTCATCGGGATGGGTCCCTTCCACGAGCACCGTGACGACGATCTCCGGGTTTTCGGCGGGCGCGAACCCCGTGAACCAGGCCATGTGCAAGCGGCCTTCGCGGGTGGGGACCTGAGCGGTGCCGGTTTTTCCCGCGATGACAACATCGGGCACCGCGGCATTCCGGGCGGTACCGGATTCGACCGCTCCAATCATGCCGCGAAGAATCGTCTCGTAATGCTGCCGAGTGAGACCGATGGGATCCGTAGCCACCGCCGTATCACGGTTGCCGTTGAGAAGAAGGGTCGGTGTAATCCGGTCCCGGCCCGTCGCAAAAGCGGCGGTCATCGAGGCCATCTGGAGGGGAGTCGTTCGAATATATCCCTGTCCGATGGACAGGTTCGCCGTGTCCCCCGGGAACCAGGGTGTGTTGTGGACCCGGCGTTTCCATTCGGCACTTCCCACCAGCATGCGGCCCGTTTCGGAAGCGAGCTCGATTCCGGTCTTTTCATTGAGCCCGAGCCGGCGCGCTTCGGTGCTGATTCTATCGACGCCGGTTTGCACGCCGTACTCGTAGAAGTACACGTTGCAACTCTCCTGGAGGGCTCTCGCCAGGTCGATTTCACCGTGGCCGGCGCGGTTGTGACAGTGAAACGTGCGGCCGGCGACCCGGTGGGAACCGCGGCAGTAAGCGGTGGTGTCGGGTGTGATGTGCTCGTCCTTGAGCGCCGCCATCGCCGTGACCAGCTTGAAGGTCGATCCGGGCGGGTAGAGGCCCTGGGCCGCCCGGTTGGGCCAGGCGCCGGTTTCGTTGATTTCCGCGGCGGCGGCTGTCGAGAGGGAAGGCGTGAAATCGTTGAGATCGTAGCCGGGACTCGTGGCCATGGCCAGGACCTCACCGGTCCGGGGGTCGAGCGCCACGGCCGCTCCCCGGTAGTCCCCGAGTGCTTCTTCGACGGTTTTCTGCAAGTCGATATCGAGGCTGGTGACGATAGCCTCGCCCTGCACCGCCTTCTTCTTGTCGATGCGTTCGTGCTGGAAGCCGGCCGGGTCGACCACCCAGATTTCCCCGCCGGTTTGGCCCTGGATCCGGTCGTCGAAGTACTGTTCCAGCCCTTCACGGCCCTGGCTTCCGCGGATATTGAAAGTCATGAGCTTTTCACCCGGAACGCCTTCTTCCGGAATCTCCAGCGTGGAGCCGACGTACCCGAGAACGTGCGAGGCGGCGGAACGGTGCGGGTAGTAGCGGACGCTGGAACTGTAAACCTGGATGGGCGAGTCGATCGGAATCTGTTCGAGAAGCTTCGCGTATTCTTCGGGCTGGAGGTCGTTGATCAGAAAGTAGGGAAGAATGAGTTGCCGGCGCAGGTGTCCTTCGAGCTTGTCCGAATCGACGGATTCATCGCGACCGAGGATTTCGTTGATCTCGTCGAGGTACCTTTGAAGCACTGCCGTGCGCGCCATCCTGGGGAGGGGGACCTGGTCGGTGCGGAGGCCGCGCTCGATGTAGGGACGCCGGAGCTCGGCGAACTCCTGGCGGAATTCGGTACGCAGCTCAGCCAGGTAGACGACGGCCGCAAAGCGCGGTCGATTCCCGACCAGCAGTTCGCCGTTGCGATCATAGATGTTACCCCGCGGACCGGGCACGAGGACCCGCCGCAGATTCTGGATTTCCTCGCGGTCGCTGTACAGGGTTCCGCTGATGAGCTGGCGATAGGCAAGGCCACTTAGCAGAACCAGAACCAGCACGGCGACGAGAACGTAGAAAAGACGCAGTCTTGGGTTGTAATTCTTGTGGCTCTCGAGGATTTCGGTCATGGGCGAAGGCGCGGTTGCCGGTCAGGTTTCGTTGTTCAGATTTCAGGAAAGGAGTTTCAGGGTTTTTTCCCGCTTCGCTGGTCGTTGATCGTCATTTCCGCTCAGGCAACCGCCGGATATCCCCGAAGCCTGAAGTCTCCCTCTTATTATCTCGCCTGTCGCTGTTCCTGATCAAGATGAATTCCGAAAAACCTGAGCGCTTCGTTCTGGAGCGAAAAAAACCAGCCGGCCATCAGGAGGACCGCGGTCTGCGAGAGAGCGAGATCCACGAGAATACGCCGCCAGTAGAGAGGACCGAGGGGGGCGTCCGGTACCTGCATCAGGGACAGGGCGAGGAACAGCAGTGCATTCAGCACCAAGGCAACTCCGATTGCCGCCGGGAGTCCTTCCCGCGGGAACCGCGATCTGAGGGCGTAAATTACCGCGTGGGCGGTCAGGAACAGAATGAGGCTGGTCCCGAAGGGGGTCGGGGTGGCCGAATCGTGGAAGAGGGCGGTGAGGCAAACGAAACCGAATCCCTGGCTGTAGCGAAACCGCAAGCACGGGAAGGTGATGAGCAGGCCGCCGGCATAAAGGTAAACGTGAAGCGGGGAGAGATAATGGTTCAATTCGGCGATCAGAAAATGAAGCATCAGGGTGATCGCCACGACTACGACGGTCCGCAGTTCAATCGTCACGGCGAATTAGCCTCCTCATCTTCAGGAATCATCACGGCGACCTCGTAAAGGCTGTTCAGCCGTTTGTCGAGCCGGACCCTTCCGGTCTGGAAGAGGCCGTCGGCGCTGGCGTCCAGCTCGACCAACTCGCCGATAAACAGTCCCGAGGGAAAGACCCCGCCGAGTCCGGAGGTTACAATATTGCGGGGAGACTCGGCGGAAGCCCGTGTATCGAGCGAAACGAACTCGGCCAGGCCTTCGGCCGGGGCGAACGGGGGAGTCACGCCCCCTTGATAACTGATCGGACGCTCGTCGCCCTCGATACGGGCCGACAGTCGAACCGTATTGCCCGAGATCAGTTCGACCACGGCGGTATTCAGGTAGACCTCGCCGACCTTGCCGACCACTCCGCCCGCGTAGACAACCGGGGCGCCGACGGGAATGCCGTGGTTGCGTCCTTTGCGGATAATCATCCGCTGCCACCAGGTGCCCATTTCCCGGCGCGCGACGCGGGCGATTTCGTATCGGAAGCCCTCCTGCTCGGGCAGTTCGAGCAGCCGCTCGAGCCGTTCCAGTTCCCTTTCCATCCCCTCGGTCTCTTGCAGCCGGATCTCGTAGTCAGCCTTTTGGCGCGCGAGGTCGCGAATGCCTTCAATGAGCTCGTCCTTGGAATAGGAGCGAAAGCTCCAGTAGTCCTGTACGTCGCGGATAATCGACGAGGTTTGAACGGCGGGCGCCTGAAGTTCGTAGAAGCCGGTCCGCAACAGGGTTTTCAGGAGGGCGGGCAGGATGAGCCAGATCCCGACTACAATGGCGAGGACAAGGAAGGGACGGGCCTGCACAAAACGTCGGATGGCCAATGCGCGGGATCAGGATTTTGAGGATGTCGTGACGTGAAGGAGGAGAAAGTTGAGGTCTTCGAGTACGGCGCCGGTTCCGATCGCGACGGCACTGAGTGCGTCTTCCGCGACCACGACGGGCAGACCGGTGGTTTCGCTGAGCAGGCGGTCGATGTTTCTCAGAAGAGCGCCGCCACCGGCGAGGATGAATCCCCGGTCAACCAGATCGGCCGACAGCTCCGGCGGGCAGCGTTCCAGGGCGTTGCGGACGAGTTCCACGATGGAATTGACCGTATCGGAAAGGGCTTCGCGGATTTCCTGCGAGGTGACATGGAGGGTCTTGGGAAGGCCCGCGACTGAGTCGCGTCCCTTGACCTCCATGCTGAGCTCCTCGTCGAGCACGTAGGCCGAACCGATGCGCACTTTGATTTCCTCGGCGGTGCGCTCGCCGATCATGAGGTTGTAGGCGCGCTTCATGTAGTTGATGATCGCCGTGTCGAATTCGTCGCCTCCCACGCGGATACTTTTGGAAAATACGACGCCCGCGAGAGAAATGATGGCGACTTCGGTGGTGCCTCCGCCGATGTCGACGATCATATTGGCGGCCGGCTCCTCCACGGGCAGGCCGACCCCGATAGCGGCCGCCATCGGCTCCTCAAGCAGCAGCACTTCACGCGCTCCCGCGTGGATCGCGGATTCCTTGACGGCCCGTTTCTCCACCTCGGTAATCCCGGAAGGGATGGCCACGACGACGCGCGGGGGGATGACCTTGACGTTGTTGTGCACCTTCTTGATGAAGTAGCGCAACATCGCCTCGGTTATGTCAAAGTCGGCGATAACCCCGTCCTTCATCGGACGAATCGCAATGATGTTGCCGGGGGTGCGCCCGAGCATCAGTTTCGCTTCGGAGCCGACGGCGAGGACTTTGCGGGTGTTCGCGTGAATGGCGACGACGCTGGGTTCGCGCAGGACAACTCCTTTGTCTTTGGCGAAAACGAGGGTGTTGGCCGTGCCCAGGTCGATGCCGATGTCGTTGGAGAAGACCCCGAGAAATTTACCTGCCATAATCGTAATGCGTGCGAGTTTGCAATGTGCCTCAATTGACGAACCGGTTCCGGACGTGCGGTAGCGATATCCAGCATTTTGCCGGCTGCTTGAAAGTCAAAACAAATTCAACCGTCGCGGGTGTGGCAGGGGGGCGACGGGGAACCCCACGAAGGAGGGAGCCGGCGAAGCCCGGAGGTGTCCCGGGGCCGGTTGCGGCCGCCGGAAGCCTGCCGGACAATACGCTCACCGCGCACTCGAACCGGGAGTTTTTCCGGCGGGTGTCGGGATCATTTTTACAGGCGCTTTACCGGCGGATCAGGCTGAGGGAGACGGGTCGTTCGACGTTTCCTTGGCCTTCTCTTCTTTCACCGGCTTAGGCTTGGCGGTTGAGGATCTGCTGCGGTCCGACGCGGAGCCTGTATCGTCCTCATCCATGGCGGAACGAATATCCTCCTCGATATCCTTGGTCGCGCTCTTGAATTCGCGGAGCGCTTTGCCCATGCCGCGCGCGAGTTCCGGGAGCTTTTTTGCTCCAAAGAGCAGCAGGATGATAAAGAGAATCAGGAGAATCTGGGGAGCACCCCAGTTCTGGACGAAGGCCATCGACTGCTCGAGATTAGAATACATGGTGGTTGTAATGTAGGACCGGAATCAGTCCGTGTAAAGGGAGATTATAATTACTTGTCCGCGGGAGAGGGGCGAATGGTCAGGGAGGGTTCGTCCCCTGTTTCGAATTCGGCAAATCCCAGGTAGGCCCGGCCGTTGCGGGTGTGGAACCGCTCGTGACCGATCCAGACTCCTTTCGCTTCCGGTGCCTGAAATCGTTGCATCCGGGTTTCGAGCGAGACACGGATTTCGCTTTCTTTCACTTCGATCTCCGTTTCCCGTTCGCCGTCGCCGGCGAACACCGGCCAGACCATCCGGGTGGGGCCCTCGTTTCCGGTGACGCTCGCGGCGAGCCGGACTGTGTCGGGAGTCAGGCGGTACCGTTCGACCACTTGTTCGGCGTTGCGGAAATCGCCTTCGTAGGCGATCTCGAATGACACCCTTTCCGGGGTTTCCTCCCGGACGGTCAGGCCCGCGGAGGTTATGGCGCGCTTGTCGTGTTCGGCCAGACTGTGCCACCCGTCGTTTCCATCTTTCCAGGACACGCCGGTCGCAGCGAACTTCCTGGGATCGTTTCGCTGGGAAATGCCGTCGCTCGGTCCGAGGAGCGGTTCTCCGTGAAGGTGGTGGATCCGGAGGAGACCGGTAGCGTCGAAATTGGGCAGTCCGGACGTGTCGACGAGGGCGTAGTGGCCTCCGGCATTGGCGATGACCTTGTGGAAGTTTTGTCTCAGGTCGAGAACGAAGCCGCCCGTTTCAGCCGGGGTGACGCGTTCGGTCCATTCATCGTGAGCCGGCCCGGACTCGGTTGCGCCCGCGCGTTGATGCGCCAGGGCGAGCATGCCCATGGCGAGGAGATTGTACTGCGAGTGATGCGAGTAGGCTTCGAAGCCGTGTCTGTCGGCCGGATCGAAGCGGTTCTTCACGATCCAGAGTTCCCCGCTTGGTCGTACCCATCGCTGCAGGGAAGCCAGGGAGCGGCGGGCGGCGCGTTTGAAAACCCCGGCCAGTTCCGGATCCCCGGCTTCCAGGGCCCGGTGGGCATAGATCTCGAACGTCGCGCACTGCTGGGCTTCGTTCCACTGGTGCTGGGCGCTGCGTCCTCCGGTGGGCAGTTCGCCCGCCGGCGATTGCATAAAGAGGCTGGTGAGGGCGCCGCGGTAGAGCAGGGGGTCGAGTCTTGCCGCCAGTGAGCCGTCGTAGCCGTCCGCCATCATGTCGGCCAGCCACAGGCGGGCGAAGTGATCGTAGGCCATGGCTTCGCTGTGGAGGTCCACGTAAAGACCCCAGGGCGTGAAAAACCGTCCCTGGCGGAACAGCGACTGTTCGACGAAGTCGAGGTCCTCACGCAGGCCGAGTTGGTACAGGAGGGCTTCGCCGCTCAGGGCGACCGCGTTCCAGTTGCCGCCCCCGGGGCCGGCACGGTAGATCTCATACGGGTCGAGTGCGCCGAGCAGCTTCTCCCACTCGACGGTTTTGGATTCCTCCGCGTGCGTCCGGAACAGGGGCAGTGCGTGGGCCAGGAGCGGGGCGTAGAAATCCTCGTGTTCGTCGGCGCCCTCGCGCCGGGACAGGGCCCGGACGGACCAATCCATGGCCCGGGTGGCGGATTCGAGCAGATCGTCCCGGCCGGCGTGCGCCACCAGGGTAATGGCCGCCAGAGCGTAGGCGGGTGTTGAATACTGAATTTCTTCGTCCTCATAGGGATCGAGGATCGCTCCGTTGTCGTCCTGGTAAGCCTTGAAGAAATCGACGTTCCCCTCGATCAGATCGAGGTAATCTTCACGGGCGAGCCCGGTCGGTTCGGGATCCGGCAAATCCCGAAGCGATGTCCGGAACCGCGAGAAAACCGGCGCGATCGGGTCGGGCCATTCCTCCATGCCCTCCCAGTGCAGGTTGCGGACGACTTCGTCGTGTTGAAGCCCCGCCGGGACGAACTCGCCGGTTCCCTCAAGGGTGATCGCGTTGACCAGCCAATTGGCCCGTTCCGTTTCGAACCTGATTTCAACGAAGCCCTCCTCCACCGCGAAGGCGGCGGTCGCGGTCACGTACTGTCCCGGCAACGGAAAGATCCGGGGGAAATCCACCCCGTCGACGTTGACCGACGCGAGGGTGGAGTGGTTCCCGACCGACATATCGCCCGAGGTGATCGTCAGCCGGTAGATTCCCGGCGGAACGTCGATCCGGAAAACCGCCGGATCTTCCGACCAGGCAAAGTCGCGCCGCAGCGCGTCCGGTTCGCCCTGGTCGTCCACCTTCACGCGGGAATCGGGAGTCCAGCCGTAGCCGCGCTCCTCGGTATAAAGGGTGTCGGCTCCAATCGACTGGTGCCCCCGGGCTGTTTCGGCCGAGCCGAAATCGAATTGCAGCGTGGCGCTGAGCGCGGTCGCCGTCCGGAGAGAAACAGCGAAGATCACCGCCCATCGAAGAAGCATGGAATTCATGAAAAGGTACACGGTACAAGGTCAACAGCGGCAGAAAACGCATTCTGCGCGGCAAAGAGGGAAACCGGCAAGGCAATCCTCTTCTCTTTGTCAGTGATTCCCCGGCAGAGTTCCGTGCGGCCCGGTGGTGGAGAGGAGGGCACCGGCGAGCCGGCACCGCCGAGTGGCGACTCCTCCCGGGCCGGGGATCAGGGAAGCGCGGCCACCAGGTCAATCTCAATGGTCAGGACCGGATCCACGGTCATGAAAAGCATCGCCCGGATTTCCTCGAGGTCCCAGTCGCGGTGATCCATCGTTGTCCTGGCACGGATCCGGACGTGCTCCCCGCCTTCCTCGATGGAAACCGGAAACTCCATGTCCTGATCGACGCCGTGAAGGGACAGTTTTCCCCGCGCGAGCCGGCCGTCTTCCGTTGTTTTGATTTCTGAAAGAACGAACCCGGCCTTCGGAAACGATTCGTGATCGACCCATTCAAGCATTTCCCGGTCGCGGCGGCTGCGCCCGGTCTTGACGTCGGCAAAATCAAACTCGAGCCGCGCCGAGGAGATCGCCTGGTTTTCGGTATCCCACTGCAACTCGATCTCGTAGTCGGTGACGACCGCCTCGAAACGATGTCCGGTGGCCTTGACATCGGCCGCGATGCGGGAGGCCTCCCGGTCGATCTCAAGGGCCGGAAGATCTCCTTCTTCACTGGTAGCCGGGGTTGCCGCGACCAGCCAGAGTGGGAGTAGCCAAAGTCGGGTGTTTTTGGGTAATGGTAAAATCATTTACGGAAAATAAAAAAAATAATTTGACATGTCAAAAAGAATGCCGCAAAAATTGTGCTTGTACGCTTAGCTTTTGCCTGAAGTTGAACCTGATTCCGGACGGAAAGGAAGGAAGCCATGCCCCCCCTGGAATTCATAAAACGGATGATTCTGCCCTCTCTGGCCGCCGCGGGGATTTCCCTTGTAGCGGCCGACCGCGGGAACGCCGCCCAGCACCTCTGGGAAATCTCCCAGATCTATTCGAACGCCGACGGTACGGTTCAGTACATCGAGCTGTTCAATCCCTCCAATAACGAGCACATCGTCGGCGGGTTTGACGTGTTCACCTATCGCGACGGAGGGGACGACGAGCAGACGTTCAGGTTTCCCTCCAATTTGCCCAGCAGCAGTACCGCTAACCGCTACATGCTCCTGGCGACAGGACCCATCGAAGGGGTGGAACCGGATTACACCATTCCGGAGAATTTCGTCCCGATCGAATTCGAGGAAACCGGCACGTTCGACATGGAGGACATGGCGTGGATGTCGCCGTACAATGTTTTGACCTACGACTCCATCCCGACCGACGGCTTCCGCTCGCTGGACCGGGACGGCGACATCAGGGAGCCGGCCACGGTCACGAATTTCGCCGGCGACACCGCCGAACTCAGCCCGCCGGCCGATCCCGGAGTTCCCGAAGTGTTCGGGGTTCAATTCCGGGACGGCGTCTTCGGAATGGCGTTCACGACCGAATCGGGACACACCTACACCGTGGAGTTCACGGACTCGCTCGAAACCGACGACTGGGAAACGCTGGAAACAATCGAAGGCAATGGAGAACCGGCCGAGATCACCGACGCGGAGCCGGGGGTTCGCCTGCGTTTCTACCGCGTGAGGGTGGAATGAAGGCGGGAAGGGTGGAATTGTGAATTATGATTTATGAAGAATGAAGGAGTGAAATCCCACCGGATCCGTTCCAACCAGGGGGGTGGGCTCGCTTGCGAGCGCCCGGGGCGCGGCGGCGGGGCGGGTCCGGGGCGGCTCCCGATCGTCCTGCTTGGGGCCGCGTGCGTGCTCCCGTACGTCTGGGCGACCCCGGCCGCGGCGCAGCAGGATCCGTCCGAAGAGCTCGACTTTCACCGGGCGCCGGAGGCGTGGGCGATGAAGTATTTCGCGTCGGCCATGCTCTTCACCGGCTTCGGGGCGCCGGAGGCGATGGAGCCCTGGGAGAGTACTCTGAGCCTGGAGGTCGCGCACCTGCCGAGTATTGACGAGGAGAAACGGCGGGTCGGCTTTGGAGGATCGAAGCTGGAAGACCTCAACAAGGCGCCTGTGATTGTCCGTCCCCGGCTCACTGTCGGGCTGCCGGCGGCCTTTTCCGCGACGTTCAGCTACGCCCCGCCGCTGGACGTGTTCGACGCTCGTGCGGCTCTTTACGCGGCTTCTTTGAACCGTCCGCTGTGGGAAACCGAGTCGCTCCGCCTGGGCGCGCGCGTCTTCGGCCAGTATTCCCACATACGGGGATCGTTCACCTGCCCCCACGATCACTGGGACGAACCGGAATTCGAGGGCTGGTGTTCCGGGCCCTCGAACGACATCATGCGGGCGATCGTCCACGGGGTCGAACTCAGCGCCTCGTACCGCCTCGACGGTATTCCCGGGATCCGGACCGACTTGGTCGTCTATGCCGGGATCTCGGGGCAGTACCTGGACCTGGAGTTCGAGGTGGACGCCCCTCGCGCCGAAGGCCACCGCGACAACCGGCGCCTCTACACCGACGGTTATACCTGGGCGGCCACCGGCGGCCTGGCTTATCCCGTAACCGACAGGATCGACCTGTCCGGCGGGTTCTTTTATACGCCGCTGTCGGTGCAGCGGCCGCGGGAGGAACGGGACACCGAAACCCTGCTCCACAGCCGCGTCCAGGTGAGTTACGCGTTTTGAGGATGGGGGATTCGTTATCGGTTATTCGTTATCGGTGGGGACGGGGACATCCCCGCCCGCCCCAATCGCGGCGAACGCGAAGGGAACCCGCTCCCGCGAAAAGGCGGGATCCCCGGCCCCCGCCGCCGCACGGTCGTCCCGCCGCACAGTTTTTGTTGCGTGTTCGCAAATTTTACGCATTCCGGGTATATGCGTTGTTATTCCTGTATTTTCCGGAATCCGGTTTGGGCGGTATCGTTGCTTGGGGCGGCGGTTTTGCCCGTTTTCCTGTCGGCGGTTCCCCGCCAGTACCTGACCCTGGAGGAAGCGGAACCGGCGGATTCGGTGCGGCTTTCCAATCATTACGAGTTTCCCGTGCGGGATTACGTCCCGATTCCGATGCGCCGGGGAGAGGACGGCGAGACCGAGTTCAGCGCGCTCTCGCGTCAGATTCTGGACGGTGCCCTGGAGGCGCACTACCTGCCGGTTCAGGCGGTGTTTGAAGAGGGCGAAGACCTCGGCCGCGCCTGGATCGAAGTTTACCTGCGCCCGGGGGAATCCCGCACCTATCAACTGGAACCGACCGGCGGCGGCAATCGCTGGACGGCGCTCGAGGTTTCCGTGGAATCGGAATTCCCGGGGGGCTTGCCGGCGGAGGTGACGATTGACGGCAGCCACCGGGTCGCTCTCTTCGATCTCGGACTGGTGGAGATTTTCGAGGACCTCGACGGTTTGCCGGACAACCGGGAAAACCGGTTGCGGGAGGCTGTGAAGGAGGTTGTTTCGGAGCGGCGGGATACAGGGGATAAATCGTTTGAGCAGCTTGAGCGCCAGGCCGGCTCGGTCCGGAGCCAGTGGGTTTACGAGGGAAATCTCGCGGGCGCCAACGATTACGGCCTGCGCGTGACTTACGCCTTTTACTCGTCGGGCTCGGTCGAGGTCGAAGTGCGTCTGAGTCCTCGGGAAGTCAGCCGGGACACAGGTTACCTGGCCCTCGCGAAGCTCGTCGATGCCGATCCGGACGAAAAGGCGACAATACGCTGGAAGGGAAAACAGCTCGAACTCGACCGCGGAGAAGCCTCTCCCCCGCGCACCAACCGGATGCACTCCTGGTCGCGCGACGTGAACTGGCTCGGGCTCCGGGATGAGAACGAGGGGACGACTCGCGCGATTCTGGCGGATTTTGCTTCCAACCTGACACGGTTTCACGAGGACCGCTACCGCAACGCGAACGATTATCTGGTCAATGAGTACGTCGTCGGAACCGATGACGGCTGGGCGATGCTCTCCGAGATCGCGCGGGAAAATGCCATGAGCAATTACATTCCTTCCAGCTATGTGATTCCGGAAACGGGGGAGGAAGTCGTGATGAATTTCCGGATACTGCCTCCGGACGACGTCGGGATGCGCCGGGTGGACGAGGCGTTTATCGGGTATGCCGGGTACCGTTCGGTGCGGCGGTTCGAGGAGGCCCTGCATTACGATTTCGGCGTCGACGGGGTGCGTTTCGGCACGAATTACTTCCCCCATTCGACCTTTGGCGAAAACTTCGAGCACTGGCGGAGCGCCGGGTTGCGGGGGGACCGCTGGTGGCCGGTGTTCGGGGATTCGTGGCGTTTCTTCAAGGACGGGATCCGGCGCGACCTCAGGATCGCGCGTTCCCTCGGTCTCGATTGGATCCGGATCCATCACTTCGACGGCGACATCGACCGGGCCGATTACCTGCTTTCCGCGGAAGGGGAATGGATGCTCGAGTACCTGGATTTCCTGGTGCGGACGGCGGAGAAAACGGGGTTGCGGCTTTTCCTGGATTTCGCGTTGAGTCCGGAGGACGCCGCGCGGGTCGCCGAGAAGTACGGCGAGACCATCCGCTTCTTCGAGATTCAGAACGAGGCCCTCCTGCTCGGCATCACTCCCGGGCGGGCCGATTACTGGAAGGAAGTCGGACGAAAAATCCGGGAGGTGCGTCCCGACGCTTCCGTCTTCGTGACCGGCGGCCCGATGTTCACTTCCCTTTACGACCGGTTGGAACAGCTCGGCGTCGAGGCCGACGCGATCGGGCAGCACGCCTACGTCGACCGGCGGCAGGCGCCCGAGTACGTGAAGGATATCGCCCTGGGAGTCGGCGGCTATGCGACCGGACTGGGAAAGATGCCGTTGAATTCCGAATTCAACTGGAGAATGATTACCCGGGACTCGGAACAGGAGCAGGCCGATCACTTTTACGAAATCACCGACAACCTGCTCTCCCAAAGGGCGCTGCCCCTGTTATTGCAGTTCCAGTTTATCGAAACCCTCGCGGTCCCGCCGAGAACGCGCGGGGCGCTGCGGCACTACGAGCTTTTGCGGCTGGACCGGACTCCGAAGCCCCAGGCCGGGGCGTTCACCCGGCTCGTGCGCGAATACAGCGTCCCGGAACACCGGATACGGCAGTTTGACCTCAGCATGCCTTCGGTGGATGTGACTCCCGGAGAATTATTCATGTTGCCGG
>PWMU01000013.1 GCA_003558065.1 Opitutia bacterium | reverse complement strand
TTGCGTTCCCGGATCAGGCGCGTGATCTCTTCGAAAGGCGTCCCATAGCAGACTTCGACGTCAATCTCAGAAGCACGTTTCTTCAAGAGTCTTTGTTTCAGGTCTTCCAGGCGGCCGCGATCCAAAGTGTTGAACTCCTCCAGCCGCGCCTTCAGGTGTTTCTCCAACTTTACCCTGTCCTGGACGTGGACCAGCGTCACCTTCCGGGCCCCATGGGCGACCAGTTGCTCGACATAACGGAAAGCGTTTTCGGCCATTTCCGAAAAATCCGTGGCGAATAAGACATGGTCGTTGAAACCGCAGCGGGAGACAGGCGCACATGCGTTGTCTTCGCCCGGCTTCTTTTCAACAGGAACCACCAGGACCGGGTTTTTTGTACTGTTAAGGATGCCGTAGGCAACGCCGCCCAGCAGTTTTTCAACGACCAGTGACTGCCCCTGGGTGCCGACAACGATCAGGGAATAATCCTCCTCAACCGCAATCCGGTTCACTTCCCGCTTGGGGGCGCCGACGACGGTTCTGGCTTCCACCGTAAACCCTTGGCCCTCCATGATCCCTTTCTGCTCCTCCAGAATTCTTTCAATTGGTTCGGTATGGTAGGACAAGGCCGTTGATGCAGCCTCCCGGAAGGTAAGGCATTGCAAAAGCAGGCATTCTTTCGCACCGTAGGCTTTCAACGCGCCGAGGCAACCTACCACGGCGAACGAGGCGGGGGAAAGATCGGTTGCTACAATTATACGTATAAACATCGGGGCGATCCGTTCTTTATGTATTCTGCGATTTCGCAGGTTGTTCATTTTGCCTTTCGGGGAACCAATGCTTCGTCCGGTTGGCAATCTTGACCAGTGCCAGCATCACAGGAACCTCAACCAGCACGCCGACGATGGTTACGAGAACCACTGGGGAAGAAGCCCCGAAGATGGTGATGGCGACCGCGACGGCCAGCTCGAAAAAGTTTGAAGCGCCGATCATTCCCGCGGGAGCGGCCACGTCATGACAGAGACGGAGCTTGCGGCTGACGAAGTACGCGATGAAGAAGATCAGGAAGGTTTGTATGATCAGCGGAACGGCGATCAGCAGAATGTGCAGCGGATTTCCCAGGATCACCCCGCCCTGGAATGAGAAAATCAAAACAAGTGTCAAAAGCAGACCGCCGATGGTGACGTTATTGAACTTCGTGATGAACCGGCGATGGAAGTATTCCTCGCCTCTGCGTTTGATCACGCAATGGCGAGTCCAGATTCCTCCGGCCAGAGGGATGACGACGAAGAGAACCACGGAAAGAAACAAAGTATCCCACGGAATGGTGACGCCTCCGATGCCGAGCAGAAAGACAACAATGGGAACGAAGGCGATGAGGATGATCAGGTCATTGGTGGCAACCTGGACGACGGTGTAGGCGGGACTCCCCCGCGTCAGATGGCTCCAGACAAAAACCATAGCCGTGCAGGGAGCGGCGCCGAGAATGACGGCCCCGGCAAGATAATCTCTTGCCAGATCCGCCGGAATCCATGCGCTGAATAGATAATAGAAGAACAGCATGGCGATTCCGAACATGGTGAACGGCTTTATCAGCCAGTTCACAGTCCAGGTGAGGTAGAGCCCGGCCGGCTCCTTGCGCACATTTTTGATGCTGGTGAAATCCACCTTCATCATCATCGGGTAGATCATCAGCCAGATCAGGACGGCGATCGGAATAGACACTTGAGCGTATTCAAATCGGCTTAGAAAATCAGGGATCGCAGGGAGAAACCTTCCGATCAACACACCCGCTACCATGCAGAGAGCGACCCAAATGGTGAGGTTCTTCTCAAAGAAACTGATTCCGGCAGGTTTAGTTTTCTTCATAATCTAAAGATCGGGCGCGATGGGAAAGGCGGAGGCGAGGGTTTTAGCAACAGGAGTTCCCTTCCTTGGGGGATTCCCCGCAAGAATCTTCGGGGGCGGTTGATTCGCCGGAGACGAGCACGGCTTCAAAATCACGAATCGCTTTGCGAGCTCCGGCTTCCACTTGATGTCCGATGGCCAAAGCTTCGGCGATTTCCTCCCGAGAAAGCCCAAGTTCGCGGGCTTTGGCGTAGTGGTATTTCAAGCAGGGTTGGCAATGAGCCGCTATCGAGGCGCCGACGGCGATAAGTTCTTTGGTGTTTGTATTCACGGCGTTGTTTTCGATGTAACCGGTGGCGGTGGAGAATTGGAGTGATGGGGTGGGTTTTGGGGTTATTGGGCTGGGAGGGCGGCCGGGCTCTGATTGACGATCCAAACGTGGGGTTCGATCTCCGCGCGACGCAAGTCGTTCTGCAAAGCGGCCGCCTCGTGCACGGGTGTGCTTTCGGCCAAGGTGACCAGCAGGACACGGGTGAAGTCCGGGTCGCGCAGGCGGGGCAGGAGCTTTTCCACTTCCTCGGCGTGTCGATTCGAGCGCGTTTGCCGTCCCAGTTCGCGGTGGTGGGACTGGGTGGCGTCGAGGAGCAGGATGGCGCGAACCTGCCGGTTTTGTGCGAAGGCGACCGGTTCCTGAGCCAGGTTGTGGCGTTCGACGGTTACCCCGAAGTTTTCCAGTTGGCCGAGCATGCCGGCAAAACGCGGCAGCAGAGGATCGACATCGGGTCCGCAGACGCCGGAGGAACAACACATGGGCGGATCGTAAACGAGTATGGTCTTCATGTCATTTGGGAGGGTGGAAATTAAAATTCACGCTTTGGCTTCGCGGTAGCCTGCGGCGTAGGCTTCGAAAACGAGTTTGATTTGGTCGCGGATGCGGCGGAAGGCATCGATCTCGGTTTCGCCGTCGCGGACGGTGTGAGGCGGGTCTTCGAAGCCCCAGTGGTAGCGGTTGACCTTTCCGGGGAAGGTCGGACAAGCCTGGTCGGCATGGCCGCAGACGGTGATCACGGTATTGATGCCGGCGTCGAGATACTGGTCGAAGTGCTCCGACTTATGCCCGGAGGCGTCGATGCCGATTTCCTTGAGAACCTCGAGGGCGAGAGGGTGGACGTGCCCCTTGGGTTCCGATCCCGCGCTGTAGACCTCGAAAAGGTCGCCCGCCGAGGCCCGCAGGATGCCTTCCGCCAGGTGACTGCGGCAGGAGTTGCCGGTGCAGAGAATGAGAACCTTGGATTTCATCGATTCAGGCTTTGGAATCAGCAGCAGTCCTTTGCCAGGCTCCGGATTTGCGCGGGGAGATCGTCGCAGGGATCCCTGAGAATACGCGCGACTGTGCGCTTGCGGGTTTCGAGATCGACCTTGAAACACGGTTCTTCCGCCCTCAGATCCTGGAGGCATTTGAGATTGGCTTCCAGCAGAGGACTCGGGGTTGCCGGCAGGCGGCAGATCGTCCAGTTGTAGCACCGTTCCGTTTCCAGCGCGCCCCCGTCCCGCAAGGCCTTGAGGTGGCGGGACACTTTCGGTTGCGGCACACCGAGAATGGAGGTCAGGTGACAGACGCAGAGCGGCCCCTCCAGCAAAAGGTTCAAGATCCGCAGGCGCGTTTCATCGCAAAAACACTGGTAGGCCTGAATGATTTGCATGCCACGTAAATCACACGGATCGAATATGCTGTCAAGCGAATATTCGACAAAACCAATTCGTCTGCAGGGGGAAACGGCGCCGCCGCCAGGGCGATCGCCGTAGAAGCGGGGAAAGAGGACCCGAATAGGCGCAAACGTTTGCCCTGTTGTCCAGGATTCTTCGGTTTGCGGGAGTCGGGGGCCGGAGTCTGCCCCTGCCGGATGGGTGTGATTCCGCATTGAGTGCGGTCCCCGCGATGGCCGGGCTTCGAAAAAGGTGCGTGCGGGAAAAATTTTCCTTGCCACCCTATTATATGCGTGTATGATTATATAATAAACTTATTGGAGGCATAATGAGCAACTACGACTACGATGTTTTGACAATTGGGCTGGGGCCGGCGGGGATGGCGGTATCGGCGATGGCGGTGCAGATGGGCCTGAAGGTCTGTGCGATCGAGGCCCGCAAGATCGGGGGCGAGTGCATGAACGTCGGCTGTATCCCGAGCAAGGCCTTGCTGCGGATCGCCGAGTACCGCCACGCACCGAGCCGTTTCCCGGAGATGGAGCTCGACGCGGTCGAGGCTCCGGCCGTTCGCAAGCCGTTTGAAAAGATCGCGAAGGATCTGCACTACATCAACGAGGCGAAGACGAGGAACATGTTCGACAAGGTTTCGCTTGTTCTCGGGGAAGGGATGGCGGGATTTGTGGACCCGCATACGGTCGAAATCAACGGCAGGAAGATTTCGGCGAAGCGCATCTTCATCGCGGCGGGGACGCAGCCCGCCCTGCCTCCGATTCCGGGGCTCAAGGAGGTGCCGGTCCTGACGAACAACAACCTGTTCCAGTTGAAGGAGATTCCGAAGAGCCTGACGATCGTCGGGGGCGGGGCGATCGGCTGCGAGATGGCCCAGGCCTTTCGGCGCCTGGGAAGCGAGGTGACCATCGCGCACATGGATGCGCACCTGGTTCCCGTCGGGAGTCCCGACGCGGCGGCGCTGCTCGAGGAGAGCCTGACCGCGGAGGGGATCCGGGTGTACAACAAGCGGGGCATCGAAAAAGTGGCCGCCGAGGAGGACGGCATCGCGGTGTACACCAACGAGGGCGAACGGATTGTTTCGGAAAAGCTTTTGGTGGCGGCTGGGCGCAGCCTGGATCTCGCCCCGCTCAGGCTTGAAAACGCCGGCATCAAGCACGACCGCCGGGGTATCAAGGTCGATCGCTATCTGCGCACGAACCGCCGCCACATCTACGCGGTCGGTGATTGCAACGGCCACGCCCAGCTTTCCCACGCGGCCATGCACCAGGGCATGATCGCGCTGATGAACGCCATGCTTCCCTGGCCGATGAAAAAGGATTTCCGGCGCTTCACCGTGCCGTGGACGGTGTTCACCGACCCGGAGATCTCACAGGTCGGCAGAACCGAGAAACAGCTCCGGGAGGCCGGGACCCGGTACGAGAAGATCCGGGTGCGTTACGAGGACTACGGCGCGGCGATCGCCGAAAACGTCCCCGTCGGTTACGTCGAGGTTCTTGCCTCGAAATGGGGCCGTATCCACGGAGTCGGCATCGTCGGCCGGGGAAGCGGCGAGATGATCAACGAATGGGCGCTTGCGATCCAGAACGGTTTGCGTCTGCACCACATCATGCTCCAGCAGCATTCGTTTCCCACGATGGGCTTCCTGAGCAAGCGGGTGGCGGAGACGTGGATGATGAAGCGGATGGAATCGGGCGCTCTCAAGGCGATGGCCCGGTTCATGTACCGGATCTGAAGCGTGGCGCGCGAAGGGGGGTTGCGGTTCCAGTGTGCACGCGCGTATCCAGGCAGAAATTATGAACGAGTCATCCACGTCCGAAGTTATAACCTCCGACTGCATTCGGCATTTGCCGATTCCGTTTTACGGGTCGGTGATGGGACTTTGCGGGCTGGCCATCAGTCTCGGGCACATTCCGGGCGTTCCGTGGGCGGCGTCCCTCGGGCAGGGTTTGCTGCATGCCACGGCGCTCTGGTTCCTCCTGCTGACCGGAGCCTATGGGGTCAAATTTCTCCGTTTTCCGGAAGAGGTGCGGACCGAATTCCACCATCCGGTCCGGATGAATTTTTTTCCCGCGATCTCGATCTCCCTGCTGTTGTTTGCCATCGGCTACCTCGACACCAGCCGGGCGTTGTCCGCCGGCCTCTGGTATGCGGGTGCCGTGCTGCACCTGGTGTTGCTGCTGCGCACGCTGCGCGTCTGGATCTTCCGGAGCGTGACTGTTCAGAACCTCAATCCCGTCTGGTTCATCCCCGTTGTCGGGACGCTCCTGGTACCGCTGGCCGGGGTTCGCCACGCCCCGGTCGAGGTGGCCTGGTTTTTCTTCAGCATCGGGATTGTGTTCTGGTTGGTCCTGCTGACGATGACCGTGAACCGGATCATCTTCGAAAGCGGTCTGCCGCCGAAGCTGCTGCCCACCCTGTTCATCCTCATCGCCCCCCCGGCGGTCGCTTTCCTGAGTTATGTGGCGCTGACGGGGGAGCTCGATACGATTGCGCAAGTACTGTATTTCCACGCGCTCTTCACCGGGCTCATGGTGCTGACGTTCGCCGACCGTTTTCTGAAAGTGCCGTTCTACCTTTCCTGGTGGGCGTACACGTTCCCGGTGGCCGCCCTGAGCCTGGCGACGTTCCGGTACCAGGCGATTACGGGAATGGACGGTTTCGGCATCCTGGGGACCGTGTTTGTTCTGGCGCTGGTGCTCCTGACGGCCTTCATTGTCTTCAAGACCGCCCGCGCCTTGTTGCGCGGGGAACTCTGTCTTCCCGAGGTTTGACCGAATGGTGCTCTCGGTTAAGGCGCTCGCTCGAAGTAGCTTAGGCTTCCAGCCTGAGACAACAGGCTGGAAGCGTGTTCTTTGAGCTTAACCGTGCCATTCAGGTTTGACCCCGCTCCCTCCGGTAGGTGGGCCTACCACTTCACACCCATGCCAAGTTCGTAAACGAAGCGTCCGTCTTTGTACGCATCCTGCGCCTCATCGCGGTCCTTGAACAGGAACTGATACTCCACACCGAGAGTGAGAAACGTCGTGTCGTTAATGAAATACCGGATTCCCACATTGGGTCCGGCGATGAACTGGTCCCTGACGACATCGCCGTAGATATAGCCGATGTTGGCGCCAATGTACGGCGCGGCCCGGCCCGTAGCAGGATAGAAATCGATACCCAGGCGGGTCGACGCGTTCCAGTCATTGCTGTCGGTGAGATCGGCGACACTGAGATCCTGGCGCACACCAGCTGCGACATAATCGTTGAGGAACTGCCCCAAGCCCAGTTGGATCGACGCCGTGGTCGAATCGAAGTCGTGATCGCTCGATCCGCCGCCGCTGAGCGTAAAGATCCGGTCCCCTTCCGAAAATCCGGCTCCTTCCTGCGCATGAGCAAATGTTCCCGCTATCGCCGTTGATAATCCGACTCCCAAAATAATTTTTGTAAATGACATTTTTTATTCTCCGTTTATTAGTGCTTGTTTCTATCCACCTGTTGCAGGGTTTGGTCCGTTCGATCGGCACCGTTTAAAGAGCGGACCGACTCTCTCTTCCGTCGATAAAGATATTAGACGATTGCCATTTGCGGCGCTATGGGGAGTTCTGCCCATGCTTGCGGTCCGGACGATAGTCAGAACTTTCTCCCCAGAAAATCAACTTATACCCCTCCAGCAGATTCATATTCGGCAGGTCGTGGTTCGCCTTTGGTAATGCAATCCCTCATACGGTGAGAGGTGTTCGGCGCCCGGATTTGCCTGAATCCCGGTGCTCCCTAAAGAAAGGCGGCCGCGAGGGCGTTCGAAGCGAGTAGTAGAAGTCCCCATGGCGTCGCAGTCTTATTGTGTGTACAGTGAGACTATGAATTCTTTCCGTGGTATGAAGAAAGCTATGAAACATAATCGTCCAATCGAAAGCGCCGTCGCGCCATCGCCGCGAATCCGAAAACCGGCCACAAAGCAGCGGTCCCCCGGAGATCGTTCTTTTCGAGTGCTGATCGTCGAAGATAATCCGCAACTCCTGAAATTGCTGACTATTCGATTGTGTGGAATGGGGTACGACGTCGAATCGGCCAGGGACGGCGAAGCGGCGTGGTCGAGTCTATGTTCTGCTCATCACCGACAATGACATGCCCAGGCTCAAGGGATTGGAGCTTGTCCGCAGGATGCGGGACAACTCTTTTGTTCTTCCGGTCATTCTGATGTCGGGAAACATGCACTGGAGTGATCCGGAGCTGTTCAAGCTGCTTGCGCCCGGTACGGCTTTAAGGAAACCCTTTTCAATCACCGAATTGCTCCGGAAGATGAATGAACTGCTGCCGTCCGGTTCACTTAAAGCGCCGCAAAATTAGTGGAAATAAGAACGTGACTTTAACCGGACACGTCGAGTCCTGAGAATCAAAATACAGTAAGAAAGAGAGAAATCCCATGCTATTAACAATCGCTATAATTCTAATCGTCCTCTGGGCGCTCGGTTTGATTACCAGCTCCACGATGGGGGGCATCCTGCATGTTCTTCTTGTCGTAGCAGTTATAATGATCGTTCTTTCCCTGCTACAGGGGCGAAAGACCGTTTAGAAAGAACACTATGATGAATCGAATGCTATCACTCGGTTGCCTCGCCGGCGGTATTGTGCTCATTATCTTTGGGATCAGCGCCGCCGACTCCTTCAGTTCGGATGTTTCGAACTTCTTCACCGGCTCGCCAACGGACAAGGCGATCTGGATGCTTATCATCGGTACCGTTCTAACAGTCGTGGGACTCGGAGGCACCTTGTTCGGAGGGGGTCGTCGAAGGGCGTGAGGTTGGGAATTTGAATTTTCCCGGACGTGTCCTGGGATAATGACCCGTTCGAGCCGGCCCGTCCCTGCTTTCAATCCATTGATCCGGGAGACGGGAGGTCATCGCCAGACCTTTGGCGCGCCGGGAGTCGGGTGCCGGAGGACCTGACTCCAACCTGGAACGATTCCTGGTTGACCACTTCCGCCGGACGAAAAGGCCATTGCGCAAATCCATCAATTTTTGTCGCTTTTTTTACTTAGTTTAAAATAATATTAAAAACCAAGGTGCAGGATTGACCTGAGTGAGGCTACGGTCTAGGCTGAAAGGATGCGTAAGTTTGACGAAGAGACGGGTTTTGGGCTTTGGAATGGGGCTCCCGCCTACTCGCTCGCTACTCCCGACCGCCCTGAGCAAGGGGAGAATTATTAACAATCCCATCAAAGTCATATTGGTTGATGACCACAGGCTGGTTCGCCAGGCAGTGCGTTCACTGTTGAACAATGAAGAGGATATCGAGGTGCTGGGCGAAGCGAATGATGGACGCGAGGCGGTCCGGTTGGACAAGACGCTTCAATCTGACGTTATCATCA
>PWMU01000037.1 GCA_003558065.1 Opitutia bacterium | reverse complement strand
ATGATATCGGTGGCGTGGTCCGAAACCGTCTTGTCGTGAAACTCCTCGATCGGCCTCTCGCCGGAACCGTACGCGGCAATGTCTTCCCAGGCTCTCCGCGTAACCTCCGCGCGTTCGTCGGCGTCGAATACCGATAGCGGAGCGAAGCGGCGCGGAGCGGTGTTCTTGCCCTGCCAGAACGGCAGGTACTCCTTGGTGTGGGAGACGCAGGCGGGGCAGAGGCCGAAAAGATCCCAAAGCGCGAGGGCATAGGTATGATTGAAACGACCCTTCGCATAACCGGTGTCGGTTTCCTCCGCCGCTTTCACCTCCATCGCCCTCCGGATCTCCGGCCCGACATCCCTTCCGTCGAAACTCGCCTCCAGCACCCAGGTGAAATGATTGATCCCGGCGATCTCCAGGTGAAACCGCCCCTCGTCCGCTTCCGCGATCCCGGCCATCTCCCGGTACTTGCGTCTCACGTGGGGCATGTGCAGGGTATCGCACAAAGCAAAACTTTTCAGGCGCGTATGGCGCATCAGACCGATGCCGTTGACCGACGTCGGGTTGATGTAATTGATCACCCAGGCTTCCGGACACAATTCCTCAATCTTCCCGGCTACCCGTAGAATCTCGGGCAGCTCCCGCATCGCCCGAAAAACCCCACCCGGGCCGATCGTATCGCCGGAACACATACGGATACCGTACTTCGCCGAAACCTCGCAGTCGATCTTGCGATAATGGGCATTGCGGCGGGCGAAACTCAGCACCACGAAATCGGCTCCGGGCAGCGCCTCCGCAACATCCGTCGTCCCCTCTATCCTCAAGGGACTGCCGGCAGATTCGACACAGCGCCGAGCCAACCCCAGAAGCAGCTCCAGACGTTTCGGATCCGTCTCCACCAAAGCGAGCGTCCCCTCGCTCAGACCTTCCAGATGCGTCATCCCCCAGATCGCCTTCCGCCCGAAAAACAAACTCCCCGCGCCCACCACCACAACTTTCGGTTCTGACATACTCCCTTTCTAACCGTCCCCCCACCGCATGAAAAGCTCAATACCACCGGACCGTCCTCCATTTCCTTGAAAACCGCATTCACGGTGTCAGGGTTTGGTCCTCCGATCACATCTTTCTACTGTCATAGGCCCAATGCAGGAGGGCTTGCCGCTGGACGGGCCGGCACGTCCAGTCTCCCTTGCGACAGTGCTTCTTGAGCTGAGCAATGTGGCGCCGCATGGCCAGCCACCTCTTGATCTGACGTTCGTCATCTTCCGAACGCCTGCCCATGTAGTAGCGACAGTACCACTGAAACCATCCCCTGGGGTCCTGGGGGCGAATCCATCCCTTCTCTATCCAATACGAAAGGGGCCTGGAAGCGGAAACCTTGAAAAAGTTCACCTTTGGGTCCGCCTGCCCCGGTGACAGCTTGGCCTTTGTGAACCATGATGAAGGAAACTCCTGAACACAATCGGTCATGTACTTCCCTCCGAAAACGCCCAATACCAGCATTTGCTTCGGGGAGAGCTCGGGAGAAAACTCCGGATGAAAGCAACGACCAACAGGTTTGGTGAGCAGGTAGCGATAGCTTGGCTGCATACGGTCGCTGACAATGATTTCTTTTGGTTTCATTTCTGTCGGCACGATTCTTCAATTGGCGATAAAGCGGTGCGGGCGGAGGCTCCGTCTCCCGGTTTTTCCTGCGAGCGGGGGTTCCGGAAACCTTTCTGACTCGTTGGTGATCCTGAACATTCCCTGGTCATTCGATTTCGGAAATCGTCAGGCGGGGCGTCAACCGGCTGGGAACCTGGCGTTCGCCGTAGTAAGTGCCGCTGACGGGAGCAATGTCTTCCGCCGACGCCCCCGCGGCCGTCGCGATGGAGCGGTGATCGCAAAAACTCCCGTTGGTCGGGTCGAGGGCGAGCCAGCCGGCCCCGGGCAGATAGGCTTCCACCCAGGCATGCAGAGAATTTTCAGCCACCCTGGAGCTCTCTGAAGGCCCCTCCCAAAGGAATCCGCTGACCAGGCGCCCCGCCACCCCGTTCTGACGGAGCGCGGCAACCAGGAGAACCGTGAAATCGCGGCAGGACCCGGCCCTCCGTTTCAGCAGTTCTTCCGGAGACAGAGGCGCCCCCTCGTCCCGCCGCTCGTAGGCGATTTCCTCGTTTGTCCAGCAGATCATACTCATCAGCGTTTCGACGGTCGATCGCGATCCCTCCGGAGCGAGCGGAGCCGGCAGGCGAACGCCGGACAAGTCCCTCAGATGCGGCTCCAGGACAGCGAGCTCGGATTCCGAGTACGCCGGAGGTATCGAAAGTCCGCGGGAATCCAGGAGAAAATCGAGAGGATTGTACGTCGTCAGCTGAAGCGTGGTGCTGAGAGAAATCCCAAAGGCGCGGACCACTGACGGGAAAAAACAGCAGGCTGTTTCGTTATCGTAAAGATCCCGCCGGAACTGAACCCGGGCGCCGCCGCCGCAATGAAACTCCTGATCGATCATGCGGATAAACCTGGTGCATCGGGGGAGCACGCGGACGATGTGAGGGGAAAGCGAGACCGGCTCCTCGTACTCGTAGGCGGCCTGATAATCTATGTGGATTCTCATGGGCTCTTCAGGTCTGTTCTTGCAACCTGAAGTGTGCCACGGTTAGCAATAGGGTGGAAGCGTTAACTTGTAGCGCGCCCGTTATGAAAATTTACACCTGTTCGTGCGGTCAGCCGCTTTTCTTCGAAAACAGCCGGTGCCTGCGCTGCGACTCGGAGCTCGGTTTCTGCACGGCCTGCAACACCCTGACGCCATTGACCGATACCGGCAACGGGAAGGCCCGGTGCGGCAATCCCGCCTGCGGCGCGATCCTTGTCAAATGCACCAACTACTCGAAGTACAACGTCTGCAACCGCTGCATCGTCGCGCCCGGAGGGGAAGCTCCGTCGCAGGCGTACTGTGATTGTTGCCGGTATAACCTGACTATCCCGGATTTACACGTCGCCGGCAACCTCGACAAATGGTACCGGCTGGAAGTCGCGAAACGCCGGCTGTTCTACGACCTCGAGCTCCTGAACCTTCCGCACGGGACGGCATCCGAGGGCTTTGAGCCGCCACTTTCGTTCCACTTCAAGGACGATGTGATTCCCGCCTTTGACTTCTGGAGGTCCATGGGGCCCAAGGAACGGGTCTATACCGGGCATGCGGACGGCCACATCACGATCAACATCCGAGAAGCCGACGAAGTGGAGCGGGAACGGTTGCGCGTGGACATGGGGGAGGCGCATCGCACCCTGATCGGCCATTTCCGTCATGAAATCGGACACTATTACTGGGAAATCCTCATCAAGGGATGGCGGGAGGCCGAATTTACGTCGATTTTCGGGGATCCCTACCATCCGGATTATGCCACGGCACTGGAGAATTATTACGGGAGCCGCGCCCGCCCCGATTGGGCGGAGAGCCACGTCAGCGCCTACGCGTCCATGCACCCCTGGGAGGATTGGGCGGAAACGTTCGCCATGTACCTGGATATGGTCAGCGCCCTGGAGACAGCCGTGCAAATCGGATTTCTTCCGGGCCCCTGGTTCAAGGATGACGACCTGGACTGGATGGTCGGCCGTTATCAGCGGCTGGGAATCGGCCTGAATGAGATGAGCCGCACCCTGGGATTGCTGGATATGGTACCGGAGATCATGGTGGCGCCGGTTGTGGAAAAGCTGCGCTTCGTCCACTCGGTATGCCGGGATGTCCGCAGTGAGCAACGCCAGATTACCGGGGGCGCCTCCTAGCAGTCCGTCGAAATCCGAGTAAATGTCACCGGCCTTCCGAACGTTCCGAAATCTTCAACGATTTCCGAAAACCTAAGCCCGACGGGCTGCCAGGGCTTCGCGGCACGGCTTTTTCATTTGGCCTCTGAAGGCCGCATGAAAAAGCATTTCAGATCGTGAATTTGAAATTTGAGATTTTTGGTTAAAAAAAGGGGATTAAAGCTTGCAAATGAAAAGACCGTGGGCTTCGCGGCCACTTCGCCTGAGTCTTATTGACGATTCTCCATGGCGTGTCCATCATCAGTTCCGGAAATCCCGCGATGCGATTTGATGACTACGAGACAAACGGCTTCTACGACGAGCTGCTCGAAGGCCCGGGCAAGGCGCGCTTTGGCGCCGAACTGCTCGTGGACCGGATCGATTCCCTTTCAAACGACGAACTGATCCTCCGTCAGGCCACTGCCGAACAGGCGTTGATGCAGATGGGGATTACCTTCAACGCCTACGGTGCGGTGGGAGGAACGGAACGCATTTTCCCCTTTGACATCATCCCCCGCATTATTTCGGCGCGCGAATGGGATGTGATCGAGACGGGACTGCGCCAGCGCATCGAAGCACTGAACCTCTTTATCGATGATATTTACGGAGACCAGAAGATACTGCGCGACGGGGTGGTTCCCAAAGAACGTGTGCTGTCCGCCACCAGCCACCTGTCCGAGTGCGCGGGCCTGAAGCCTCCCAAAGGTATTTGGTGCCATATCACGGGTACGGACCTGATCCGGGGCAAGGACGGAAGCTTTTACGTCCTGGAAGACAATCTCCGCTGTCCCTCCGGCGTTTCCTACGTACTTGCGAACCGGCAGGTGTTGAAGCGGACGTTTCCTCGCGTCTTCCGACAATCCCATATCCGTCCCGTTTCGGATTACCCCAGCCATTTACTGGAGACACTCAAACACCTGGCCGCCGATCGCCAATCCTCACCGACGGTTGCCGTGCTGTCGCCGGGTGCTTTTAATTCAGCCTACTTTGAACACGCCTTTCTGGCTCAACAGATGGGGGTGGACCTTGTGGAAGGCAGCGACCTGGTGGTCGACAACAACTTCGTATGCATGCGAACCACCAAAGGGCTGCAGCGGGTGGACGTCATTTACCGGCGCATTGACGACGACTTTATCGACCCTCAAGTTTTCCGGCCGGACTCGATGCTCGGCGTTCCCGGCCTCTTTGAAGTCTACAAAAAAGGCGGCGTCGCGATCGCGAACGCGCCGGGCACAGGCATTGCCGATGACAAGGTGATCTACAACTATGTGCCGCGTATAGTGAAGTATTATCTCGATCAGGATATTATTCTGCCGAATGTGCCGACCTATATTTGCGAAGAAGAGAAGGACCGTTCGTATGTGCTGGAACACCTGGACGAACTGGTGGTTAAGGCCGCCAATGAATCCGGCGGGTACGGCATGCTGGTGGGTCCCCACTCCACTCAGGAACAGCGGGAGGAGTTCGCCCGGCGCATCGTGCGCTCCCCTCGAAACTATATCGCGCAGCCAACGCTGTCTCTGTCCCGCGCCCCGGTGATTGTCGGGGATCATTTTGAAGGGAGGCACGTGGACCTGAGGCCATATATCCTTTACGGAAAAGATATCTATGTCATGCCGGGCGGCTTGACCCGTGTGGCTCTTACCAAGGGATCCCTGGTTGTCAATTCCTCCCAGGGGGGCGGAAGCAAGGACACGTGGGTCTTAACCCAGTGAAAATGAGGGTATGTTAAGTCGTGTCGCCAATTCCATGTATTGGATCGGTCGCTACATCGAACGCGCCGAGAATGTCGCCCGGTCGATCGAGGTCAACTCCCACATGACCCTGGACCTGGAGGGCGAAGAGGATACCCAGTGGCGGCCTCTGGTCACCATCATGGGCGACCATGCCACTTTCGATGCCGGCTACGGCGAGGCGAATCAGGCAAACGTCATTCGATTCCTGGCCTTTGATCGCGATAACCCGAATTCAGTTCTCTCCTGTTCGACCGCGGCCCGGGAAAATGCGCGCACGATACGATCGACCATTACGACGGAGATCTGGGAGCAATTGAACCGCATGTACCTCTATGTCAACCGCGCGGCTGCCGATCCCGACGTCCTTGAATCCCCGCACGAATTTTATACCCGGATGAAGATGGGCTCCCTGCTGTTCCAGGGGCTGATGGAAGCCACGATGACGCACGCCGAGGCCTGGCATTTCTGCCGGTTGGGCCGGATGCTGGAGCGGGCCGATAAGACCACCCGGTTGCTGGACGTGAAATACTTCATCCTCCTGCCCACCGTCGAACATATAGGGATGTCCGTGGACGACATCCAATGGGGGGCCGTGCTTCGATCGGCGAGTGCTTTTGAAATGTACCGGCAGAAATACGGAGAAATCCTCCCTTCCCGCGTTGTTGAGTTTCTTCTTCTCGACCGCCAGTTTCCGCGCGCCGTGCTGTATTGCCTGAACCGCACGGCGGAATCCCTGCATGCCATTACGGGCTCGAGCGAGGGCGCCTTTCAGAATGTCCCCGAACAGCGACTGGGACAGCTGAGGTCCGATCTGACCTACATGCGCGTCGAGGAGATCATGGAGGCCGGCCTGCACGAGTATCTTGATCGCTGTCAGTTGCGTATCAACGGAATCGGCGATACGATTTACGATACGTTTTTCTCGCTGCGTCCGCTGAGCGGGACCGTTGTCTGACCGCTTTCAGCGCCTGCCCGTCTTCACTTGATGACGGCAGCAGCCACGGCAATGACTTACACTGGCGTCACACCTGACTCCCCGGCCAGGGGTCTGCGGCTGTAATGAAGGGTCCGGGTGACCTCTTGGAAACCGAGCTTTTCGTAAACGCGCTGGGCGGCGGCGTCCTCTTTCAGGGTTGCGACCTCCAACAGCCGAACGCCCGCTGCCTCCAACCGGCGGACAACCTCGCCGATAAGTGCCGTTCCGATACCCCGCCCCTGCCACCTGGGATGAACGGCGTTGTTGCCGACGGTCCCGATTTCCCCGCCGGGACTCAGACTCATGGTCGCGTAACCGATAATTTCCCCATTGACGAGCCCCACCAAAGCCCAATCCGGACGGCGTTGACACTGTGCCAGTACCGAACCGGCCTTGTGTTCCCGCCAGGGCTTTCCCTCGACGAGTCCCAATTGTTTCTCACGCAATTCGGCCATGGTCACACCGTCCCAGGCGGCCTTCGTAATCTCCATGATCGCATCGGCGTCCCCGGGTTGGAATGGTCGCACGATCAAGCCGGAAAAAGCTATCGATTTCATGCCGGTTTTCCTACCGGGTTTTCCCTGGTAGTGCAGTTCCAAAATGAATGCGGCCAACGCTTCGGCACCGTCGTTCGATCCTGCCCCCACGACGTACACGCCAGAGCCAAAACAAAAGCGGCGGCTCAACCTGTGAGCCGCCGCCTTGCGGAACCTAAGTTCCACGTCGTTTGCATAAGACTATTCCCGGACCACCCGCAGGCGCATGAATCCACGATCCGCGCCCCCGGGAAAGGCGACCGCGAGCGCCTCGACCCGTTCGACATCACCTTCATCGGAAACAGCGCCAACCTCCACGTAGTCCTGTCCGGACTCCCAGTCGACCAGGTCGCTGGAGACCTCTACAATGTAACTGACATCCTCGGCGTCCTTGAGACGGCGATACGTCAACGAAAGCTGACCGTCCTCCCAGCCGGCGGCCGGCAGAGCGGAACGTGAGGATTCCCAGGGATCGAGGTTCAAGGCGTATTTCAGGAAGTTCGGAATCCCGTCTCCCGCCGGATCGGCGTTGGGGCCGCTGACGTCCTCGTCGCCGATCTGATCCTCAGTGAAATAACCGTCGAGCCAATCGTCGAATCCAGCGGCGGGAACATCCTCCCCCACGTAGCCGATCGCGAGGTTGTCCAAACCCCGGCGACGGGCACTGTTGGACCAGAACTGGACAAACGCGTTTTCGAATTCCTCGTTCTGCGGCAGCGGATCGATGTCGACGGTGAACTGGTGCTCGCCGTCGATCCAGAGACTCTGGTGGTTGCCCCGGACTTCCAAGCGGATCCGCGCCGGGTTGCCCGGGGTTTCCCCGTCGGAGGTATTGATAAGCCCCGGCACCTCGACACTTCCCTCGGTACCCGGAACGGACGAATAGCTCCCGCCGGAACGGTGGCGGATGGCGTATTCGAGGGTATTGACGCCCGCCGCCTGCAGGCGCAGCGAGTAGCCGGTCGGATCGCTGGCGCCTCCCATATTGGTCCATCGGTCGTCGAGCAGGTAGTGGAGATTCAAGAAGTTGGGGTCATCCCAGGCCGTGAGGTAGAGGTAATCGTATTCGAAAACCAGGGTTTCCTCCGGATCGAGGTGGAAGTACTCACCGTTGTCGGTGGACTGCCAGGTCATGGACAACTGGTCCTCACCTCCGAAATCAACGAACTTGCGCCCTTCGTGTTCGCCGATGACCGGCGACACCGCGCTGTGGTAGGTCCATTCCCATTGCTCGTCGGAAGTGACCGTACCGATGAGATCCTGCCCGGCCTCGCGGTTTTCGAAGTCGTCTTCCAGCACCCATTCGGCAAACCCGGGTTCGGGACGTTCCGGGAGAATGCCCTCGATGGAGAGGTTGTCGATGGCCCGCCGGCGGCTGCCATTGGTCCACATCTGAACGTAACCGCCGGTGAACTCCTCGTTCTGGGGCAGCGGATCGATGTCGACGGTGAATTTGTGCTCGCCGTCGATCCAGAGGCTCTGGTGATTGCCCTCCACCTCGAGCCGGATCCGAACCGAACGGCCCGGGGTGTCCCCGTCGGAATCGAGCAGGCCGGAGGTCTCGAAGGTCCCCTCGGTACCCGCGACCGAGGTCCAGTCTCCCCCGCCCCGTTGGCGTATATCGTAATCGAGTGTTTCGTCCCCGGTTACCCGCAAGCGGAGTCCGTAGCCCTGCGGGTCCGGGTGGCCGCCGCTGAGGGGGTTGAGCCAGCGCTCCTCCATCAGGTACCGCACGTTGAAGGCATTGTTGTCACCCCACGGCGTCAGGTACAGGTAGTCGAACTCGATGACCAGTTTGCCGTCCGGATCGACGCGCAGGTGGCTGCCGTCGTCGGCCGACTGCCAGCCCATCGACTCGTGGTTGTCCGAACCGAAATCGACATAAGTACGGTCGCCATCCTCGGCGATCAGCGGCTGCGCCTCGGAGGCGGCGGTCCACACCCACTGGCCGCCGGAAGTGGTCGAACCGATCAGTTCGTCGCCCACCTCACGGTCGTTAAAATCGTCGGTCAACGATATATTGGCGTTCAATACGGTTGCGGCGGCAAAACCGGCGCCGGCCGCGAACACGAGAAGTTTGTTTGGTTTGCTCATAGATTCCGTCCAAGATTTAGGTTCATGGAAAAAGGTGCCGCCGCCCTCAGTGGCCGGACCAGAAGACATCGTTCGATTCGTCGGGGACGTCCTCGTAGCTGAAGCGTTCGACATGGCCGTCCCAGTAGAGAAAGTTCGACGAACCATCGTGGCTCATCAGTCCGTACTGGTTGTGGTAATGATCTGCCCCCCCGTAATAGAATGAGCATTCAAAGACGGAAACGGTGCGACTGGGCGTATGCAGATTCTCGATAGGAAAGCCGTTATTCACCCCGTTTTCGAAGTCACCCCCCAGGATGGTGGCCGCGGCTCCCATATTGAGAATGTAGGAATGCGGACGGGACGTGAACACCGTGGAATCGGGCGTGGGAATGGGATTGTTTTCGGTCGAGGGACAATTGAACACGGTCATCTGATTCCCGGTCCGCCCGCTCATTTCGGAGCCGAAGCTGCTCATATCGTAGCCCACATACGTCCAAAGGGTCCATGCGAGCGTCCGTGCGCCCCCGGTCGAGCGCGGATCGCGGGACGGCGGCGTGCGGCCGTTATCGTTGGTGTAAAGGGCAATGGCACCTCCGATCTCCCGGAGATTCGAAGTGCAATTCGCGGCGCGGGCCGATTCCCGGACCTTGCTGACAACCGGGATCAGGATGGCGGCCAGGATGCCGATAATCGCGATCACGGTAAGCAGCTCGATCAACGTAAATCCGCCGGCCGCCCGGCGGCGCCCTGTCGGTTCCAAGATGCGATGCGTAGTCATGGTTACTCTTCGTTGTTGTTTTTCGCTGAAATCATCATGAGGCGGGATCCCCTCACGTAATAAAGGTTGTCCTCCCGATCGAGGGCCATCAGGCCGGAGCGAACTCCGAGATCCAGGGACTCGAGCGTTTCGGGATCGATAACGGTAATCCGTCCGGCGATATCGGAATAAAGCAGGCCGTCGGATCCCCACCGCAGGTGGACCGGCCGCCAGCGACCGTAGCGGGTGACATCGGGGTAGACATTGCGGTAACGAACGATTTGGAAAGATTCAGGATCGATGACGAAAACCACCCCGTTCATCGCGCCCCAGACGTTGTCGTCCGGACCGAGCGACAGGCCGCTGATCATCGGCGCTTTCTCCGCACCGGGCAGCTCCGGACTCCATTCGTGAATTTTCTTTTCATTGTCGACATCCCAAACGAACAGCCGCGCTTTTTCGGCCTCGGTCTCAATCCCCAATCCTCCCGAAACAGAGGTGGACCCGAACAGGAGACCGGAAGTGTGCCGGACCAGTCCCACAATGCTCTGCTTGTCCACGATGTCCGGATACACGCGGACGTCGCCGGTACCGGAACCTTCCTCCCCCAGATCGCGAACGGCCAGGACCCCGCCAAGGCGCCCGTAATCGGGGATGGTTCCGATGAACAGTTTGCCTCCCCCGGTCGTCATCACATACGGACGATCCTGATGATGGCCGATTTCGAAAGCCCGCCGCGGCGAGGGAAGCTCCCCCTTTCCTGCGGATTGCGCATAAATCCTCGCGCCCGGGTAGACGCCCCAGTAAACCGTCTTATCCGTCGAAGCGATGCTTTCGGCCTGGCCGACCCCAAAGGTCTCGATCTCCCGGGTCGCGGGATCGAATCGCGCCCCGCTCGATCCCATGTAGCCGCTCGCGTAAAGGGCGCCGTCCGGCCCCATTTCCAGCGCATGGATCGGGGTCGGCGTTCCCTGGGCGAGGGATGGAAGTGACCCCGACTCCCCGGACTCGAAATCGTACCAGTCGACGCCCCCGCTCCCGTGAACCGTCACCAGGACCTTGTCCGGAAAACTTTCCTCATCGCGAAACCGGACCCATCCGCCGCCCCGGAATGCGCCGTCGAAGCGTTCGACCGCCCGGGATTTCCGGGTTTCGAGATCGATTTCGACAAAGCCGTCGGAGCGACTCACGAAGTAGAACCGTGTTTGGTCGGGCGAGGAAATCCCGCTTACCGGCCCGCGCACTCCGGTAAAGGTCTCGTCCCACCATTTATCGTCCCGCAGGTCGTAAGCCAGCATCACGCGGGACGCTGCAAAAAACGCAAAAAGGTGATCGCCCGCGACGGCCAGGTGGTAGGCGCTCCGCATGTTGTCGATTTCATCGGCATACTCCTCCCTGACCGGAAGCTCAATGCGGCTTCTCTCGCCGCTCTTCGGCTCGATTCGCCAAACCCGCCCGTTTCGCGCGCCCGAGCCGGCGTAGACGGTGCCGTTGTGGAAAGCGATCGAGCGGATATAGTCCTCTTCGGGATCGATCCTGCCGAAATCCCGATACTCCCCGGTATCCGCGTCGAAATGAAACACATGGCCGCCCTCCCAGGTGCCGCCGAATACCCCGCCCCGTTCGTCGGCGGCGAGCGCCCAGATAAACTTGTGCCCCCGAACCGGCGCCCCCAGGTCCTCTACTTCGCCGGCCCCGGGCCGGTACCGGTAAAGGTGTCCCGATGCTCCGCTCCCGACCCCTGCGATATAAACGGACCCGTCGCTCGCCACCGCGTGGCTCCAGGCCCGGTCCGCACCTTCGAGGGAAAATGAATCGATCAGCCGGTAATCCTCGAGGCCCACGACGTTGAACACCGCCGGCTCCCCGGCCACCGTGAAGTACGCCGCCGGCTCGCCGTCCTCTTCGCCGATCACACAATGCTGGATGGATATATTCTCGAGAAGCGGGCCGAGATCCTTCGGCTCGCTCCACTGCCGATCCGCCAGGTTCGCGTTCATCACTCCGCCCGTTGCCAGGATTATACTTGTTGCCGCAGTAAGCCAGATTCGCATCGCTGTTTTCTATTCGTCGTTTTGCTCCCGAAGTTTGACGACGGGAGAAGCCGGTACCCGGCTCATCGGCAGAAACCTGTGAGAGGAATCCGGACCGTCCCCGCTCTTCGCCTTGAGAAGGATCTCAACGAGGGCTCTTGCCGTCTGATCCGGATCCACCTCAAACTTTTCCACCGGAAACGGGCAGAAGATTCCCGAGTTCCGGTTCGCGTGGGAAGCAACCATCAATTCCCCGGGCACTTTCACGCCGAGATCCAGGATCGCCGTCGCCGCGTCCCGGAAAAGAAGGTCATCGCAGACCAGAAGGCCGTCCGGACGGCCGGACCGCACCGCCCAGAGCTCGCGGAACTGCTCCCAACCCCCACCCGGATAGGCCGGATGCAGATCGGTCCGGATTCGCGACTCGTCGACCGGGAGACCGTGTTCCTCGAGCGCTTTTCGGAACAACACGCGGTACGACGGGATCTGCAGCGAACTCGTGATTTCCTCCTCGTCCCAACCAATCATCGCGAGTTTCCGGCGTCCGCCTTCGACCAGGCTTTCCACCCCTTCCCGGACCAGTCGCTCCCGGTCGAGTTTGAGAATGTGACCGTACTGGGCTCCGTTTGTCGCAACGAGCGGCAGGCGGAGGCGGCGCATCTGATCGATCCAGGACGGCTCCTGAAGCACATCGATCGCGACCACGCCCGAGATCCGATCTTCCGAAAGATCAGTCAGAAATTCGCGGCAAGTCAGCCCGTCTTGCTTCTCGCCCGGACGAAGCCGTCCGATGTACAGTTTCACCGGCCGGTCCTGCTCCTCGAGAATTCTCCGGACCTCCTGAGCGACCCGCATATGGAAAAAAGAAGCGTGCGGGTGGGCGATGTCGCGCTCGATCAGGACCGCGCTCCACCGGTCCTGGTCCCGCTCCCGGTCCCGCTCCGCCACAAACGTCCCCTTCCCGTGCCTCCGCTCGATCACTCCCTCGCCCGCCAGCAGACGGAGGGCCTCCCGGATGGTGATCAAACTAACCGAAAACCGCTCCGCAAGCCGCTCCTCGGATTCCAGGCGTTCGCCGGGCCTCCTGTCCCGGGCCAGTTCCTCACGAAGGAAATCGGCGACCTGCCGGTACAGAGGATTTCGATTGAAAGAAGGCGACGCCATTGGTAACTGTGATCATCTCCACAGACCTCATAAGGAGTCAAGAAGTTTTTTTCGGTCTTTTCAACCTGTTGGGTCTGAATTAGCCTGCGGGCATGCTGCATTTACCTGACTGCCGCCGGTTGCTCCGCCCATCCTGTTCCCCGGCAACACGCGGGGTTCCCGGCTGGATCCTTGCCCTGTGCCTCGCAGGCGGGCCGGGGTTTTCCTCCGCTGAGACCACTGCCGGAACCGGGCACGGTCCGGGCGAACGGGATCGAGTCGACCGAACGCCGGAAGGGTGAGTCATGGCCGACCCGGAAACGATTTCCCCTTCCATCGGGATCCGGCCCCTCGGCGATTTTCCGGATTCGATCCCCACTTTGGGCGAATGGCATCACCGGGAATGGTCCTGGTTGAACCCGGGCAAGACTCTGGAAGACCGTATACGGAAACTGGAGGACTCGGCGGTGCCCGGAAAGATTCCGTGCACGTTTGTGGCGGTCAGCAGGGGAACCCTTCTCGGCTCGGCGAGCCTCATCGAAGAAGACATGGACACCCATCGCCATCTAACCCCGTGGCTGGCCAGTGTCTATATCGTATCCGGACAGCGAGGAAAAGGAATCGGGTCGCTCCTGGTTCGCGGAATGATGGAGGAGGCGAAGAAGCTGGGGATTCGCCGGCTCTATCTGTTCACCCCCGACCGGAAGCATTTTTACGAACGGCTCGGGTGGAAGGTACGGGAAACCGCTCCGTACCGCGGCCAGACAGTGACGATTATGGAAACGGTCCCCTGAGGGAACGTCCCGGGTCATTCTTTCAGTGGATCGACCGGGCAGGCACGACACGCTGCTACCGCATGAACAACCCGCCGTTGACGTCGACGGTCTCGCCGGTGATGAAGTCGTTGTCGATGAGAAAGGCGATGGTGCGGGCGATACAGACGGGATCGCCGTTTCGTTTGAGCGGGGTGGTTTCCCGCACTTCCTTGAGTTTTTCCGGCGAGGAAAACCGTTCGTGAAACGGGGTTTCGATGACTCCGGGAGCGACGGCATTCACCCGTATAGCGGGAGCCACCTCGCGCGCCATGCCACGGGTAAAGGAATCGACCGCGGCTTTGGCGGCGCCGTAGATCGTGGCCGTCGGCGCCCCGTGTCGCATGGCAATCGAAGTCACGTTGACGACGCAGGCCCCGCTCCGCTTCTCCAGCATCGGCACGAGCAGCGAGGACAGTTTCATGAGCGAAAACACATTCAGCGAAAAAACCCGCTCCATGAGCTCCCATTCGAGTTCCCGGACACTCTGGCGCTCGACCAGGCTCCCGGCGTTGTTCACGAGCACGTCCAACTGTTTGAGGTTCGTCTCCACGAAATCCGCCAGCGTCCGGCACCCGTCCTCGCGGCCAAGGTCCGCCTGCACGAGGTGGGGAATGCCGCCGCGTGCGCGAACCTTTTCCGCCACGGTTTCGGCTTCCTTGCCGGAAGCGTTGAAATGAATAACGAGCTCGTTTCCCTCTGCGAGGTACTCCGCGGTCGCGGCGCCGATTCCGGTACTGGCGCCGGTGATGAGGATTTTCTTTCCGGTGGATGATGACATACTATCAACGCAGTTTTTCGCGCGGAACCCGTTCGACGCGGATGAATTTGCCGCGGAAGAGTTCATCGAGCTGGTTACGGGTGGAAGCGGGAATTTTCTCGATCGCCTGGTCAAGGGAAAGGGCCGGGGCGGATTCGTTGGCCGGGGTTGCGGCTTCGGTCGGCGGACGGGGCGGCGCCTCGACCGGGTCGGCATCGGCCGAACGTTCGGCGGCGGCCCATTCGCCCTCGCCCCAGGCGCTGCTTCCCCCGGGTGAAGCCGGCGGGATCTTTTCGACCGGGGGCCGGGCGACGTTTACTCGGTCACCGTCGTCAGGGGCTGTTCCCGCTTTTTTTTTTCGCCGGCTCCCTCCTGGGGAAGCGAGGCGGCCAGATCGGCCAGATCGCGGATTACCGAATCAATCGCGCGTGCGCGTCCCGCCTCGATCGCGTTCAACAAGACGATCTCAAAATTGATCTTCTCGGAAAGACCGTGCATGACCTGTTCCTGGCCCTCGCGCAGGATTTCGAGGATCCGGGTGATGCGTTCCGGGGAGACTTCCCCCCCGAGCCGCTCGCTGTGTCCGTTGTGGCGAACGCCTTCGACAAGGGCCGCGCGAAAGAACCCCTGAAGGTCGACGAGCGCCCGGTACAGGTCCCGCCCTTCCGAAGCCACCGCATCGACCAGCTCCAGGAGCCCGCCGCAGTCGCCCACGATCACGCACCGGGCGATCTCCCGGATCCGGTCCGGGGTGAGGATCCCGTAAACCTCCTGAACGTCCGCCGCGGAGATGCTTTTGCCGCAGAACGAAATCATCTGGTCGAGGATCGACTGGGAATCCCTCATGCCACCGAAAGCGAGACGGGCGATCACGAGCAGCGCCTCCCTATCCACCTCTATTTTCTCCTCGGCGGCAATATGAGCCAAACGCTCGGCAATCACCTCCTCGGAAATCGGTTTGAGCTCAAATCGCTGGCAACGCGAGACAATCGTCGGCAAGACCTTCCGGGCTTCGGTGGTCGCGAAGATGAATTTGACGTGCGAGGGGGGCTCTTCGAGCGTTTTAAGCAGGGCGTTGAAGGCCTGCGTCGAGAGCATGTGGACCTCGTCGATGATGTAGATCTTGTACTTTCCCTGGGTGGGGGCGTAGCGGACATCGTCCCGCAGGTCGCGGATCTGGTCGACGGAATTGTTCGAGGCCCCGTCGATCTCCATGACATCCATGGAACTGCCGGAGGTGATGGTCCGGCAGGACACGCAGCTGTTGCAGGGAGTCGGGGAGACGCCTTTCTCGCAATTGAGGGCCTTGGCAAAGATCCGCGCCAGGCTCGTCTTGCCGGTCCCCCTGGGGCCGACAAACAGGTAAGCGTGGGCGATGCGGTCCTGCTCGATCGCGTTGGTCAGTGTTCGGACCAGGTGATCCTGGCCGGCCACGTCCTTAAAAAGTTGAGGGCGCCATTTCCTGGCAATTACCTGATAGCTTTCCGACATCGCAGAAAAAGAAAAAAGTGGCCAGGCAACCTACGGCACATGTGAAGCGGTGCTACCGTTGCTACCTTCCGGTCCTGGCGGAGTTCGCCCGCCCATCATTGCATAGGACCTGGCCACCACTCACCCTAGAGGGTCCGTCCGGCCTTTCAACTCATAAATCGAAAGAAAACCGCAAAGCCGCTCACTGAGAGTAGAATTCCTCAATCCTGCGGACGACATACTCGTAATCGGCCGCGGAGAACCGTCCCTGCCTCCGCTGTTCCGCGGCCTGAGCCAGCTTCTCTTCCTTCTCCGTTTCGGGATCCTCCCCGGGATTCGCCGGAAGCAGCCGCGGCCTCAATTCGACAATGACTTCCGACGGATCGAGATCGTTGAGGGCGCCGGTGAAATTGTCGGTGGAAAACCGCAAAAACGCCTGTTCCGTCTCGTTCGGCACCGTGTACAGAAGGACCTGCTCCGCGTCAAAGCCCCGTTTTTCAACCCGAACCACGTGCCCCATCCTGCGGGAGAGAGGCACGACGACGGGGGTCGTTCCCAACCTCTCGTTGTTGACAAATACCGTCGCCCCCTCCGGTTCGGATTCAACCGGAATTCGCTGGTGGCTTCCTTTATGAAGCGTGGCACAGCCGGAAAGGCCCAGCACAAGGAGGACGGAAGCGGCCAACATTATTAAGAGGTCTTTTCTCATGCTCGAAAAGCCACAAAGAACCACGCCGGGACCCCTCTTTCAAGATTAATAGCAAAACCCGTCGCAACTTCTCGCGGTATCGCCCGGCGGTCACCTGCGGGGCCACCCGGCCGGTGCCGCCCGAAAGCCCCGACACCAACGACAGGGCAAGCGTTACCCTCTGAAGAATCAACTTGAATAAAAAGGCGCCGGACGCCGTCGCCCCTCTTATGTGCCCGGCCCCGAGAAAACTTGCTTTCGACTGCGGCGGGCACTTAGATTTAGAGCTGATTAGATGCTCTCATTTATACTGGCTGTCACCTTCACACTCGGCGTGTCCGCATTCTGCTCGGTCATGGAAGCCCTCATACTGAGTACGACTCCCACCGAGATTGAGGCCCTGAAGAAGAGATTTCCCCGGCGGGGCCAGTTACTTGAGCGGCTCAAAGAGGGCATCAACGAAACCATTTCCACCATCCTGACGGTCAACACGATCGCGAACACTCTGGGCAGCATCCTTATCGGATGGCTCACGGCGCGGCACTTCGGCGAGGCATGGGTCGGGCTCGTCGCGGGCGGAATGACCTTCGGCATCCTGGTTTTTGCCGAGATCATTCCCAAGAACGTCGGTGTGGCCTACCGGGTGCCGCTGCAGCCCTACGCCGTTCACCCTCTATATTACCTGCGGCTGTTTTTCAAGCCCGTGAACTGGCTGAGCGAGCTGCTGGTCACCACCGTCGTGGTCCGCACGAACCTGGAGGGCAATCCTCCCGAGGAAGAAATCATGCTGCTGGCTGAGAAGAGCGAAAAAGGCGGGCACCTTAGCAAGAGCGAGCTTAACATGATCGCCAATGCCCTGTCCCTCGACAATGTCCGGGTAAGCGAGATCATGACTCCCCGCACGGTCGTTACGGCCCTCAACAAAACCAGGACAGTCAAGGAGGTGCTGCAGGATTTCACGAACATCCCCTTTGCACGGATGCCGGTGTACGAGGAAACCATCGACGAGATCGTCGGGCTGGTCCGCCGGCGCGACATGCTCCATGCCATCGCCAGCGGCGAGGAAGAGAAAACAGTGGACGAATTGAAGCAGGAGATCCACTTTATTCCGGAAACCGTGACGGCCGCCGCCGCCCTTCAGACTTTTCTGCGCACCCACCAGCAGTTGGCCATGGTGGTCGACGAATTCGGCTCGGTCTCCGGAGTGGTCACTATGGAAGATATTATGGAACACATCATCGGGCGCGAAATCTTTGAGAAAGACGACATGGCGGTCGATATGCGGGAACTGGCGCGGTCGCGCAACCTCATAGAAAAACAGCAGCGGAAGGTTCGCGCCGCGAACGAGTCCTCGCCGTCCTCCGGCCTTCAATCCAAGCCCTAGACCGGATGGACCGCGACTACTGGGTACACGATCTGGATCCCTTTCTGATCCGGTTCACCGAGGATTTCGGTATCCGGTATTACGGGCTGGCCTATGTCCTGAGCTTCCTGATTGCCTTCGGACTGCTCGCCCTGTACTACAAAAAAGGGCGCTCGCCGCTGAACCCGGACCAGCAGAGCAACGCCCTGTTCGCCATCATCATCGGGGTGCTGGCGGGCGGGAGAATCGGGTATGTTCTGTTTTACGATCTCGGAACGTTCGTGCAGGATCCCCTTTTCCTTTTCAAGGTCTGGGAAGGCGGCATGGCGAGTCACGGCGGCTTTCTGGGAGGTATTGTCGGATTGTTGTGGGTCGCCCGAAGCCAGCGGATGGGTTTTCTCCGGGTTGCCGACATCTTCGCGACCCTCGCCCCGCCCGGCCTGATGCTAGGACGGATCGCTAACTTCATCAACGGCGAACTCTGGGGCCGCGTCACCGATGTCTCCTGGGCGGTGATCTTCCCGGCCAGCCAACCGGGAGCGCCGGTGGAGGAAATTCCTCCGCGGCACCCCTCGCAGCTTTACGAAGCCGCCCTCGAAGGCGGCCTCCTCGTCGTCTACCTGCAGTTGCGCTTCTGGAAGAGCGATGTGACACGGGTTCATCCGGGCCAGTTGAGCGGAGAGTTCCTCCTGCTCTACTCCGCGGCCCGCATCTTCTGCGAATTCTTCCGGGAGCCGGACGCCGATCTGATCCTGGGCATGACCCGGGGTATCTTCTTCTCCCTGTTCCTGGCGATGACAGGCCTCGCGGTAATCGTTTACGCGCGGAAACGACCCGCCGACGGGTGACGTGCGCCCCGGGCGTCGCGTGTCGAGGCCATTCAAGGCCAGGCACTGAGCACTCGATCAAGCGGTAATTTCCCAATCGAAACGGCATCTTTCGGACACGGCCGCGGCCCGCTCGCGGAGTGTTGAAATAACCGGAGCTTTTTCTCGAAAAAACGGCCGCCTTTGAATCAGGACCCCTGCCGGGGACCCCAAACCCGGCACTAACGGAAGAGGAGCACGGGAATGCGGCAGCGGCGGATCATCTCGGTGGTGGTGCTCCCGATGAGGAGGTGACGGATGCGGCTGTGGCCGTAAGCGCCCATGACCAGCAGGTCGATTGCCTGTTTGCCGACGTACTCGGCGATCTGGTCTTCGGGCGTGCCGTGAAGCATCTGGCAATTGAGGACGTATCCGGAGTCCTGACACTTCCGTTCCACCTCCTGCAATTGTTCGAGGCCCCGTTCCTCTTCACCCGAGTCTTCGGCCACGACCACCACATGCAGCTCAAGCCCCTTGAAAGCCTGGCTGTCGGCGAGAAAATCCAGGGCTTTGCGACAGCTTTTGCCGCCGTCGAAAGCCAGCAGCAATTTTTTGATTTCCCGGAAACTGCGGGAAGTTACGAAGCAGGGCTTCTTGCTGGCGCGCACCACGCGTTCCATCGTTGAACCGAGGTGTTCCACGGCTGCTTCCGCGCTTTCGCCCCGTTTGCCCATCAAGACCAGATCAGCCCCGGCTTCCATTTCTTCGAGCAGGTCGACCAGCAAACCTGTACGGTGATGAAAGGCGACTTTGCCATCCGGATAATCCCTCTCGAAAATCTTAAGGGTATCGGCCCGGATCGCCTCGGCCTTCTGTTCCTCCATCTCCTTAAGCTGGCCGATCATTCCCTGGTAGGGTTGAATACCCAGACTGCCGCTCAAGTCGGTGATAAACGGCATCTCGAATCGGCGAAGGTCCGTGACATAGACAACGTCGACCTCCGCGTTCACCCGGGAAGCGAGCCATGCCGCGTACTCGCAACAGACGCGGGCGTATTGGGAGCCGTCGGTACAAACAAGAAATTTCTGCATACTTCCGCCTAGATTTGAGTGTTGTCGGGAATCACCGCGTTCTTAGTCACCAGGAGCACTCCATCACGCACGACCACCCCGTCCGCCTGGAACAGGTCGGGCTTGCCCTCCGGCGAAAGAATCACATTTTTTCCAATACGGGCATTCTTGTCAATAATCGCATCGGTGATCCGGCTGCCGGCGCCGATACCGATATCGGGAATGCCGCGCTCCCGATTGGCGGCGATGTGTTCCTCGGTCTCAAAATAATCGGCCCCCATCACGACCACGTTCTTGAGCACGCAACCTTCGTTGACGAAGGAACGAACACCGATCACGGACCTGGTGACGTCGGCGTCGGAAATAATGCATCCGTCCGCTACGAGGGCGTTCTTGAGGCTGCCCCGGTTGATCTTGGAAGCCGGAAGGTAACGCGCATGGGTGTAGACCGGATAATCGGGCATAAAGAAATTGAAACGGGGCAACGGATTGGCGAGATCCAGGTTGGCTTCGAAGAAAGACCGCACGGTCCCGATGTCTTCCCAGTAACTGTCGAAAATGTAGCTGCAAAGTTTCGCCTTGTCCAGGAGGGCGGGGATCACTTCCTTACCGAAGTCGGCCATCTCATTGGCGATCGCCTTGCGCAGGGTTTCGCGGTTGAACAGGTAGATCCCCATCGACGCGAGGCAGCGCGGTGTCCCGTCGGATTCGGCAAGCCGGTCTTCCAGTTCCTTGCCCAATGCCAGGTTTTCGATGACCTGGGGGTCTGTCGGCTTCTCGACGAACTCTCTGATCTGAAGATCCTCTCCGACACGCATGAGGCCGAGTCCGGCCACTTCCGATACGGGAAACGGTTTTGCCGCGACCGTGACATCGGCGCCTGTGTGGATATGCTGGCGGACAATTTCCCGGAAATCCATCCGGTACAATTGATCGCCGGAAAGGATAAGAACCAGATCGTGGTCGTGGTCGTTGAAATGGTGCAGGTTCTGCCTCACCGCGTCGGCGGTCCCCTGGTACCAGTAATCCCCCTCCTCCGTCTGCTCGGCGGACAGGATATCGACAAAGCCGCCACCGAAGGGATCGAACTTGTAGGAATCCTGAATGTGACGGTGAAGCGACGCGGTATTGAACTGGGACAACACGTACAGCCGATTCATTCCCGAGTTCAGGCAATTGCTGATCGGAATATCGACGAGCCTGTACTTCCCGGCCAACGGAACAGCGGGCTTGCAACGCTGTTTGGTGAGGGGGTGCAGGCGCGACCCTCGACCGCCCCCCATGATCACACATAAAACTTTGGGTACCATAAAAAGCCGGATTCTTAAGTTCTGTAGCCAATTTATAGGCAGAACCTCAAGGATGGACAATCAAATTTAAAAATATTTGCAGCGGCTTCCGGCGGGTGTCACGATCCCGCCCATCCGTTTTCACCGATGAAAATTCATCCCGACAAAGAGACTTTCCGGCGCCTGGCCCGCGAGGGAAACATGGTGACCGTCCACACCGAGTTGATGGCCGATTTCGAGACTCCGGTCTCTCTCTACGCCAAGCTGCGCGAGAGCGGCCCGGCCTTTCTGTTCGAGTCAGTTGAAGGAGGTGAAAACGTCTACCGTTACACGTTCCTGGGTTGCCGTCCGAGGAAGATCTTCCGCACCGCCGGCGAAAAGACCACCATCATGGAGGCGGGCGGCGTTTCTCAAAGCGTTTCGACGCCGGAAGACCCCCTCAACCTCATCGAGGCGGAGATGGCGGGCTATCACCCGGTCAAGCAGCCCGAACTCCCCCCCTTCACGGGCGGCGCGGTCGGATTCCTCGGCTACGAATATGTCCACTGCCTCGAACCGGTCGCTCCCGAAACCCGGGCCAACGACGCAACCGGCGCCCCTACGCTTTTCTTTATGCTGATCGACTCGGTGCTGGTCTTTGACCGCGTCACCCAGACCCTGCGCCTCTGCGTCAACGCCCACATTCGCAACGGTGACCTCGACGCCGCCTACGACGCCGCCCTGCGCGAGATCGAAAATCTTCATACAATCATCGGCGGGCACGGCGGAATCAGTCCGGTTCCCCTGGTGGACCCGGAAAAGATCGAGGTTCCGCCAGGTAATTTCACCCGGCCCGATTTTGAGAAACTGGTGGAACGGGCGAAGGAATACATCCGCGCCGGCGACATCATTCAGGTGGTGCTCTCCCAGCGTTTCGAGAAGGAATTCACCCGCACGCCCCTCGACCTCTACCGGGCGCTCCGCACCGTCAATCCCTCACCCTACATGTTTCTGCTGGAGATGGAGGATTTTGCCGCGGTGGGGGCTTCGCCGGAGGTCCATGTGAAACTGACCGGCGAGAAGGTGGAGATTCGACCGATCGCCGGCACCCGTCCCCGGGGAAAAACCGTCGACGACGACCTCGAGACCGAGCAGGAGCTGCTGGCCGACGAAAAGGAACGCGCCGAGCACCTGATGCTGGTGGACCTCGCCCGCAACGATATCGGCCGGGTCTGCAGCTACGGAAGCGTCCATGTGCCGGACTACATGTTCGTGGAACGCTACTCCCACGTCATGCACATCGTATCACGGGTCGAGGGGCGGATCGCCGAGGGAAAGACCGCCTTCGACCTGATGCGCGCGACTTTTCCCGCAGGAACGCTCAGCGGCGCCCCCAAAGTCCGTGCCATGCAGATCATTTCGGAAATGGAAGCGGACCGCCGCGGCCTCTACGCCGGGGCTCTCGGGTATTTCAGTTACGACGGAAACCTCGATTCCTGCATCGCCATCCGCACGGCATTCCTCAAGGACGGAAAAATTTTCATTCAATCCGGAGCGGGCCTGGTCGCCGACTCGGTCCCGGACCGGGAATACCAGGAGACCGTCGACAAGGCCAAAGGCATGCTCAAGGCGATCCACATCGCCGAGCGGATCTGACTCCGCCTACCCCTGCCCGGCGAAACTCCTGTTTTTTCGCGGTAAAACCGCAGCCCGACATCCTCGGCGGGTGTTTGGGACCGGAGACGGCCCCGCACGGGCGGTCTGCCGGGTAAAAAACTCGCAAAAAAGGAATAAAGCGGGGTGTTTCCTTCTCTAACAGGGTATAACAATCTTTAATTGGGGAAGCGCAAACAACCCGCCGGAGGGAACAATACCCCGGATTTCGCTTTCTTCAAGGAGAACATTCCCATGCCCATGATAATGACGAAAGAAAACAAGCCGCGTCAGAGGAAAGCTCCAGCCAAAAAGCACCGGTCCGCCAAAGCTGAAACCGCGAAGGTTTCCAAGAAGGTGGCCCCCGCCCCGGTTGCGCCCAAGGCGGAACCGGCGAAACCCGCACGCGGCAGGCGGCCCTCGGCAGCCACAACCTACCCGGAAGCTACCGATCGCAGCAGTATCAACATCTACCTTCAGGAAATCGGGCGGATTCCGCTGCTCACTCCCCAGCAGGAGGTCGAGCTGGCCGGCAAGATCAAGAAGGGCGACAAGGCGGCCCGGGACCTCATGATCAAGTCGAACCTGCGCCTCGTGGTAAAGATCGCCCACGATTACAGCAATTTCGGGCTTCCCCTCGTCGACCTCATCAGCGAGGGCAATATCGGCCTGATCAAGGCCGTGGAACGTTTCGATCCCCAGAAGGGCGGCAAGCTCAGCACTTATGCGGCCTGGTGGATCAAACAGTCGATCAAGCGCGCACTTGCCAATCAAAGCAAGACCATACGTCTCCCGGTGCATCTCGTCGATAAAATCGCCAGGATGCGGAAAATGATCATGCACCTGACCGAAGAACTCGGCCGCGAACCGACCGACGATGAAATCGCCGAAGAGATGCAGATGCCGGTAAACAAGGTGGCTCACCTGAAAACCGTGAGCGTGCGACCGACTTCGCTGGACGCGCCTGTCGGTGAGGATGACGATACCAATTTCGGGGAGCTCGTGGGGGATGAGAACGCCCGGACCCCGTATGAGACCCTCAACGACAAGACCATTCGAAGCGACGTCGCCGACCTGCTGAATCAGCTCGACGAACGGGAATCCAAGATCATCAATCTCCGCTTCGGCCTGAGCGGCGACACCCCGCTGACCCTGGAAGAGGTTGGTCTGGAATTCAACATTACCCGGGAGCGGGTCCGCCAGCTGCAGAACATCGCCCTGTCGAAAATGCACAAGGCGATGGACAATATCGAAAAACAGCGGACCTCCGCCGAAGTGGCCGAAGAAAACCGCGAGCGCCGGCGCATGGAAGTCCTCCGGGATTTCTTCAAGGACAAGGCGGTGAAAGAAAACAGCTGAAGCCCGTCGTTCTCGGCATCCCGCGGTCCGCTACGCCACCGGCCCGGGTTCGGGAGGCATGGAGTGTTCACCTGACAAGAAGGCTATCGGGCTCAAAACCCGGGTGAACTCTCGAGGCGCCTAACCGAACAGGAAACGGAATCGTTTTTCCGCAGCAAAAAAAAGGCGGCCTCGAAAACGAGGCCGCTTTTTTTTGCGTAATCAAGCCGGAGTCTTCAGGCTATTCCTTCTTGTTGGTCGCCTGGTCGAGGATGTCGCCCAGCTTCATCAGGTCCTCGCCGTCCTTCAGCGAATCGTAAACCGCGGCCTCGGCCTCGAGCTGTTGACTGTCGTAGTTGGCGGCCTTGATACTGAGTCCGATCCGGCGCTCATCGCGATCGATCTTGATGACGCGGGCGGAAACCTCCTGCCCGACATCGAGCACGTCCTTGATCTTCTCGACGCGCTCTTCGCTGATCTGGCTGATGTGCACCAACCCGTCGATGTGCTCCTTCAATTCGATAAAGGCTCCGTAATTGGCAATCTTGGACACCTTGCCGGTAACGACGTCGCCGACCTTGAACAGGTTGCCGATTTCCTCCCACGGATCGCTCGTCAGCTGCTTCATTCCGAGAGATATCCTCTGATGATTGGCGTCCACATCGAGAACGATCGCGTCGACCACATCGCCCTTCTTCACAATCTCGCTCGGATGATTGACCTTGCGGGTCCAGGACATGTCGGAAACGTGAACCATCCCGTCGATCCCCTCTTCCAGCTCCACAAAGGCGCCGTAATTGGTGATATTGCGAACCTCTCCACGCACGCGGGCACCCGCCGGGTAATTGTGGCGGGCCATATCCCAGGGATTGGTTTCGAGCTGGCGCAAGCCGAGGGAGATCTTCTGATCCTCCTTCTGGATGCCCAGCACGACGGCGTCGATCTCCTCGCCGACCCGGAGCATGTCGCTCGGCTTGTTCACCCGCTTGGTCCAGGAGAGTTCGGTCACGTGGACCAGCCCCTCGACACCTTCCTCCAGTTCGATAAACGCGCCGTACGGCACCAGGTTGACGACCTTGCCGCGGACCTTGTGGCCCACCGGGTACTTGTGTTCGATGTTTTCCCAAGGGTTTTTCGTGGTCTGCTTCAAACCGAGGGAAACCCGCTCCTTTTCGCGATCGACCTCGATGATCATCACTTCCACTTCCTCGCCCTGCTTCACCATTTCGCTCGGATGCGAAATCCGGCCCCAGCTCATATCGGTAATGTGCAGGAGACCGTCCAGGCCATCCAGATCAATGAACGCGCCGTAGTCGGTGATGTTCTTGACCACGCCGGTACGAAGCTGGCCGGGATTGACGTTTTCGAGCAACTCGCGGCGTTTTACCTGGCGTTGTTCCTCGATCAGTTCCCGGCGGGAAATAACAATGTTTTTGCGATCCAGGTTGATCTTGACGACCTTGAAATCGTAAGTCTGGCCGACATACTGATCCAGGTTCTTGGGCGGCTGCACGTCGACCTGCGAAGCGGGCAGAAAGGAATCCACCCCGATGCTGACGATCAAGCCCCCCTTGACCTTGGCCTTGACGCGACCGGAAACCACAGCGCCCTCTTCACACTTGGACAGGATGTTTTCCCAGTTCTTCTTCTGTTCGGCCTTGTCGAAGGAGATGACCGGGTTCCCCTCCTTGTCCTCCAGCCTCTCGATAAAAACCTCGATTTCCTGGCCGGCCTGAAGCTCGCTGATGTCGGGAAATTCAACGGCGGGAATCACGCCTTCCGATTTTCCGCCGATGTCGACGACTATTTCTCCCTGCCTGATTTCGATGATCGTACCGTTGACGATCGTACCTTCCTGCAGCTTTTCGAATTTGCTCTCGGCGAGCAATTCATTCATTATGGAACTCATGTGATGGTAGTGGACTCGAATTCTCCAGTCGGCTCCTCCTGAACTGGGAGAACCCGTAATGACGCGAAGTCAATGATTGCGGGTTGTCGTTCGGATTTGACGAAAAGCCAATAAAGAGCCGCCCGTGTCGAAACAAAGGCTTGGCTTTTCGTATTTTCTAAAAGATTGACTATCTCCTTCACATCGGGCTCACGCAAGAAGAAAATTGCCGCGAAATGGGCTTCCACAACCGGAGCGAGAGGGTAACCCGGGCTTCAATCCCTCCCGCTTCGCTGCGCCCCGTCGGCCTCCGCTGAGGAGCCCTCCTTCAGCCGCTCCTCGATCCCGTCGAGAAGGGCCTGATAGAGAGGGGATCCACGGACGGTCCTCCGCGAGGCCGACGGGCCCGATGCGGTTTCCCTCTCTTCGATCTCGCGAATCAGCAGCCGGATTTCGACTTCCCCGGGTTTCCCCTCTTCCAGGAAAAACTCGAGTTCGGTCTGCCGGGCACTCCGGAAACTCGATTCGGACCACAGGGGACTCAGAGCGGTCAGGCGCCCGGCCTCCTCGCGGGCGTGGCGGACGCGGAAATCCCGTTCCTCCACCTCCTCCCGGACGGCCACAAAGGCGTCCGTCCATTCCGCCTGGACGATGCGGCTTTCGCCCTGTTCGCCCACACGGTCGCGCCAGGCGGCGCATCCGGCCACCCAGAACGTCAACCCCGCAAGCGCCAACAAGCGTAACCACCTGGCGCCTGCGCCCGTCACTGAAGCTGAATGATTCATAAACTCTCCCCTGACGATAATGGCTGCTGCTGAGAAATGCAATGCAACGCACCCAGTCCGACCACCAGATCGACGCAGTCGATCGAATGGACCGTTCGCCCCGGAAAGCATTCGCCCAGGATCTCCAGGGCTCGCCCGTCCCGTTCCGGCTGCGAAAAGGTCGGCACGAGCACGACTCCGTTGATAACCAGGTAGTTGACATAGGAGGCCGGCAAGCGATCGCCCTGGAAAAAAATCGGTTCGGGCATGGGCACACACGTGATCTCGAACGGCTTTCCCGCCGGATCGCGAAACGTCTGCAGCTGCTCCAGGTTTTCCCTCAGGGGGCGATAGTCGACATCCGACTCGTCTTCGGCAACGGCGCAGAGCACGCCGCCGGACGGCAGAAAACGGGCGATGTCGTCCACGTGCCCGTCGGTATCGTCTCCCGCAATGCCCTCATTCATCCAGTGGAAATCCCGGACCCCGAGGTAATCCGCCAGCAGGCGCTCGATTTCCTCGCGTGACAGGTGTGGATTCCGGTTTGGATTCATCAGGCAATTGGTCGTGGTCAGGAGACCCCCTTTTCCATCCACTTCCAGGGCGCCTCCCTCCATCACGGCGGGCACGGCGAATCGACGCATACCGAGCGCCGCGGCAATGCGGCGCGGGATGGCGTCGTCGTCACCGAAGGGCGGATATTTTCCGCCCCAGGCATTGTACTTCCAGTCCGTCAGGGCCACCTCTCCGGTCGCGTCGTTCTTCACGAAGATCGGGCCGTGGTCGCGGCACCAGGCGTCGTTGCTGGGATGATCGAACAATTCGACCCTCTCCCTCGCGGCCCCCGCTTTCCGCAGGTGGAACAGCGCCGAATCCCGGGCCGGCCCGGGGCAATTGATTCGAACCTGCTCGTGCCGTGAAATGATCGCCGCGATCTCGGCGAACTTCGGAGGGATCCGGTCGAAGATCCCCGGCCAGGTTGTTTCATTGACCGGCCAGGTCAGCCAGACCGCCTCCTGGGGTTCCCATTCCGCGGGCATGCGAAAGCCTTCCTCGTGCGGCGTGCTCATCAGTTTACCGAAAGGTCCAGGATCATGGCGGCGATCGAAAAGTAGATCAAAAGCCCGATGGCATCCATCAACGTGGTGATCAAGGGGCTGCTCGCCACGGCCGGATCCATTTTAAGCCGCGTGAGAGTAAACGGCAGAATCACCCCGAAGAGATTGGCTACCATCACAATGCAAAACATGCTCAATCCGACGACCATACCGATCTCGGTCCCGCCACGGGCGAGCCCGAGCAGGAAGGTCAGGATACCGGTGGTCACGCCGAGCATCAATCCGACCAACAGTTCCTTGGCGATCGCCCGTCCCCACAAGCGGAGCTGCAGATCGCCGGTCGCGAGGGCACGGACCATCAGGGTCGCCGACTGGGCGCCGGTGTTGCCCCCGCTGGCGATCAGGAGCGTGAGGAACACCGCCAGCACCGCGAACGTCTCCAGGTACTCTTCGTAGCGCATGATCACCGCGGCCGAGAGGAGATTGACGAAGATGAGCGCGGACAACCACCCGACGCGCTTCCGGTAAAGAAAACCGGGGGAGGCCAGGCTGTAGGGCCGGTCCAGAGGCGCCACGGCCGCACTCTTGTGGAAGTCCTCGGTCACCTCCTCCTCAGCGACGTCGAGCACGTCGTCGACGGTCACGATTCCAAGAAGCACGCCATCGGAGTCGACCACCGGCAGGGCGTTGAGGTCGTAACGCTGGATCATTTGCACGGCGTATTCGCGATCTTCGAAGGCGGTCAACGATACATACTTGAAATCCATCAGCGTTTCCACCTTCGCCGCCGGATCGGCCATAATCAGGCGGCGCAATCGCAGCGAATCCAGGAGCTTCCCCTGCTCGTCGGTAACGTAAACGATGTTGAACGTCTCACTGTCGCGCCCGGTCTCACGGATATGATCGATGGCTTCCTGCACGGACATATCGGCACGGACCTCGATGTAATCCGGCGTCATCAATCGCCCGATACTTTCCTCCGGATACCCAAGCAACTGACGGACCTCCTTCAAGTCGTCGGAACTGAGGAGTTTCATCATCCGCTGGGTGACTTTCGCGGGCAACTCCTCCAGCAGCGCGGTCCTGTCGTCCGGGCTGAGGTTGGCCAGGAGGTGCCGGTTGTCCTCCTCCGAGAGCTCCTTGACGAACGAGTCCTGGTGTTCGGGATCCAGGTGGGCGAAAATGTCGGCGGCCCGCTTCCGGGGCAGGCTCCGGTAGAAAAGAACGCGCTCGTTTTTCTCCAGGTCCAGAAGCAGATCGGCCGCCTCCGGATCCGGCCAGTCTTTCACGAAGGTCGCCAGCTCGCGCCACTTGTGCTGTTCAATGAGTCTGCGGATCCGCGGCTTGGATGCTTCGATGTGAGTACTGAGCATAATCCGTCCTTTCTCCTGGAAGTGGCATCCGGTTCCACCGATCCCCGGGAGACCGGCCCGGCACCACGGGTTCAAGTGAACTCACCGTACCGGTACGGCAGGTGCTTGCCAACGAAATTTCTTTCCCCTACTCGACGTCGATAACCATTTCGGAAGGGAAATAAATAACAATGAAAAGGGCCAACGCGAACAGGTAGGCGGCGAACCAGATCAGTTTCCGTCGTTTCAGAAACTCGATCAGCCAAACGATACCGATCAGGGAAAAGACGAAGGTGGCCGCGAAACTCACAAGCAGGGGCCCCCACCCAATGCGCCCGAACATGCCGTCCCGAAGGTCGTCCAGAGCGAGCACGCTCGATCCGAGGATGACGGGCACCGACAGGAGAAACGAATACCGCACGGCCGTCTCGCGGCTCAATCCCGAAAACAAAGCCGCGATCAGGGTCGACCCGGCCCGGGAAATCCCCGGCAGGACCGCGACCGTCTGCCCCAGGCCCACCACGACGGCGTCGCGCATCGTCATCGCAGCCTCGGTCCGGCTGCCGTACCTTTTGAACCGTTCAAGGAGAACCAGGAAAATTCCGGTCAGCGTGAGCATGGCCGCCACGAACGGCGGCTGCTTCATCGCGTCGCCCAGCTGCCCTTTCAGAAGGATACCCAGCACGCCTGTTATCACCGTAGCCACCAGGATATAGATCCCGAAAAAGAATGAAGCCCGGTCTTCCGCCGCGCGGCTGATCAGATACCTGAAAAATCCGGCGATCATCAGACGCAGGTCGCGCTGAAAATAAAGCAGCACCGCCAGCACCGACGCCAGGTGAAGGAATATTTCAAAACTAAGCCCGGGATAGGTCTGGCCGAGAAAATACCCCGTAATCACAATGTGCGCCGTACTGGAAATCGGAAGGAACTCAGTGATTCCCTGCACGATACCGAATAAAATCGCCTCCCAATAAGTCATGAGCATCAATACGAATTATTCCTCTCTCCGACGCAAGCGCAGGATTTTCCCCCTCCCCGCTCGAACGATCAACAGCCACCGCCGCCTTCGAGGCCGGCCCACGGGCGCACGTTCCGGGCAATACCTCCGCTTGACACCGGCCGGCGAAGCGTTAGGATCCTCTTCCTGACGCCTTGGCTCAAAGAATCTCCGCCAGTTTCCCGATTATGCCCTACAGGAACAAACGTTCGCGCAAATTCAAGATCAAGAACGCGGCATTGGTTCTGTTCGTCCTGGGGGTGATCGCAATCATTGTCTGGATATTCTACCTGGTGGTAGTGACACCGTCACAGGCATACATCTGACGAAGGGCCGGAAAGCGGTAAGCCCTACTCCCTGACCACCCGTATCCGGAAAAAATCCCCTGTCGCTTCCGCGGAAGATCGCGGCACGCGCACTTCCACCCGCTCCCGGTCCGGAAAAGTCTCCCGCACGTGCCATTCCGCCTCGAGCTGGGTCCAATTGTCCAGGTCCTCGGAAGCATCCACTCTATATTCGATGCCGGACACGTCCCTCGGGCGATCAAACCAAAGGGAGACCGGAGAGTCCCCTTCGTCATTATCCGGCGAATACAGCGGCTCGGGCAGGCGTTCCCGCTGCGGCTCTCTTGCATCCATGGCAAAGGCGAAACGCAACAGGTTCGGGATCCCGTACCCGCCGGGGTCCGCCTCGTCGCCGCTTACCGAGGCATCCTCGAGCTCCGCTTCGCTGAAATAGGCCGCGCGCCAGGTGTCGTAGGAGGAATTGACCCGATTGGTGGCGAACCGGAGCTCCCCGGTGCTCTCCCCGGTCACTTCAAACACCATCGACGTGACGGGCGGCGGCGAAATATCCTCGAAGAACATCAACAGGAGTTCCGGATCGGAAACATTGACCCCATCGAAAACACTCGCGTCCAGCGTAACCGACGGCCCCACGAGGTTCATCCCGAAAATGCCCTCAAGGTCGAGTTCCGCCAGTTCCTCGTGCTCGAACACGAGGAGCCGCACGTTCTGCCACACCAGGTCGAATCCCTCCCGGGCCGGCACGCGGAGTTCGTTCAATTCCAGCACCGGCACGGTCACGATATCAGGCCCGATCCCGCCAACCTGTGAAACGATCCCTCCGGCATCCTCGTGGACGACGACGTAACTCTCCAGATCTTCAAACTCCCCGGGAATCAACCCGATGGCCTGCGCCCAGTCAAAGCTGATAAACGACGCCCCCGCGCCGGTATCAAACAACCAGTCCCCGGTGACGCTGTCCCTTTCCGGGTCGTGTGTAATCGTAACATCCTTCACCAAAGGGTTGCGGCTCGACGTCGGATTCATTTCACCCGAAGCCGGATCGCCGACAAAATCGCGCATTTCCAGGTCGAGAGTCACGTTGGTCTCGGGAATCTCGCCGTCGCCCTTATCCAGCAGGTGAGTCTGCAGCTCCCGGGCATCCGGAAAGCTCTCTTCAAGGAGCTCGTTGCGCACCCAGTTCATGACCATGACCCGCTGCTCGATGACGGGCATCCCGATGATATTGATCGGGCTGGTCAGTTCGTAGATCCAATCACCCATGTCGATTTCGTTGACCTCGCCCACCCCGGGCGCCCGTCTCGACCACAAGCGGAAGTCGTCTTCGTAGGGGACGAACTCCTCGATAAATTCGGCGGCCATTCCGAATGGGTCAACCGGCCCATTGCGAATACGGAGTCCGAATTCTCCCACCACATCCCCGATCTCCTCCCCCCCGAGCCCGAGATTGGTGTACTCCCCCAGAAATTCCCCGCCGGTGAAATGGAAGGACGGGATGTCATCGTGATCGTTCTCCCCGACATGCAGGTTGCTTATAGCGAATCCGGAAGCCCCCGTATCGATGAAGGCCCGGAAGACTGCCGGCATCATCTCCATCTCGCCAGTCCACGCGTTGTACATCATATCCTCGACCACCTCCCCGTTCCGCGTCAAAACCGCGTCCAACCGGGGCTGGTCCAGGGAATTGGAATGGACTACCGGGTGGTCCGGGTGATTGAGCACCACCTGGCCCGCCCTGAGCGGCAGTGCACCGAGCAACGCCGCCCAGGTGACGGTGAAGGCAATCAAGCCGTATTTTCTAAAGACAAATCCCAAATGATGACTCCTTAATCAGGTAATGTAGAACAAAATGTGCCTTTCTGCACCCCCGCAAGCTCGGCTGAACGAAATAGGTGCGAGGAGTACGGCCCTGGGCAAAAGCCCTTCGCAGCCGTCGCTACGGAAAAAACAAGGAAACTGCCCGGCCGGATTCGAGGTGAACGTCCCGGGCGCTCCGGGGAAAGGTCCCGTCAGCCCCGGGCGCCAGCGACCTTTCAAAGGAGCGAGTACAACACCCCCTGCGTCCAGCCGTTCGCCTGGGAAACGGTTCGCCCGTCGGTGATTTCGGTGGTCTTGAGAATCTCGCGCACCACCTCCGGTGCGTCGCCCGGGTACCAGTAAAACCAGTAAGGAAACAGTCCCTTTTCGCCCCGTGCAGCCGCCAGCGGGAGAAACCCGTCGCAGACGAGCGTGATGAAGCGGGTGCCCGGGACCGCGCCGGCGGCCACATACTCCTCCAGGCGCCGGTGGCGCCGGGGAAGCTCGAACTCGCGACGAAACGAGGACGCCAGTTCCAAAAAGGCTCCCGATTCCTCTGCGACGGCGCCGGTTCGGGGCCACGAGGTGATCTCTTCAGCCAGCCTGGCCGGCCAGGCGGGTCGTTTTTTCGCCCACCTCAAATATTGTTTCAGGCGCACGACCGGGTGGTTCGCCGGCCTCAATCCTTCGCGCACCCAGGTATCCGGAACGGCGCCCACCAGTGTTTCCGCCAGCGGCCGTTCCGTCGCCAGCGAATCCAGCGAATACCGCGCCGCCACCGCCAGCATCGGCCCGCGGTTGGGCCGGTACCCCAGGCCCTCCAGGGCCGTGTGATGGCACGCGTTCTCCCAGCCCAGCTTATCCAGGCGCGCTTTGCAGAAATAGACCTTCTGGTCCCAACGCTTCCGGGCCTGCCGGAGCAGCCGTTCCCTCCGGTCAGAAAGAGACTGTTCGAGCAGGGATTCCACCAGGCGCCCCCGCTCCTGCTCGAGCCTTTCGGCTACCGCTTCGTCCAGGGCGTACTCCTCCAGATCGTGATACAGCCGGTCGAGAAGGACCACACAGGCGATCTCTTCGCGCCGCGAGTTCTCCACCGCCGGCTCGCCCGGCTCGGGAGGGAACAGCACCACGTGAAGCGCGACGTTGTCGTAGGCCGGATCTTCGTTATGACGGTGTTTCCGCCAGTCGCTCTGGCGAAAATGAATCTCCACGTCGCCGGCAATTTCATCCCCGTCCATCAGCAACCGCCCCTCTTTGAAGTCGGGGCCTCCGAGCCGGTTCCAGTTCCCGGGATGACGGATCCGGAGGTTCCGCCCGTCGGTGGTCCGCAACCCATCCTGCTGAAAAAGGCCGCGCATCCAGATCTTTTGCAGCAGGATTTCAGAGACTGTATAAGGACCGTAGAGACCTTGAAACTCAGCTACTTCGGTTTCAGTCATTCCGCCCGACAGGGTGCGCGCTTCGCCCGGCCCGACGCAATGCTATTCACGACGCCGCCAGGCTCTTTCGACGCCGGCCTGTTGGCGTTCGAGGTTGCGGGCCATTTGCTTCTCACAACGCTGAATCCGAGCCTCCAGCTCCTCGGGGCTCAAGGATTCCGCCCCCAGCGCCCGCACCGTTTCGCGCATCAGGTTGTCGCGGGTGGAGACCTGAATGCTTTCCGGAGACCGGGCCGTCCCGACCAGCTGCTCGATGACTCCGTCGGCGGACAGGCCGCGGGGCGAGAAAATCACCGAGAAGGTCAGGTCCGGAGTCGGCCGCTCGATCTCGATGTCGTCTCCCCGGCCGTCGAAAACAATGGTGACCCGAATTCCTTCCACGTCGTGCAACACCCGCACCTGCTCCACCAGGCGCGCCCGGGCCACCTCGCCGCCGCGGCGAAGGTACTTCCTGAGCCGCGGCCAGGAATGGATGACGTTGTACCCGTCGATCAGCAGATGTCGGCACTGGGCGTCCATGGATCCTCGTTCGGGGAAAATGAACGCCGATACCGACTCCCGGCAACTCCGGAAACAGCAAAACCGCGCCCGGTCCGGATCAATCCTTATACTTCATACCGCATCCGTAGGGACGGGTCCGCGGGGTTTCGACTTCGTCCCCGTTCATCGCCGCGGTCAACGCCGACACCACGTAATTCTCCGCCGCCTCGATATCCGAAGACCGGCTGGAGGGATTGCTGTCGATCGCGCCGTTGTAGATCAGGACGCCTTCCCGATCGATCACGTACATATGGGGAGTTACCCGGGCATCGAACTTCTTCCCGACCGCGCCGTCGTGATCGAGCAGGATCGCCGTCGGATGGGCATCCTTTTCCTGAATGCTGCGATTCGCCTCCTCCGCGGTCATGTGCCCCTGTTTACCGGGAGCCGAGGAATTCATAGTGAGCCAGATCACGCCCTCGTCCGTGCACTCCTTCTGCAGCCGCTGCATTTCGCCCGGCTCGTAGAACTTCCTGACAAAGGGACACCCGTGATTGACCCATTCCAGGACAACGAACTTGCCTTCGTAATCGGAAAGCGAGTGTTCTTTTCCGTTGGAGCATTTCAAGGTGAATTCGGGCGCGGGTTCCCCGATTTCGGCACCCGTCAAAGAAACGGACGCGGCAAGGATCAAAAGGATAACTGAAGAAATAATGAATGGTCGTTGTTTAGTCATAATCGTTGTAAGGTTTTTTTTTGGGAAAAGCCGCACCTACCTACAACCCCCAACCTTTTCGGTCTTGATCCGGCCCTTCCTCGAGAATCAATACTCCGCCCAACTGCCCCAGATCCTCCGGAGCGGACTCCAGAGGCAGGGACAGGACCCGGTCGGGAGAGAAATCGCCGCCCCCGTCGTAGGATTCAACTTCATCGGCGTGCCCGACGAGCACATGGGATTCCGGGCGGGGATAAAAATCAACTTTGGCACCCTCCGGAATATTCCTCACCAACAGGTAGAGCGTATCTCCCTCGCGCTCCCACTTCGTCTCAAGCCCCCCGTTCCCCAACGCAAACTGCCTCGGCAGCTTTTCGCGGTATTGCTCAAAAAATTCGGTATTCACCGGCTCAACATCATCCGCAACCGGCAAAGTCAACGAAAGTCTGGCATCGCCCGGAAGGCAGCTTTCCCGGCAAACCAGCCAGTCCACGTCGGCCTTCAGCGTTACTTCGTCGAGGTCCGTCCCGGGACGGACAAAAACACGGGTCATCAAGAGGACCTCATCCTTGTAGGCATAGACTTTCAGGTCGCCGGGCTCTTCCATTCTCCGAGGAAGAGGCCATTGAATCTCCCCAACCCGCACTCCCTCCGGCAGCTCCCAGTCAACCGTCACCGGAATCCCCGAATCCCCGGGGTTCGCCCAATAGGTATGCCAGCCTTCGGCGATTTTCAGGTGAACCCCCACTGTCAGCCCCCGGCCGGGAACGAGGGTTTCGCTGTCAGCGATCAATTCGGCTTCGATCAACCTTTTCCCATTGGACTCCTCCGCCTGCAGGACCCCGGCTACCAAAATGAATGCCGCGAGCGCGACGAAGGAAAGAACTCTCATCAGGGGGCATTATTCCGGAAAAACCAGGAATTGCAAATGCGCTCCCGAGATTTTGCCTCCTTGGCCGCCCTGGGCTCATGGGATCGAGAGCGACGGGGCAACGCCCGCTCTTGTTTCAAAACCCGAACAGGTTCGGCAGGAACATCGAGATCGGCTCGAGGTAGATCGTCAGCAGGAGAACGATAATCATGGCCGCGTAGAACGGGATCATGGGTTGGACGACATTGGCCACCGTCGTCCTGGCGATGCCGCAGCCCAGAAATAACGCCGTCCCGACGGGCGGCGTGCAGAGTCCGATGCAGAGATTCATGATCATGATGATCCCAAAATGGACCGGATCGACCCCGAACTCGGGGGTCGTTACCACCGGGAGGAAGATCGGTGTGAAAATCAATACCGCCGGGGTCATATCCATAAAGGTCCCGACCGCCAAAAGAATGAACGTAATGATCAGGAGGACAACGTACGGGTTCTCAGTCACCGCCAGCAGCGCCGCCGAAATCTCCTGGGGCACCCCTTCGTAGGTCAGCACCCAGGACATGGCCATGGAGGTGCCGATCAGGATCATCACGACCGCCGTTGTCACTGCGGCCTGCAGGAAGATCGCGGGCAACTTGCGCCAGTCCAGATCCCGGTAAATCAGCAACTCCATAACCAGCGCGTACACCACGGCAATCGCCGAAGCTTCCGTGGCGGTAAAAACCCCGCCCAGAATCCCGCCCAACACAATGACGAACAGCAGGAGCGCGGGAAAGCACTTCAGAAAACGGACCAATGTCTGCCCGGCCCCAACGCCTTCGCCCCGCCCGTAGTTACGGCGCACCGAAATGATCGCCGCCGTAATACCCAGGGCCACCCCCATCAAAAGGCCCGGAAGGATTCCCGCGGCGAAAATGGCCACCACCGAAACCGCCCCGCCCGTGGCGAGCGAATAAACGATCATGACGTTGCTCGGCGGAATCAGGAGTCCCGTGGTCGAGGCGGTTATGGTGACCGAGGCGTTGAAATCGCGGTCGTACCCTTTACTGTTCATGGCCGGAATCATGAAGCTGCCGATCGCCGAAACCGCGGCGGCAGCCGAACCGGAAATCGAACCAAACATCATGCAGGTACCGACATTGACCTGGGAAAGACCGCCGCGGAACCCGCCCACCACCCCGTTGGCGAAATCGATCAGGCGGCGGGCCACCCCGCCGTTTCCCATGACGGCCCCGGCCAGAATGAAGAACGGGATCGCCAGCAGGGTGAAACTCTCGATGCTGGTCCCGATTCGATGAGCCTCGGTCTGAAGCGCCTGCACCGCCGGCGCTCCCTCGCTCACACCGATGGCAAGCAGGGCGAGCATGGTGGCCACCCCCATGCAAAAGGCGACCGGCACGTTCAGCACCAACAGGACGACAAAGGTAACCGCCAGAATGACAATCGGAACGCTCATGCCTCCGGAACCACGGGGTCGTCCTCTCGCCGGTTTGGCCCCGCGCCGCGTTCCCTGAGGATCGTTTCATACACCTGAACCAGGCTGTAAAGGGTCAGGAAGCACCCGCTCACCGGCAGAGCCCCGTACACCGTCCACATCGGGATCTCCAGCGCCGGGCTCTGTTGACCCGTGTTCCAGACATGCAACACCACCCGGCCGCCGCCGATCACGAGAACCAGAGCCGAGAAAATCGCCACCACGACATAGCCGAACAGCTCCGTACCCACTCTTCCCCTGCGGGGTAATTGAGCGACGAAATAGTCGATTCCCAGATGCGCCTTTCGCTTCAGAGCCACGCTCGAACCGACCAGGCCCACCCAGATCATCAGGAAAGTCGCGATCTCTTCGGTTCCGTCACTCGGCGCCATCCAGGGCACGTAACGGGTAAAAACCTGCCAGACCACGGCGGCGACCAACACGAAAAAGATCCCGATCAGCAGAAACTCCAGAAGCCGATCGAGCGTGTCTTTGATTTTTACCAGAAAGCGCATGCCCCCCGGTCTCATTCGTCGCGCAGTTCCCGGATCCGAGCGGCGAGATCTCCGACAACCGTTCCCTCAAACTCTTCCCAGAGTTCCTGGACCTTTTCCTGGAAGGGAGAAAGATCGTCGAATTCAATGACCTCGACGCCGGCTTCCCGGGCCACCTCCAGCGCCTTCCGTTCCGCCTCTCCCCAAAGCTCCCTCTGGTATTCGACCGAGATGTCGAGCGCTTCGCGGAACGCCTGACGGTGTTCCGCGGAGAGCCCGTCAAAAAGCCCCGGCTGGATCACCAGCACATCCGGAAGACGGAGGTGTTCATTAAGGCTGTAATACGGGGCGACCCGGTAATGGTTCGCGGTGTGGTAACTGGGGGGATTGTTTTCGGCCCCGTCAACCACCCCCTGCTGCAAGGCGGAATAGAGCTCTCCCCAACTCACCGGCGTGGGCGAGCCCCCGAGGGCCCGGATCATCTGAATCGACATCGGACTCTGCTGCACCCGAATATTGAGGCCCTCCAAATCCTCCGGTGAACGAATCGGATGCCGCCTCGTGTAAAAACTGCGGGCCCCGGCGTCGTAATAACACAAACCCAAAAGATTCCGCTCGCGGCCGGACTCCAGAATCTCGCGGCCGATCTCACCATTCAGCACCTCCCACATGTGCTCGCCGTCGTCGAACAGGAACGGCAGCCCGTAAACCTTGTAATCCTCCTGGAAGGACTCGAACACCGCCGACGAAACCTTGGCCATCGACAAGCTTCCCTGCTGGACCAGCTCGAGGCATTCCCTCTCGGTGCCGAGTTGCTCGTTGGGAAACACGCGGATGCGCACCTCGCCACCGGTTCGGGCTTCCAGCTCCTCCGCCAGCTTCTCCATGCCGCGATGGACCGGATGCTCGGTATTCAAACCGTGCCCCAGTCGAAAGACGATCGTGTCGTCGTCGCCCGCGCAACCGGCAAGAAGGACCGCCACAGGCAGGGCCATCCCCCGGGCGAGCGTTTTGAGGAATCGTTTGGAGTACCACATAAGTTTCAATGCATAAGTAACAAACACTCCCTCCGAGTCAATGCGCGCCGTCTCCGGACAAATCTCAACTCACAGGGCCCCGCGGCCCAGTTCACGACTTTCGGCCGACAAACGCAAAGAAATCTGACCGCCCCCTTTGTTCACATTGTTGAACCGGAGGCCACAGGCAACCGGCGGGCGGCCACCGCTGCGTCTGCCGTTCTCAACCGGCCGACTTCAGCAGCTTGTACTCCACAGCGTCGCGCAGGGCTTCCCAGCTCGCCTCGATGATGTTGTCGCTCACGCCGACGGTACCCCAGATAGCTTCGCCGTCACTGGACTCGATCAGGACGCGGATGCGCGACTCGGCCCCGTGGCCGCCGTTGAGGATGCGCACCTTGAAGTCGCTCAGCTCGACGGACTGAATCTGCGGGTACACCCGCTCGAGGGCGAGCCGGAGCGCCTTGTCCAGTGCCCCCACGGGCCCGGTACCTTCGGCCACGGTGTGGTGGATCTCGTCGTTGACGGTCAGTTTCACGGTGGCCTCCGCAATCAGTTGCCCGCCTTCGCCACGCCGTTCCACGATCACCCGGTAGCTTTCGAGCACAAAAAAATCCTTCTGCTGATTGAGCCACTTCGAAAGGAGCAATTCGAAGGAGGCATCGGCGGCCTCGTATTCGTACCCGCGAAATTCCAGCTGCTTGAGTTCCTCGAGCATATTCTTGATGTCGGCGCCTTCCGCGTCGAGATGGACCCCGAGTTCCTTGGCCTTCATCATGAAGCTGCTCCGCCCCGACATATCGGAAATGAGGACCCGCTGCCGGTTCCCGACCAGCGCCGGATCGAGGTGTTCGTAGCTGCGGGCTACCTTTTGCGCGGCATTGGCGTGAACGCCGCCTTTATGCGCAAACGCGGAGGCCCCGACAAACGGCTCCTTCGTATTCGGACGGATATTGGCCAGATCGTCGAGGAACAGAGACAACTCGCGCAGCTTGGGCAGGTGTTCGCGGCAATTCATGCCGTAGTCCATCTTGAGGGCAAGATTGGGCAGGATGCTGGTAAGGTTGGCGTTGCCGGTGCGTTCGCCGTAACCGTTCATAGTGCCCTGGACCATCCGCGCCCCGGCCTGGATGCCGGCCAGGGAAACAGCGACGCCGAGGCCGGAATCGTTGTGACAATGGACGCCGATTCTGCGATCGGAAAAGCGCCGCACGACTTCTCCGGTGATTTCCCTGAGCTCGTCGACGAGCTTACCGCCGTTGGTGTCGCAGAGAACGAGCCACGAAGCTCCCCCACGCGCCGCCGCCGCCAGTGTTTTCAAGGCATACTCGGAATCGTCACAATACCCGTCATAAAAATGCTCGGCATCGTATACCACCTCACGGCCGTTCCCGGCCAGGAACCGGACCGAGTCCTCGATCATGGAGAGGTTTTCCTCCGGGGTGGTGCGCAGCACCTCGGTAACGTGGAGGAGCCAGCTCTTGCCGAAAATGGTCACTACCTCGGTCGCGGAATCCAGGAGCAATTTCAACTGGAGATCCTCGCCGGCCGAAACATTCGCCCGGCGCGTCGAGCCGAAGGCCGCCACTTTGGCATTTTTCAGGTTGAGTTTCTTTACACCCTCGAAATAAGCCATATCGCGGGGATTCGATCCGGGCCAGCCGCCCTCGACATAGTCCACGCCGAACTGATCGAGCTTCTCCGTAATTCGAATCTTATCCGTAACGGAAAAGGATATCCCTTCTCCCTGCGTGCCGTCGCGCAGGGTGGTGTCGTAAATGATTACGGATTCGTCGCTGCTCATATTAATGGATAGATCAGGTTCTGCGGCGGGTTCCCGGAAAACCCGGAAAGACTTCAGGGATAAAACAAATCAGGAGAAGTTCAAAACATTAATTCCCCCGATGTCAGCCGTCCCGTCGATTTGAGGCTTCTTCGGGTTGACGGATCCACCGCTCGAGCCAGCGATCCACCGTCTCACTCCCGGGAGCCGAAAGGTGCTCGCGCAGCCTGGCGGTGTCGCGGCGGGATCGTTCGCGCCGCTCGGGCGAATCGATACACTCTTTCAGCTCGCGGGCCAGGTTCCGGGGCGTTGCCCGATCCTGGATGTACTCGGGATACATCGGTTTCTCGAGCAGGATATTGGCGATTCCAAGGTAGGGAATCGTAATCAATGTCCGGCCGAGCCAATAGGTCACCGTCGCCGCGCGATAGACGATGGCGCCGGGAATCCAGGCGAGCGCGCAGCTCAGCGACATGGTGCCGGAACTCGTCAGGACCGCTTTCCCCGCAACACGGTCGGATTGGTCCGCGAGCTCAAGGCGTTCGCTCAGCGCCGGCCATTTTTCGATTTCCCGGTTGACGAGGGCGCGTATCTCGTCGTCGGGAGTAATGATCGTCGCTTTTTCCCCGGGCTTTTCCTTCAGTAACTCGGAAAATCCGCCGAGCAGAAGGGGAAGGATCCTCCCCACCGCAATGCGGCGGCTTCCGGGCAACAAGAGGATGGACCCGTCGGGATCGTAACGCAAAGACGACTCGTACCCCTCCGCCAGAAAGGGGTGCCCGACGAAACTCACTTGCAACGAGGTGTCCTCGTAGGAGCCGACCTCGAAGGGAAAAATCACCGCCAGGCCATCCAGGAAACGTGCCATCTTGAAACGACGCCCTTTCTTCCAGGCCCACACCTGGGGACCTATATAGTACAGCAACCGGATATCGCCCCCTCCCCGGCGACTCAATCCACGCCGGTGAAGAGCCTCGCACAGACGCAGATTAAGGCCGGGATTGTCCACGAAACACACGGTCCGCGGACGGTACTCCTCGACCCACTCCAGGATTCTCCGAAACAGCTCGCGGAAATAACCGAGATGTTTCAGGACCTCGAAGACCCCGACCACGGACGACTGGGTCAGATCGTAAAGAAACGAAACCCCGGTATTCCGCAGGGCCGGGCCGCCCATGGCCACCACGTTCAGGTCCGGGTTCCGCTCCAGAAGACGCCGCACCGCTCCCGCGGCATGTTGATCACCGGAATGCTCGCCGGCGATCACCAGCAGGTCCGGACGCACCCCGCCGGGTGGAGCGGCCAGAGCCGAGGGCAATTCGAATGACGCGGGCATGGCAATCAGGGAAAACGAGCTATTGCGCGGAATGAATCTGGTCGGTGATCGCAATCGCCATCTCCAGGGCCGATTTCCCCAATGCGCCTCCGACCTTGGGTTGTCCGGCGCCGCACATGCTGTGCACGAAAGAGGACAGCTCGAGCTTCAACGGTTCCTCCTTCTCGATGGGGATCTCGCTCTTTTCCAACCCCATCCCGACCTTCTTGATCAAGTGTCCGGCCTGGTTCATAAAGTCGAGGCTCAGGTAGGCCGAAGACTGGAAAATCCGAATCTCCCGGAGCTTCTTAAGGCTCACGCGACTCGCGTTGAGGTTGGCCACACACCCGTCGGCAAAGCAGATTCGAGCGTTGGCGATATCCTCGGTGGCGGACAGCACATTCACACCGACGCTTTCCACCCGTTCAACCGGCGATTTCACGAGCTGCAGAATGATGCCAATATCGTGAATCATCAGGTCCAGAACAACCCCGACTTCGGTTCCCCTGGGCTGGAACGGCGCCAGGCGGTCGGCGGTCAAGAAACGGGGACGGTCCACCTCGCGCTCCAGGTACTCCATGACCGGATTGAAATGCTCGATGTGGCCGACCTGAACCAGCCGCCCGTTCTTTTTGGCTGCCGCCAGGATTTTCTCCGCTTCCTTCAAACTGAAGCAGAGCGGCTTCTCGATCAGCACGTGACACCCGGCTTCCATCAGCGGAAGCGCCACCTCACAATGAAGATCGGTCGGAACCACGACACTCACGCCCTCGCAGACCTTCGCCAGCTCTTCGAGCGAGTCGAAAGCCGCGCAACCGTAGCGTGCGGCAACCTCTTTCGCCCGGCCTCCGTCGACGTCGCAGACGCCGGCCAGCTCACAACCGGGGAGTTCGTGATAAATCCGCGCGTGGTGCTGCCCCAAATAACCGACTCCCGCCACTCCGCAGCGGACTTTTCTGGCACCGATTTCACTCATCTGTAGGCCGATTCAAATCCGGGAACGCCGCGAAAGGCAATCCCCGTCGTGAGCGACTCTCAGCTCAGGCACGCGAGCCGCACGCTCCTGTCAATCATCCCGGTTTCCGCCAATGAACAGAATGTCACTGATCTCCAACCGGTTATCGGATTGATCTCCATCGAGGTGGGTAAACTCAAGAGAAAGCCTGTCCAACGGAGTCAGGCCTCTCCTCATCCGTTCAATCTGTTGATCGTTGAGATCCTCGTAGGTATAGAAATGATCAGTATTCAACGGAAACAGGAAAACGGCCCAATCCCCGTCCGACTTAATCATGCGGTTGACTGCGTAATGAGCGGTTCCAAAACCGCTCCAAACGCGTAACCGGACCATCGTGGCCCGGTCAAAGCGTACCCGGAAGAGGACCGCATCAACCTCGTCCCAAACGATATCCGAGGGTGTGGAAAGCTCCACGCTTAACGACGAATTGCCCGGTTCGGTGAAGTTTCCCGATATTCGCCAATGACCTTCGCGGGTCACGAACATCGTGGTCCCCTCGACCGACGGCCCGGAGCTCAATTCCACACGCCGCTCCGGATCCACCAAAGACACGTTCTGGCGATTGGGGTAAGCCGCCGCATAGTCCTCGATCTCTCCCGCCCCCCGCAGCAAAAGATTCACTACCAGAGGAGCGATTCGCTCGACCTCGTCACTGGTGGCATGAACCTCCACGGACGCGACACCCTTCCGCGGCATCAAAAGCGCCGGTGCCACTTCGAACACGGTATCGCGGAAATCGTTTGCCGGCACCTCCATCCGGCTCCTTCCCAGTGAACGCACATTTCGGAGGTTACCCGGCATTTCCCGCACCTGAAGATCGAGGCTGACCGGCTGATCGCCCAGATTGTGAACCCGCACAGGCAGTGTAAACTGACGCAAATCCGACGGGATGAAATAGCCGATCTGATTGGCGGAAATTCCTCCATCCACATCCAGGCGGGGCTGCAGAATCACCGGTGACGCAGGCGCCCGGTTCCCGGTCCCTCCGTTGCCGGCCGCCTGCATTTCAGCCGCGGGCGTCTCCCGGTCCAGATACCTTTCGACGTCCGAGGTGTTCGCCCAGGCGTAGACTATTCCGTCGGAGACGGTTACCCTCCTGCCGCCGGCTCCGGCAAGCTCGCGGCCGTCTATTCCCGCAACACGATTGACTTCGAACGGCAGGGTCACCGTCTGCCGCCGGGTCGGATAACTTGAATAAAACACCAGGACCGACTCGTCGCCGCTCCCTTTGAACGCTCGGATCCGACTCAGCTGTCCCTCCTCGAGTATCAAATCTCCCGAGTACTCTTTATGAGACAGCGAAGCCACGGCTTGAAAGTAACCCATGAGGGAACGCAACGGAGTCCCATGCTCGTCCGTCATGCCGAGGTTACGATTCCCATCCGTCGAGAACCGGGGATACACAAACGCAAAATAACGCGCCACCCCCGCGGCCTTCGCTTCGACGGCGTTCATGGCGTACTTCATGGCGACCGCCCGTTGCTCCCGGAGGGGCGGGCGGCTTTCGTGATGGTGCCAGGCCCCGCCGCTTTCGGTGATCCACAGGGGCATCGTTTCCGCTCCGTAATCGCTCAGCCACTGCCGGTAGGCACCCACCCAATCCTCCATCAGGAGAGGATCCCCGTAGAAATGAAAACTGACATAATCGAGTTCATCCAGGATCCTGTTGCGGGCGGCCAGATCCAGGTAGGGTCTGTTGAAAAGGGCGAACCCTCCGCCGCCCAAGGGAACGTCGATTTCCGCCTCGTCCCAGGCGTGCCGCATAGCCCGCACCACGGGAACGTACTGGTCGGCCGGAAGGTAGCCGCCGAAATGGATGTCCGGCTCGTTCCAGACCTCCATCCCCCCGAGATAACCTTTCCAGCGCTCGCCGATCCTCTGCCACGCGTCCGAGGTCGCCACGAGATCTTCGGGATAGGCGTGGCGATGCGTCCGCTCCCGGATCCATCCGGGAGCGGAATGGAATACATCCAAAACCTCGATTCCGTGATCATCGTAGGTCATTCGCACCCGCTCGTACCCTCCCGGGTACGGGTGCCTCTGGGTTTCCCGGGCGTGCCAGTTAAACTCCCCGGGCCTGGGATTAACCGCCTGCCAATCGACCCTCTCCCTCGCGATCCCAATCCCGCCCCTGGCAAGATTGGCGATCAAACCCTCGCGCCGTTCGTCCTCAGTCAGCCAGGAGAGCGCCGCGTCGATCCCGAAGAAATCGTCCGTCTCGCCCTCGAACGGAGCGATCGCGCCGATCCCGAATGCCTGCTCGGTTTCCGGGAAATAAAGCTCATGATACCCTCGGGGCCGGCCCAGCGACACCTCGATATCCCCCTCTTCCGAAACGGAAACCGACGAACGGTACCGCACGCCTCCCGCATAATTTCTGACCAGATACTCCACGGATTCGGGAGGGGAATCGCCCTCAAGCCGGAAAGCGATCCCCGAAGCTACCCCCGGATCAATCAGGAAATCCTCCACCGAGTGCGGCACCAACCTGAAATCGGCCGCCAATGGCCCGCTCAGCAGGCCCATCACCCCGATTATGAAAAATGCCCTTCTTACTCTCATAAAATCATCACCGCAAAATCCGGTCATTTTCGCACCCCTGCTTCGACTCTCCCCCAACGCCTCTGCCTTCCGTTCCGATTCTTCAATAACAACCCCGGCCGAGTGTTCTCTGGAATCACCAAAGGTTTCACAACTGAATTCAGAGCGAAAGTCTTCACAGGTCAACTCACTATCCGAATCAAATCGGCTGGTCGGGCAACTCTAAACTAAAGTCTCTTAAGAACTTCCTCCAAAAACGAATACCACATAGGAAGAAAAGATTCACCGGTTTACAGGTAAAGCTGCGACGTAGTTTCGTCTCCAATACAGAACTCGCGCGAACGCCACCGTGGGTCCAGAAACGGTCTCGTTTCCCCTTGGGAAGCCGATCGAAAATCACAGCCATCCCTCCGCAAAGCATTCCGAAACCGGCAGCCGCCTGAAACAACCCCTGCCGGGCTCCCGGCCAGCCGAGAGCCTGCGGGACGGGAACCCGGCCTCATTGCTCACTCCGCGGAATCGGGAACCACGTACCAGACCTGGATGAACAGGGAATCCTCATGGTGCCCGCTCATTCCCCGCGGCGCCTGCCCGTAAGTCTGCACCACGTGCTTCACGTCCACGACATTGTTCTTTTCCAGCCACTTATTTATATCCTGGTCCAGATATTCGAGGGCCGCTTCCGATGTTCCAACGGTGAAGTGCTTGACTCTGATCATTTCTCCTCCCTTTCACGTTTCTTCCGACGAGGCTGAACGCTCCCTGCTGGAACGCCAACACGGTAAAGTTATTGTAAAATAACTCCCGCGCGGCCTTCTGGCAATGGAATTCGGCCCCAACCGGCTAATGGTCCCCACCCGGAAGGACCGGCTGGGTCCACGCAACCTCCCATTTCTCGTCCGGGGAGTAGGGGTTTTCCTTCGGCCGGTCGGAAATGATCTTCGCGCGCACATAGAGCTCGTCACCCGCGATCTCGTAAACCGGATTCGTGCCCTCGACTACTGCGAGGACCTCGCCCACTTCGTCACTGTAGCGCTGCGTCACATCGAGTGCCTCGCCATCCTCGTCTCTCACCGGTTCGCGACTGTCGTCGTACCCCTCGCGCGTCCCGATAAACTTCGTGCGGTAGGTGACGTTTTCCGCGGGATCGATCTCGATCTCGTACCGGTCCCCGTCGAATGAAAAATTTTTCAAGGTCACACCGGTCGTCGAATAAAACTCGCCGGCTTCGAGGGCCGCGATCAAATGCTCGGGCGTGAGGAATGCGGAACGGACCATAACCCAGCCCCGCCCGGGAAGCGAATGACGGTAGCCCTCGGGCCCGTACTCGTGGGCGTCATCCACGGCCAAGCCGAACATCACTCCCAGATCGAGTTCGGCGAGGCGCAGAGTCAGGACAATATCCCACATCCGGTCGAGATCCACGTGAAATTCGTCCCCGAGATTATTGACTCCCGGATGCCCGTTGTAGACCTCGAAAAAACGGGTGTTCTCGACCTGGGCCAGCTGCTCACCGGTAATCGCCCAGCGGAAATTCGGATGGTTGATGTGAGGAAACATCGGCTGGCCGGTCCGCTCGCGCTGTTTGTAAACGGCAGCGGCGTTTAATTCCATCGTTTCCACAACGTCCTCCCCCCGTTCCGGGGGAATGTAGTTGATGAGGTTGGTCGCGTTGACGTGGACCGTGAAGGCCGCCGAGATCTCTTCGCTCTGAATCATCATGAAACGGCCGGGTTCCTCGAACAGATGACGGAATTCGTTAAGCGGTTTCAAGCGGACCAGTTCCTCTCCCAATTCAAGATGCTCTTCGGGCGGACGGCGGGCACCCGCCCCCCCCGTCGCAGGAAGCCGATCTAACTCCTCCAGGAACGCCTCGTCCACCGTCCGGGTCTCCACCCAGTCTTCTCCGAAACGCTCGATGTACCGCGCTAGCGTCTCCTCTCCCCGGCCCCGGGTAAACCGGCTCCTGGTGGGATGAACCCACTTTTGTCCCTCGGACAGGACGTTGTGATCGGACAGTGCAAGAAAGTCGTATCCGTGTTCCTTGTACCAATCGACCACAAGCTCCGGGTAACTGTCACCGTCGCTCCAAAGGGTGTGGGTGTGGAGGTTCCCCTTCCACCATTGAAGTTCGGAACGATCGGAGGAACCGGGCCGCGGGTCGGTCATTTCCGCGCGTTCACCCGCGGCCGCCTGCGAAGGAGACTGGGCCGTTGCGCCGATGATTCCGGCGGCGAACCAAGCGAGCGCCGCAACTGTTGTGACTGGCAGGGATGTTGTTTTCATAAGACTTTGATTCAGGAAAAGTGAAGCGTCGCCGGGGCAGTGGAAAAGCCGGGGGCCTAGTTCCCGGCCGTATCCGGGCGCGTCTCGAAAGTCGCCACCTGGTCGAGCACAGCCTCGACCAATGAGTCGACCGCACGCGGCCCGGTCAGATGACCGTTGGCGATAATGGAAAACAGGAGCTTCTCCCCGTCCGCCGAGGTTAAGTACCCCGACAGTGCCCGCACCGCCGAGAGCGTCCCGGTCTTGGCGCGCACGTTTCCCTCCATCGCCGTTCCGCGCATCCGTCTGCCCAGGGTTCCGTCCGCGCCTGCCAGGGGAAACGAATCGAGCCACACCTCGCGGAGGTCGGAATCCCACATTCCGCGATTGATCCGATTGATCGCGGCGGGACTGATCAAGTTATGACGCGAGAGGCCCGAACCGTCGGAAAATCGAAACTCCCCGGGATCCAGGCCGAAGGGCTCCAACTGCTCCCCCACAACCGAACGGCCGCCCGCAAAGGTTCCGAAGCCGTTCTCCTTCCACCCCATGGTCAGGACGAGGGTTTCCGCATACATGTTCTGGCTCCGCTTCATCAGCAACCGGACAATCTCCTTTAACGGCGGGGAAACGTGCGTCGCGAGGCGTGGAAACTCGTCCGGTTGGTGCGACCAGCCCTCGATATTGTCGCAATCGACGGGATTCCCGTCCACCGCAATACCTTCGGTTTCGAGGACTTCCTTCAAAACAGTGACGTAAAACAACGTCGGGTTCGTGATGGTCGGGGTCCGCTCGAACGGGGAACTCCCGGCGACCACCGTACCGCTGAGGGTGATCGTGTTCGAGAGCACGGGACGGTTCATACCGATCGAGTTCCGCCCCTCCTCCACCACCTCGATTTCGTCGACGAGGGTGAAGTAGTCGCTATCCACATTGGGCACGATCTCAAGATCGCCGTCGACGGTCTCGGGCGGATAAAACCGGAGATCGACGTAATTCTCGTTGAACTGGAGAGGGCCGTACTCAGCGTAATACCAGGGAGTCAGCGAATTGTGGGGCCATCCGGCCCCGACGTGACGCCCCTCCCAGGCGCTGTCATCGCCGATAATATCTCCGGTGATCCGTTCGACGCCCATGTCCCTGAGGATGCCGGCCCATTCACGAAACACATCCCGCGAATCCTGGTGAAACCGCTCGTAAAGGGTGGGGTCGCCGGTTCCGAAAACAACGAGATCGCCGTCCAGCACGGATCCCTCGATTCTCCCTGTGTGAACCAGGGGTGTCTTGTAAACAAAATCGGGCCCGAGAGAGAGCAGGGCCGCGGCTGCGGTCGGAATTTTCTGGTTGGAAGCGGGTATGAAGTTCCTATCCGCGTTTTTCGCGTACCAGACCTCTCCATCCTCCAGGGATTCGAACAGCACCCCCCAATGGGTGTTCGAAAACTCCGGAGCCGCAAGCCGTTCGTCGATCGCGGCTACCAGCGCGTTCCTCGACTCTGCCGACACAAAATCCCGGTCCGCGGGAACGGCTGAAGCAACGATGCCGGTCACCACTAGGGGGAAGAGGCAGATCGGGATCGAGGTTTTCATGGTATTCAGGAAAGCCTGAGTCTTTCCAGCGTTTGATGCAAAACGATTTTTCCCGAGCCGACAGTTCGGCTCAAAATAGGTTGAGCCACAAACGTACCGGCGTTATATATGTGACGAGAACAATCCGAATGTCAGAAACCGGGGAAATGCGCCCCTTTTCGCGCGGGTCGCTCCCCCTTTATCCACCGAAAGTACGATCATGGACCGGCTCGCTATCAGGCAACGCCCCCGCGGCTACCCGATCATGCGGCAGCATTGGGGCAAGCTTCTGTTCATGCACTGGCCGTTTCCGTATAAGGCATTGCGGGCTCTCGTTCCCGACTCACTCGAAATCGACCTTTACCACGGCGCCGCCTGGGTCGGCCTCATCCCCTTCACCATGTGGGGAGTCCGGCCCAGTATTGCTCCGGGCGTTCCGGGTTTGACCGCGTTTCACGAGCTCAACGTCCGCACCTACGTGCACCGCGACGGCGTTCCGGGCGTCTACTTCTTCTCACTGGACGCCTCCCTGCCACTCGCAGTCTGGGCAGGACGCCGCTTCTACCACCTCCCCTACTATACGGCGGAAATCTCCCTGACTGAAGATTCGGAGGGAATCACCTACCGGTCCCGCCGGGTCCACAAAGGCGCTCCCGCGGCGAAATTCTCCGCCCGGTGGCGTCCCGGCAACCCTCTGTCGCCCGCCGAACCCGGCACCCTTTCCTTCTTCCTGACCGAACGCTACTGCCTCTATACGGTAAATCGGGACCGCCTTTACCGGTGCCGCATACATCATCCGCCCTGGCCGCTGCGGAATGTCGAACTCGAAAGTTTCAACTCCGACCTTTTTTCCTACCAGGGCATCCCTGAGCCGACCGACCCCCCCGTCCTGCACTACGCCAAAGAACTGCCGGTCGATGTCTGGCCGTTGACCCCGGTTGAAGCGCTGGCCAGGGCACGAAAGGCCTTCAAAGAGCTCGCCCCGAAGGTTCGCCCCGAACCGGGAACGGTTTGATTCGCGGCAACCCGGTTCCAGTTAACCTGATGCTGCAAAATCAGGATCTACCTGTCCCGTCGAATATTCGAGAGCTGTATCAACGACAAGATGACAAACAGCGTCAGTCCGGGCCAGACCACAAGAGAGGCCTGCCGAAAGACATAGGTCTGATTCTGGCGCAACAGGGCTCCCAGTTCGGGAAAATCCGGGTCGCCGACCAGTCCGAGAAAAGCCAGACCGCTGAGTTCGAGGATACACAGGGCGAATACCAGTTTGGCTAGCGCCAGGAAATCGATCTTCAAATTGGGCCAGAGGGTTTGGCGCAACAGGTGTCCCCGCGAGGCGCCGAGCACAACGCTGGCGGTCACGTAGAGCGCCTGTCGCTGTTCCAGCCAGAGCACCCGGCATTGCCGGAAAGCCAGCGGGACGCTGCCGAGCGCCGCCGCCAGGACCAGTGTAGCCGGTGAGGGACGCAGAAAAACCAGAAGGAGGAGTCCGACAAACAGAACGGGAATTCCGATCCACGCCGCCACCACGCCGCGAATGCTCCGCCGGACCCAGGCCGGACCGCCCTGCTCCAGGGCGAGGAGGATCACGGCCGACAGCAGACACCCGGTCGTCGCCGCAGCTCCCATCCCCACCGTGTTGGCCGCGGCGCGCCAAAGCCGGCTGGCCACGTCACGCCCCAGGCCGTCCACGCCGAGCCAGTGGTTCCAGGAGGCGCCGGTTAGCCGAATGTCCATAAAGGCCTGTTCGACCGGATCATACGGCGTGTACACCCAGCCGATCACGGCTACGAAAAGCACCCCCAACACCGCCAGGTCGAAGCCGTTTTTCACCGTGGCCCCTCTTCCCTTCCTCCTCCCGGCCCCTCCGCGGCCGAAGAGTCCTCCGGCTGGCGCAGCGATCCCGCCAGAAGGTCGCTTACGTACACCACGGCCAGGACCAGCATGATCGCCAGCAGCAGGGCGTTCTGGATCACGTACAGGTCCCGCTCCAGGACCGCGGCCACCAGGTAGCGGCCCATTCCCGGCCACGAGAAAACCGTTTCGGTCAACACCGCCCCGCCGAGAAGAATGCCAAAGTTCGTACCCGCCACGGTCACCACCGGCCCGCCAGTGAGCTTCAACATGTGCCGGAACCAGATGCGGGCGGGCGACAACCCCCTCGCCCGAAGGGATGTCAACAGCAAGTGAATACGCTTGTCCTGCAACCTGGCCCGGAGCGTCGTGCAGACCTGCGCGGCGGGAAGAAGCGAGAGGCAGAAGGCAGGCAGCACCAGAAAGCGGAGGGTTTCCCAGGCCTCACTCCAACGGCCGCTCAGAACAAGATCCGGAACCAGGAAGCCCGTCAAACCGGGAGCGACGACTCCCGGACTCGCCCTGCCTCCCGGCGGGAACCAGCCCAGCCACAAGCTCCCGCCCAAAAGAAGCAGAAATCCGATCCAGAACACCGGTACGGTGAGGCCCGCCATCCCCAGTGCAAAGGCCGCCCGCCGGAGCCAGACCGTCCTCAACGTCTCGGCGAGCAGCCCCAGCATGCCCCCGGCAACCACGCCCAGAAACAGGGCTGACAGGGCCAGCTCGAACGTGGCCGGCAGGTACCGGCCCACATCCTCCCGGACGGATGCCCCCGTCCGAATACTTTCCCCCCAGTCGCCGGCGAAAAAACGCCCGATGTAGCGGGCGTACTGCACCGGCACCGGCCGGTCCAGGCCCAGGCGCTCGCGTTCCGCCGCCACTTGCTCCGCGCTCGGATTCTTCAGGCGCAAGGCGACCGGATCTCCGGGAAGCGTGCGGATGGCCAGGAACAGAAACAGACTGATCGCCAGAAACGCCCCCGTCAGCCGCAATGCCACCCGCGCGAACCGCACCACTCCTGGATATACGTTACCGTTCACTCAACCGTCACTGTGATCGATTCTCCGCGGTCCGCCGAGAGAATTTCCCGGTGAATTCCCGGCGGTTGGCGGTTTGTCGTTGGTGGTTCTCGGTTTCTGGTTCCGGATTCCCGGTTCGTCGTTCGGCGTGCGGTGGCGACGGCCCCCCGATTCGCCGAATACCGGGCTACCGCCGGCCGCGGCGGCCGGCACCGGCGGCAGAAGGGATCCCCGCTTCCCAGGGCATCGTCACGCCTTCGAAGTCGTAGCGCTCGATCGGGCGGCCCAGGTCGGCCTCGATTTTATTAAATGTCAGGAGATCCCCGGGGGTCACGAAGGAAAGGGCCTCCCCCTCGGCCTCCGCCCGCGCGGTCCGGCCGACCCGGTGCACGTAATCCTCGAAATTATTGGGGAGGTCGTAATTGATGACGTGGCTGACGTCCTTGATATCCAATCCCCGCGCGGCGATGTCAGTGGCGATCAGCACCGCGCAACTTCCGTTTCGAAACTCATCCAGCGCACGTGTCCGTTCCTTCTGTCCACGGTCGCTGTGGAGCACCCCGACCTCAAACCCGTCCCCTGAAATCACTTCGTGAATAAAGTCGGCCTCCACTTTCATGCCGCAGAACACCATGACCGAAGTCATGTTCGGCAGGGCCAGCAGTTCGCGAAGCAGACGTGGTTTTCGGACTTTTTCTATGTAGAAGGCTCCCTGCTTGATCTTTTCCGGAGTACGCACCGGCGGCGAAACATCGACCCGGACCGGGTCCTTCAGAAGGCGCGAGGCGAGCCGGGCGATGGGATCGGGAAAGGTAGCCGAGAACATCAGCGTCTGCCGCTCGCCCTTGCCGAGAAATCCGATGAGCTGGTGAATCGCCGGCATAAAGCCCATATCAAGCATCCGGTCGGCCTCGTCCAGGATAAAGACGTCGACGGCGCGCAGGTGCGTATTCTTTTGCTGCACATGGTCGATCAGACGGCCGGGCGTGGCGACGATGACTTCCGGATCGTTTCCGAGGGCCTGCAGCTGCTTCCCGTAGGGAACTCCCCCGAGCAGGAGGGCCACGCGGAAATCCGCGTGTTTGGCCAATTGCTTGATACTGTCATCGACCTGGGCGGCCAGCTCGCGGGTGGGACTGAGGATCAGCACCCGCGGCCCCTTGTATTCCTCGGCCGGGTCGCGCTGCAGGTAACGCTGGAGCGTCGGCAGCACAAACGCGGCGGTTTTGCCGGTTCCGGTCTGGGCGATGCCGATCACGTCACGCCCCTCGGCGATGGGCTCAATAGTCTGGCTTTGGATCGGAGTCGGCTTCGTGAAGCCCAGTTCCTCGATGGCTTTGCGGATCCGTTCGTCGAACGGGTATTCGGAAAATGAATTCATAGTGTAAAAGTTTCAGTTTTCATAAGTCTTGGCAGAGCCCGCCTATTTCATTCCTATCGCGATTGCAGGCGGATTTGATCGATTCCGGAGGCGCGCACTTTGTCCATGACAAAGGTAACCTCCCTCAGCGGTGTGTTTTCGTCGGCCATAAGCAGGACGGAGATCTCCCTCGCCACCGGCCGAAGCTCACGAAGGAAACCGACGAGTTCCTCCCGGTCGACCCGGTTGCCGTCGACAAAGAAGCTCCCTTCGGCGTCTATCCCGATCACCAGCGATTCGTCCACCGCGCTGGCTCCCGCCGTCTCAATATCGGGAAGCGTCAGGTTGAGGGCCTGCAACTCCCGAAACTGCATGGTCATCAGGAAAAAAAAGATCAGAATGGTTAGCACATCGATCAGGGGCACGATGTTGATGTCGGGGCGACGGCGTCTGGGTTTCAAGCTCATGCCTCTTCCTCCTCCCTTCCGTACATCAGATCAATGAGCGATTCCATCTGGACGGCATAGGTCTCCACCCGCCGCTGCAGATAACCGTTGGCCACCAGCGAGGGAATGGCGATCGACAAGCCGATTACGGTGGTCGTCAAGGCCAGGGCGACCCCTTCGACAAAGGCCTGAGGCTCCGGCATGCCGGTTTCGGCGGAAATATTGGCAAAGACCTGGATCAATCCCGTGACCGTTCCGAGCAGCCCGATCAAGGGGGCTGCGCCGATGACCATTTCGAGAAGCACCAGGCCGCGTTCCAGGCGATTGACCTCGACCCGGGCGACGGCTTTCACCGCGCTCTTGTCGACGTCGTCACGCCGCGAAAACCGTACCACTCTTCCCAGAGCCGAGCGATCATCCGGTTCCACCGGCTCTCCTTCGGATAACTGCTTCACCAGGCCCGGCGGGCAGACCCGGCCGCTGAACAGCCCGTACAGGCGCTCAACGATGATAAAAGCCGCCAGCAAAGAGCAGGCCCCCAGCGGGTAGATAAAGATGCCAGCCCCTTCGATCAGCTCCTTCATTCCAAACCGGTCATCTCTGTCATGCTCAAACCAATAAGGCGGCCGGAACCCGGAACGGGGCCGGTTCTCCGCCGGTCTTGTCTTATACGTAATTCAGGCGGCGGGCCACTTCGTCAACCTGCTCCGTACCTTCCAGCAGTTCGGCGATGGGATCCCAACGCCCGCTTAAAAGGCTGTTCCTGGCGGAGTCGCGGAGCGAAGCCCGATACTCCTTCCCGCCGCAGCGGAGGGTTTCGTTTTCGACGTCCAGTTCCACAACAAGCTCGGGATCGGCGTCGATCGCGGCGGCGATCTCGCGTATCTGACCCCGCTCGGCCGTAAAACAGGGAATTCCCAGGGTGGTGCTGTTGCCGAAGAAAATTTCGGCGTAACTCTCAGCGACTATTCCGCGAAAACCGGCTTTGTGCAGCGCCTGGGGAGCGTGCTCCCGCGAACTGCCGCAGCCGAAATTGGACCCGCTCAACAGGATCGTCGCCCCCGCGTGCCGCGGATCGTTGAGGGGATGTTTTTTGTCCGAGCCGTCCTCGTTCTTGCGAACATCGTAAAAAGCGAATTCGCCCAGCCCGTCGAAGGTGATGCACTTCATGAAACGCGCGGGAATGATGCGGTCGGTATCGATGTCGTCGCCGGGGACGTAAACCGCCTTGCCTTTGACTCGAGTGATTTTCTCCAGTGCCATAAATTAGTGCTGTTCCTGAATATCCGTTGTAATAAATCCGTGTCGCCCGTGCTCAGGCGCCCACGAGATTCTGACTCTCAATACCGAACACCTCGCGGGCGTCGCTGATTTCGCCGGTTACCGCGGCCGCGGCCACCATGAGCGGGCTCATCAGAATCGTTCGTCCGACCGGGCTGCCCTGCCGCCCCTTGAAGTTCCGATTGCTCGAACTCGCACACAACTGGTCCCCGACGAGCTTGTCGGGGTTCATGGCCAGGCACATCGAACACCCGGCGCCCCGCCACTCGAATCCGGCGTCCTTAAACACCCGGTCGATCCCCAGCTCCTCGCAGATCTTGCCCACGGCCATCGATCCGGGAACCACGATGGCCTTGACCCCCTGGGCGACCTTCCGGCCCTTGAGGTACTTCGCCACCTCCTGAAAGTCGCTCAGGCGCGCGTTGGTGCAGCTCCCGAGAAAAGCGACGTCGACCGGGGTGCCCCTGATCGGCGATCCGGGTTTGAGCTTCATGTGTTCCAGCGCCTCGATCACGGCGTCACGTTCGGATTCGTCGACCTTGTCCGGATCCGGGATGGTTTCATCAATAAACACCCCCTGCCCCGGAGTAATCCCCCAGGTGACACTGGGCAGGATAGCCTCGGCGCGGAAATTCACGACGTCGTCGTACTCGCAGTCCGGATCGGAAGCGAGATCTCTCCAGCGCTCGACCGCTTCGTCCCAGGCTTTGCCCTTCGGCGAATAGGGGCGGCCCTTCAGGTAGTCGAACGTTTTGTCGTCGGGATTCACGTAACCGACGCGGGCACCGCCCTCGATGGACATGTTGCAGACCGTCATCCGCTCCTCCATATTGAAACGGTCGAAAACCTCGCCCCCGTATTCGTAGGCGAAACCGGTGCCCCCTTTGACTCCGAGTTTCCGGATGATATAGAGAATCACGTCCTTGGCGTAGACGCCGGGCTGGAGTCCGCCGTCGACGTTGATACGGCGCAGTTTCGGTTTGCTGATGGCCAGGGTCTGGGTGGCCAGAACATCACGGACCTGGCTCGTGCCGATGCCGAAAGCAACCGCCCCGAAAGCCCCGTGAGTCGAGGTGTGGGAATCGCCGCAGGCGATCGTGGTGCCCGGCTGGGTGATCCCCTGCTCCGGGCCGACGACGTGCACGATGCCCTGGCGCCCCGAGGCAATGTCGAAATAAGTCACTCCGAACTCCTCGCAATTACGGCGGAGTTCCTTGATCATGGCATCGGCAAGCTGATCCGAAAACGGCTCCGCCCGTTCATCGGTGGGAACGATGTGATCCACCGTGGCAAACGTCCTCTCGGGCATATGCACCTTGAGACCGAGTTCCCGCAGCATCCCGAAGGCCTGCGGACTGGTCACCTCGTGAATCAGGTGCGCCCCGATCAGCAGTTGGGTCTGCCCCGCGGAAAGCTCCCTCACCGCGTGAGCATCCCAAACTTTATCAAACAAGCTCTTTGCCATATAAACACTATTCTTCCGTTCAGATCAAACCCGGTAGCTTAGCGGCTGTTTTGGGTTTGCGCAACCGGAAAGTTCAGGGGGTCGACCCGCTCAATTATCGCGTGTACAGGTACCGCGAATCACCCTGCCAGGAATGCCACGGATAAGCGGGTGGATCGATGGAAGGACGGGGACCGCAGGCACAACGGAGCTGCCGGACGACAGCCCGACACGCCGCAGCAACACCGAAGCTCCACAGGAGACCGAACGCCTCAATACGGCTCCGGCGCCCGGAACCGCAAACCTGGAAACCGGAACCGCGGCCGGGCGCGGCGCTACTCCCGGGGCCGGGCCATGTTCACGACCAGCTTCCGCCCGTCGAAATCCTTCCCGTCAAAAGCGTCTATCCCCTTCTGGGCCTCGTCCTCTGAAGACATCGTGACAAACGCAAACCCGCGCGACTTGCCGGTCATCTTGTCCTTGATCAACGCAACCTCCTCAACCTTACCGACACTGGTAAACAACTCTTCAATGGCGTCCTCCGCCGAACCAAACGGCAGATTGCCCACATACAATTTCGTCGTCATATTTTGCTTCCTTTACTGTTTCTTCGCACCCGGCCAGGTTCCTTTCGCTGCGGGAAGCCGACTCTTCGGCCCCCGCCCTCGGCATCCCGGAACGCCTTCAAACCGGAAACCGAATTCTACCACACGTGCAGCCGCGATGGGCAAACTTATTTTCCGCCAATCTCGGTCCCTGTTCCCGCCCCGCAACCCTCCGCTCTTTCACTCCCGGCGAGGACGGGGAAGGACGCCCCGCCGGCACACCCTCAGGCGGGTCCGTCCAGATCAGCTTCGGAGAGTTCGTCCTCCCGTTTTCTCTCCATTCGCCGCCCAACGATAATGGCAATCTCATAAAGTCCCCACATCGGCAGGGCGACCATCGTCTGGGTCACCGGATCCCACGTGGCGGTCAGGGTCATTCCGGCAACAAAGAATCCCACGATCGCGTACGGGCGACCGCTGCGTAACTTATCAGTGGTAACGAGCCCAAGGTACACCATCAGACAGATCACCATCGGAAACTGAAAGGCCATACCGATACCGATCGTCATCCAGACCAGCATATTATAATAGCGATCGGCAGACCAGAGGAGCTGGAGGCCGAGCATTTCGTTCAGAGAAACCGAGAACCGGATCACGCCCGGAACCAGCACCAGGTAACTGAAAAACGCCCCGCCCAGAAACAGCCCCAGGCAGGCAATACACACCGGCTTCAACAACTTCAGCTCTCTTTTTGTCAGCGCGGGCGCCACGAACCTGGCGATAAAATACAGAATGAACGGCAGCGAGAGTCCCAGGCCGCCCAAAAAGCAAAGTTGTACGAGGACCGCAAAAACGGCGGTCGGGGATGTGGTTACCAGCCCCTCCATCAATCCGGACTCTCCGATGGCGCTTCGGAGCGGCCAGTTCAAAAGCGACGCGAAATCCTTCAGGAAGAAGGCCACCAGAAGCGCGGCCCCGAGGAAAACCGCCGCGCATTTGGCCACAACCCACCGCAACTCATCGAGGTGGTCGAGAAAGCCCATGGCCTTCCGGTCGCCGGAGATCTCCTCGTCTCCATCCTCCCAATCATCGGAGGAATCCTCTTCGTCGCGGTCGTCACTCATATTTGCCAAAACTTGGGCGGAAAGCGCGTTTATTGCAACTGGCAAAGTCGGCGGAATCGCTCAAGAACCGTGATCGGTTCGACGGTATTCGGGTTAAGTAATTGACACCAAACAAGGGATCGGTTTTCAACTGTCTCCTTTCATTCCTATCTACAAATCGTTGTAGCCAACAACTAACACAGTTAGCACAGATGCCACGCAAAGCCACTGCCAAGAAAAAGACCACCCGAGCGACCGCGAAGAAAGCCGCGACGAAGCGCTCCACAAAAAAGACGAAACTCGTCTACGCCTTCGGCAAAAAGACGGACGGAAACGGTAAAATGAAGTCCCTGCTCGGCGGCAAGGGCGCCAACCTGGCGGAGATGGCGCGAATCGGCCTCCCCGTGCCTCCGGGATTCACGATCACCACCGACGTCTGCACCGAGTACTACAACAATAAGAACACCTACCCGAAGGGCCTGGAAAAAGAGATCAATGACGCCCTTCGCGAAGTCGAAAAGCAAACCGGGAAAAAATTCGGCGACTCCAAAGATCCGCTCCTCTTTTCCGTCCGCTCCGGCGCCCGGGATTCCATGCCCGGAATGATGGACACCATCCTCAATCTCGGGCTCAACGATGAAACCGTCAAGGGGCTCGCCGACAAGTCCGGCAGTCCCCGTTTCGCCTACGATTGCTACCGGCGGTTCATTCAGATGTACGGCGACGTCGTCATGGGCGTGCAACCGGAAGACGAACACTCCCACGAGCCGTTCGACGAAGTCATGGATGACCTGAAAAGGGAGGTCGGCGTCAATTCGGACACCGAAATGACCACCGACAACCTCCTGGAATTGATCAAGCGTTACAAGGCCCTGATCAAGCGCATCACCGGCGGCGCTTTCCCCCAGGACGTTCACAAACAGCTTCACGGAGCGGTTGGAGCGGTCTTCCAGTCCTGGAACAACGACCGGGCGATCATTTATCGCCGCAAGTACAACATCCCCCACGAATGGGGCACCGCGGTCAACGTTCAGGCAATGGTGTTCGGCAATATGGGCGACACGTCCGGCACCGGAGTCGCCTTCACCCGCGACCCCGCCTCCGGGGAGAAAGTCTTTTACGGCGAGTACCTCATCAACGCCCAGGGTGAAGACGTGGTTGCGGGCACCCACACACCGAAGCCGATCGCCCAGCTGGCCCAGGAAATGCCCAAGGCGCACAAGGAACTGGAAGTTGTCCGCAGGAAACTGGAACGCCATTTCCGGGACCTGCAGGACTTCGAGTTCACCATTGAGGACACCAAACTCTACATGCTCCAGACCCGCAATGGAAAGCGTACCGGCCTCGCCGCGGTCCGCGTTGCCGTGGAAATGGTCAACGAGCGTCTCATCAACTGGAAGACCGCCCTCACCCGCATTCCGGCGGAATCGATTTCCACCCTGCTTGTGCCGATCTTCGATCCCGAGGGCCGAAAGAAGGTCAAGGTGATCGCCACCGGGCTGCCCGCGGGCCCGGGAGCCGCTTCCGGAAAAGTCGTCTTCAGCGCCGGGGAAGCTGAGAATCAGACCGCCAAGGGCGAAAAGGTCATCCTCTGCCGCACCGAGACCTCCCCCGAAGACATCCGCGGCATGTTGGCCTCCGAAGGCATCCTGACCTCGAGGGGCGGAGTCAGTTCCCACGCCGCGCTGGTGGCCCGCCAGATGGGTAAAGTCTGCGTCTGCGGCGCCTCCGACATCGTCGTTGATTACCGCAAACGGCAGATGCGCGTGGGGAGTTTGACACTGAAAGAATTCGACGACATCTCCATCGACGGCACGACCGGTGAAGTCTATGCGGGCTTTGTCCCGACCGCCCCTTCCGAGGTGAACCAGGTGCTGTCCGGAAAGCTCAAGCCAAAGAGCAGCTACACCTACCAGATGTTCGACCAGGTAATGACCTGGGCGGACAAGGTCCGGCGGCTCGGCATCCGCACCAATGCCGACAGCCCGACCCAGGCTTCCCAGGCAATCGCCATGGGCGCCGCCGGAATCGGCCTCTGCCGCACCGAGCACATGTTCTTCGATGGCGACCGGATCGTCGCCATGCGCGAGATGATCATCGCCGAGACCGAAAAAGCCCGGCGCAGCGCCCTGGCCAAGCTCCTTCCGTATCAGCGCAAGGACTTCACCGGCCTGTTCAAGGCGATGAAAGGCTACCCGGTCACCATTCGCCTGCTCGATCCGCCGCTTCACGAGTTCCTGCCGCACGACGACACGGCGATCCGGGGACTGGCCGAAATGCTCGATATTCCGCAGGAACGGATCGTCGAACGTGTGAAGGCCCTCCACGAACAGAATCCGATGCTGGGTCATCGCGGTTGCCGTCTCGGCATCGCCTACCCGGAAATCACCGAAATGCAGGCGCGCGCCATCTTCGAAGCGGCCGCCAGCCTGCTGAAAGCGAAGAAACCGATCCACGTGGAGCCCGAGATCATGGTGCCTCTGGTCGGCTATCCCGGGGAACTGGAAAACCAGGTGGCTATCATCAATCGCGTCGCGAAGGAGGTCATGGAGAAGAAGAAGGTCAAAATCAAGTACCTGGTCGGAACCATGATCGAAGTTCCGCGCGCCGCTATGGTCGCGGACGAGATCGCCGAGACCGCCGAGTTCTTCAGCTTCGGCACGAACGACCTCACCCAGACGACTCTCGGCATGAGCCGCGACGATACCGCCGCATTCCTGCCGCTCTACCAGCAGCTCGACCTGGTTCCGCAGAATCCCTTCGCCACCGTTGACGCCAAGGGTGTCGGCGGCTTGATGAAGATCGCGGTCGAAAAGGGTCGTGCCAGCCGCAAGGGCATCAAACTGGGCATCTGCGGCGAACACGGCGGCGATCCCGACTCCATCGCCTTCTGCCACGAGGCCGGCCTGGACTACGTGAGTTGCTCGCCCAACCGCGTGCCCATCGCCCGTCTCGCCGCCGCCCAGGCCGCGCTCAAGTAAACGCTTAAACCGGCGTCAAGCCACCGAGCCTTATTGCCGCTCCCGTGCGGCAATAAGGCTTTTTTGTTTTGTTCATTCAAGAATCACGGTCCGACTTCGACGCGGTAATAGCCGGAATCCAGCCCTCCTTTTTCACGCAGTGATTCCGTGACTTGTCCGCGGAAAAACTCGTCGAGCTCATCGTCACCGGAACTCTCCACCAGAAAAAGCGATCCCATGAACCCGACCGAGCTGACCTGGAAGGTGAAGATCAGCGAATCCGCGGAATAGGTCGGCTCGTCGACGGATTCCGGGACTTCATCTTTCGTCACTTCGAATTGATATTCGGGAGCGTGGCCGTCAAATGAATACACTTCAACAACCGCAAAACGCCCCCTGAGCTCAGGCGGTTCATAGTCCTGCCGTCCCAGAGAGGAAAAAGGAAAGCGGTCGCGGACCAGGAGGTGCTCGTGGGGCTCCGCCACGATTTGCAGGCGCAGGGAAAGCTCGGCCGCCGCCGGGGAATCGTCGAAAGAAAGTTCCGGAGAATAGAGATCAAACAACTCGCCCGGCTTTCTCCCGCGGATAGCCTGAAGATTACCGCTGGTGGTGTTCCAGCGGGTAGGCAGGAAAAGCGGGGAGGTATCCATGAGCGCAATACGGTCGAACGAGTCCCGCGGCACAGGCTCGGCTTGACCAGACAAAATCGACGCATACGGTCGCTCGATCAACACAGAGGTCTCGGGCAGGGTTTCGACATGGAGAAGCGCCAACCCGGCCGCGTGCACTAAAAGGCCCGCGGCGGCGGCGCACAACCAGAACCGCACTGGCGCCCGCCGAAATCCCTTTTCTCCCCTGGTCATGACTTTGCTTTTCCTTTTCGAAAAATCCACAAGGTTCCGTCCACTCTCCGCAACTGATGCTACCGGGGTGTTTCGAAGAACTCACGCTCCTCGGTACGGGGAGGAGTCGCGGCGATCTGCACGCGATCCACCCCGGCAGCCCTCGCCATCTCTGCAACCTCCATCAGAGTCTCCATCGAAATGCTTCGGTCGGCCCGTATCAGGAGGGCAGCGCCGGATTCGTCGGCGAAATAGTCGCGAAGGTAACCTTCAAAGTTGTCGAAATTAAGGATCGCTCCCTCGAACAGGAGCATCTCATTCGCGCCGATAGTCAGGACCGCATCCGTCCGCATTCCCGTCAACTCACCCTGTCCGACCCGCGGAAGATCGACGGTAATGCCGGGAGCGAAAATAAAGCGTGAACTGAGCAGCGTGAACCCGAGGGCGAGCACGACGACATCGAGTAACGCGATGAAATCAAAGCTCCCCGAGGACCTTTTCAATTTGCTCTGAAGATTGAGCGGCCTGGTGATCATGACTTCAGCTCGGAACTCCCTGCTTCTCCCGTCCCCACTTTCAGCTCGCCACGGAGATCTTTCAGGAGGAATTGCATCATCTCGTTGCCGACCCATTCCATATCGTGAACCAGCGCCCGCACGCGACCGTAAAGAAAATGCTGGGCCAGGTAGGCGGGAGCGGCAATGGCCAGTCCGGCGGCCGTGGTCAGCAGCGCCTGCCAGACTCCTCCCGCCAAGACGCCCGCGTGGGCGTAGGCGCCCTCCGTCTGCAGGAGGTGGAAAGCATTGATCAAGCCGAGAACCGTTCCCAAAAGCCCCAGAAGGGGTGCGACATGCGCGATCGCGGCAATCGAACCGATCCTCCGCTCCATCGCGGGGATCTCCACCAGGGCCGCCTCCTGAATAGCAAACCGCAGCTTCTGCTCATCGTCTTCGTGATGAAGCAACCCCGCCTTGACCACGCTGGCAACAGGGCCGGGCGTCTCTTCGCACACCGTCAACGCCTCCACCAGCCGCCTCTTTCTGAGGATATTCTTGATGCCCGAAACGAACTCGGTGGAACGGATCTGACTGCGATGCAGAAAGAGAGTTCGTTCGATGAAAAGGATCAGCCCGATCATGCTCAACAGCAGCAAGAGCCACATGACAGGACCGCCTTTTTCGAATAGCGTGAAATCAAAAACATTCATAATATTTGGTCAAAAAACCGGAGTCCGAGTACCCTGAATTTCCATTGGATTGCCGCGGCCGCCGCACCTTACCGCGCTGTCAGAGGTGAAATCCTGGATCGGGCAAGCCCTTCCCCCGGGAGCTGGTACGCGGGGATGAGGGCGTAGGCTTCGCGCGCCTCGCCCCATCGCTCGGAATCCTCCAGCAGCCTCCCCAGGTGCAGCACGGAACGGGCGACCCAGTAGCGTCCCTTGGATCCGAGTTCCGACAGGTTGTTATCGTCCTGAAGGGAGGACGAAATCACCAGCCAATACACCTCCTGAGCCTGCTCTTTGTCGCCAATCTTCTCATACGCAAAGCCATATTTGAACCCGGCTTCGGCCCTCATATCCGGAGTAAGGTTGGGCAGGTCGTAGAGGCGTTCCAGGGTGACCAACGCCCGTTCGAGAAAGGATTCGTCGCCCCCCTCTCCCTGGGCGAGGTGGGTATCGGCCAATGCCACCTTGACGCGAAACCAGTCCGGATGATCCGGGTGCCGGTTTTCCAGAGACTCGTAGATCCGCCGGGCGGTACCGAACCGATTCATCTCCCTCAGAAAATCGGCCTGTTTCAACCGGGCGTAGAACGCGAGCGGGTGGTCCGGATACGATTCCACCAACTGCTCAAGCCGGCTGATCGCGCGTTCCTGGTAGCCGTCACCCAGTCCGCCACGATCGGTAATGACCGCTGCCTCGTAGAGAGCAATGGGGGCATACGGGCTGTTTTCATACGAATCAGCGAGCGAATTAAGCAAGCGCTGCGCCTCCACCGGCTGGCCAGCGGCCGCATGGTAGCGTGCCTCCACCAGGTAGGAATAGACGGCCGGTTCGCCGGCCCTGTCTTCCTCCCGGAGTTCCTGGAGAATCCTCACCGCCTCCTCGGCCTCGCCGGTCTCCAACAACGCCTGCGACTGCATCAGCATGGCGTAACTGCGGACGGAACGCCTCAGGGTCTCTGTAAGATCGGAACCCGCATCATCCCGCGCAAGTTCTGAGAAGACCATTTCCACCAGCGAAAGAGTATCCTCCGGGCGTCCCGCCTCGAAGGAGAGCTGTGCCTGCAACCACGTAAAACGCACTCTCAGGGCATGGGGGAGCGGATAGTCTTCGCGGTCTTCAAGCAGCTCGGTCACCCTGCCGTAGGCCTCCTCCATCCGGCCCTTTCGCTGCATGATCTTCAGAAGGTTCCATTCGGCCTGCCACAGGAAATCGAGATCCTCCAGGGTCTCGAAAGCCGCATCGTCGAGGTGCTCCCTGGCGCGATCGAGACGTCCCCCCCGGAGCTCGGCCTGGACGCGTTGAAAAACCAAAAGTCCCCGGGAGATGCGCTCCGGCTGCTCCCGCAGCACATTCCCGTACGCATCGGCCGCGTTGTTGTAATCCTGGGCTCGAAAATAACAATCCGCGATCAACACCCCGAGTTCCGACCTGCGCTCCCCTTCGGGAATCTCGGCACGAAGACGGGTCACGTAATCCGCGGCCGTGCGGAATTTCCGCTCCTCCCAGGCGATATGGGCCAACAGCCGGAGGGCGTCCTTTTTAAAGCGGGACCCCGGATACTGACTCAACACCGTCTCCGCATCCTCCGACGCCTCTTCGAAATCCCGCCGCTCGAAAGAAATCCTCGAACGGAATGTCAACAATTCGTCGATCAGCGGATGCTCCGCCTCCGCATCAATCAGCTCGGACAGCAGTTCCTTGAAGCGATCCTGCACCGCACCGTCGGACAGGTCCCTCCCGAGTTCGTAAAGAGCGGCCCGCTGATAACGGCGGGTATCCCCGGTTCTCAAAAGCTTCTCAAACGCCTCCACTCCGGCCTCGCTGTCGCGCCCGCCGATCACCCCTTCGAGCAGAAGAAACTGGTCTCTCAGCTCTTTCTCCATCTCCGGGATCATCTGCAGCTTCGAGCGCACGACCTCAATCGCTTCATTGCGCCGGTCAAGTGAATCCAGGGCAATTACGTACTTCTGCGCGAACCGGTACCCGTCCTCGGTTCCCTCGTACGCCTCCATCTCCTCCTTGAGGCTGTCAAGCAACGCATCGTCCGGCTCTTCATCGAGGAGTTTCAAACGGAAGCGGGCAAGAACGAACTGGGCGCGCTGGGCCGGCGAAACCGCTTCCTCCTCGGCACGACGAAACCATTTCTCAGCCTCCCCGGCATCGCCCTCCACCTCTTTCAGTTGGCCCTGGAGAAAAGAGTACCACCCGATGTTCCGCCTCGAGATCGCCCCGGAGCTGATCTCGCTCAGCCTGTACTCCAACTCATCCCATCGCTGTCCCCGCCAAGAAAGAATCGCCCTCCGCAGCAACACTTCATCGTTCACTTCGCCCCGGTACTCCTCCAACAGCTCCCGCGCCTCGTCATACCGGCCCATGGCCAGCAACGCGGTACTGACCATCAGGTCGATTTCGTTGTGACGATAATCGTCTTCGGGCAGAACTTCCGCGGCGCGCCAGTAGAGGCGAACCGCCAGCGACGGAAAGCCCTGTCGAAGAGCATCGTCGGCAGACTGCCGCATCCAGACGAAATGGGCGAGTCTGTCGCCGCTCCGGCGCGCGTCCTCCTCGGCGAGAGGAATGGTATCCTGTCCGGCCGGCACCGCGGTCGTTGCCTGCGCCCCGCTCGGAAACAGCATCACACTGCCCAAAGCGAGGATGGCAACAACCAAGAACTGCCGGCGCCCGCCGGAGACTGCGGGGCTTTCCGACGCGCGCACCTGTAAAGCGGTTTCCGTCATTTAACCGATCAGCTTAACACAATGCCATTGCTTGACAATACGCAACCCCATGGACCTTGAAAAACGAGTCAGGTTCATCCTATTTTCCTCTCGCCCTTCACGTTGAAAACCTTAGGATGGGCGAGAAATCGTTTGAGCCGGGTCAAACCGGCTTCTTAATCAACGTCAAACCCAACACCCAACCCGAATCCCGTTATGGAGTACCTTCCGATTATCATTGTTCTGGTCGTCATCGTCGGCCTGGTTTTTTTCACCGTCGGCATATACAACCGGCTGGTCACCATGAGAAATCGCTTCAAGAACGCGTTTTCCCAGATTGATGTCCAGTTGAAACGCCGCTACGACCTGATTCCGAACCTGGTCGAAACCGCCAAGGCCTACCTGTCCCATGAGCGGGAGACACTCGAAGCGGTGATCCAGGCCCGCAATACCGCCAGCCAGGCGAGCGACCAGGCTGCCGCTCACCCGGACGACCCGTCGGCAATCAAGGGATTGATGGGCGCTGAGACCGCTCTCACCGGCGCGCTTGGCAAGCTTTTCGCCCTGTCGGAAGCCTACCCCGACCTGAAGGCGAATCAAAACATGGCCCAGCTTTCCGAAGAGCTCTCCTCGACGGAAAACAAGATCGCCTTCGCCCGGCAGGCGTTCAACGACGCGGTCATGCGCTACAACACCGAGCGGGAGAAATTCCCCAACAACATGCTCGCCGCTCCTTTCAATTTTAAAGAGGCGCAGCTCTTCGAACTCGAGCGTGCCGAAGAGCGCGAGGCTCCCAAGGTCTCATTCGATAAGGATAAGTAATCCGCTCAGATTGACCGGAATGTTCTCAGTGAGCGGCCTCCCTCGTGCGCCCGCCGGCAAACGCCGGCTCAGGGCCCGCGAGGGCGGGCGCTTCCGCCGCGGGCCGCCCGCCTCAGGAACCTGACCCTTCTCATGGACTTCTTCGAATCCCAGGACCGGGCAAAGCGACAGACCACGCTGCTCCTGCTGCTTTATCTGCTCGCGGTAGCCGGCATCGTACTCGCCGTGTATGCGGTGACCGTGGTGGCGTTTGATTTCGCCGGCCACGACCTGCGCCTGGGGGAGCCGGTGGCGGAGGAGGGGTGGTTGAGCTACTGGGACTGGCCGTTGTTCGGCTGGATCGCCGGTATAACGGTGCTGATCATCAGCGGCGGCAGCCTCTACCGGATTTTGGAGCTCCGGGGAAGCGGCGGCAAGGTCGCGCGGCTGCTCGGCGGCACCGAGGTCACCCCCTCGACCGACGACCCCGCGGCGAAACGTCTTGTCAACGTCGTCGAGGAAATGTCCATCGCCTCGGGCACGCCGGTCCCGGAAATTTACGTCCTCGAACAGGAGCTGGGCATCAACGCCTTCGCCGCGGGCAACTCGCCGAACAACGCCGCAGTCGCGGTCACCCGCGGCACCCTGGAGACTCTCAACCGCGACGAACTCCAGGGTGTGATCGCCCACGAGTTCAGTCACATCCTCAATGGCGACATGGCCCTCAACGTCCGCCTGATGGGCATTCTGAACGGCATCCTGCTGATCCACCTCATCGGTCTCGGGATGGTCAGCGGCATCTTTGTCGGAAGCGCGGGACGCAGGCGGGGCTCCTTCTCGGGCGGGGGAGGACGGGGGCGCGGCGGCGGAGGGGGCGGAGCGGCGATTGTCGCCATCATCGCCCTTTCCATCGCCCTGACGATCATCGGGTACCTCGGGGTGATCTTCGCACGGCTGATCCAGAGCGCGATCTCCCGCCGCCGCGAATACCTTGCCGACGCGGCCGCCGTGCAGTTCACCCGCAATCCCGACGGCATCGCGGGGGCGCTGAAAAAGATCGGCGGCCTTGTATTCAAGGGCCAGGTCCGGTCCGCCCATTCGGTCGAGGCGGGGCACTTCTTTTTCGCTAACGCCCTCTCGCGCAGTGCCGCCAATCTGTTCGCGACCCATCCGCCGCTGAAGCGGCGCATCCGGAAGGTGGACCCCTCCTTTGACGGAACCTTTCCCAGGGTCAGCCCGCCCAAGCCCCGGCATGAACAGCCTCCCGAGCCCAGACCCCAAGCGCGACGGCGCCCGCCCCCAGGCGGGGCCAGCCCCTTGCCCGGGGGCGATTTCCTGCCGATCCGCCCGGAGATCCTCCTGGCCAGCATCGGGACCCTGGGCAACGCCCACCAGCAGCGCGCGGCCAAAATCCTGGAATCGTTTCCGGATCCTCTCCGCGACGGTGCTCACGAACCCCTCGGCGCCAAGGCGATCGTTTATATACTCCTCCTCTCGAAAGACGACAAGGTGTGTGATCAACAGCTGGAACTCCTCAAAGAAAAGGCGGATCCGCGCGTACTCGGCGAGCTGGAAAAACTCCGCCCCGAGATGGAGGCCCTCAAACCGGAAGCACGCCTGCCTCTGCTGGACATTTCACTCCCCGCACTCCGCCAGCTTTCTCCCGAACAGTATGATCATTTCAAGGGAGTCGTGGGTGAACTGATCGCCGCGGATGAAAACCTGTCCCTCTTCGAGTTCTGTCTGGAGAAGATCCTGTTTCGCCACCTCGACGAACACTTTGAGAAGAAGACGGCGCGGGTCGCCCAACTCCATGCCTTCCAGGCAGTGGCGGACGAGGTGAGCCTCATTCTATCGGCACTCGCCCATGCGGGCGAAAAGGACACAACCAAGGCGTTTTCGAACGGCATTTCCCGGCTTCGAATGATCCAGGCCCACGCCCGCCTGGTTCCCGAAAACGAGTGCACGCCCGAAGCGATCGGCAAGGCGCTGGACCGCCTGGCACAAACCTCCCCGCCGATGAAGAAACGTTTCCTGCAGGGCGCGTCCTTCTGCGTCGCGTCCGACGGAAAACTCGCCGTGGAGGAAGGCGAACTTCTCCGCGCCATCGCCGACGAGCTCGGTTGCCCCATGCCGCCCATCCTGGCCGGGGAGGGTTAGGGGGAGAGATCCGGATTCGTTGATCCGGGCTGGTTGCCGGGGAAGTGGTCCCAGCCTCCTTCCCGGACCAAAAACGGGGAACCCTTTTGCCATTTCGCTGTTTTTTGACTATTGCATAATTGCAACTCTCAAGAAACATGGAAGGAATGACACTTTTTCTGGTTCTCATCGTACCGACGATTATTCTGGGCGTTTACGCGCAACACAAGGTCACTTCGACTTACAATAAGTGGGTCAAGGTGCCTTCGCGCGGAGGAATCACCGGGCGGGAAGCGGCCGACGCGGTCATGCGCAAGGCCGGGGTCAGCGGCGTGGACATCATCGAGACCGGCGGCCACCTCACCGACCACTACGATCCGATCCACAAGCGCCTGGTCCTCAGCAGTGAGAACTTCCACGGCACCAGCCTGGCCGCGCTCGGCGTGGCCGCGCACGAGGCCGGCCACGCCATCCAGCACAAGGTCGGATACAAGGCATTGAAGGCGCGCATGGCGCTGGTTCCGGTCACGGGCATCGCTTCCCAGATGCTTCCGTTTGTTATTATCGGCGGCCTGGTCTTCAACATGCTCGGGCTCATCCAACTGGGGGTTCTGGTCTACCTCGTGCTGACGGTGTTCCAGCTTGTCACTCTCCCGGTCGAATTCGACGCGAGCCGCCGGGCCAAGCAGGAATTGGTCGGCATCGGAATCATCGACCAGGACGAGATGGTCGGGGTCAGCAAGACTCTCAACGCCGCCGCCCTCACCTACGTCGCCGCTTTTGTGAGCAGCCTCGCGAACCTCGTCTGGCTTTTCCTTCTCAGCCGGCGGTAGATCGGCTCGGTCGGCCGCCGGCTCCGTGTCACTCCGTCGAGACCTGTTCCACAATCTCGAGACCGTAGCCTTCAAGACCGACAACGTGCCGGCTGTGGCTCGAAAGGAGCCGGATTTGGCGCAGTCCCAGAGCGACGAGAATCTGGGCGCCGATGCCGTAATCGCGGAATTGCCTGGGAGGCCCGGAGTCCGTTGATTTCACGGGGGTCTCCCCACGAACCGGTGTTTCCAGCAAGTGATTGAGGCCGTCGTGCGGTTGCCCGATGTACACCACTGCCCCGCAGCCTTCTTCGGCGATCTTCCGGAGGGATCCCATCAGGGAGTGGTAGCTTCCGAAGCCCACGGCACGAAATACATCGCTGAGCACGTTCTCGCTGTGCACACGCACCAGCGTGGGAGAACCGTCCAGCTTACCCATTGTGAAAGCCAGGTGAAAGCGATCGTCGAGCCGGCTTCGGAAAAGGTGCAACTGGAATTTACCGAACTCCGACTCGAACGGGCGCCGGTTAATCTCCTCCACCAATCGCTCGCGACGGCGGCGGTAGTCGATCAATGAGGCAATGGAAATCATCGGGAGCCCGAATTTTTCCTTAAATGCCAGAAGTTCCGGCACCCGTGCCACGGAACCGTCCTCATTGAGGATCTCGCAGATCACGCCGGTGGGATTGAGCCCGGCCAGCGAAGCGAGGTCTACCGACGCCTCCGTGTGACCGGCCCGCTCGAGCACGCCTCCGGGTTTCGCCCGCAGGGGAAAAACGTGGCCGGGCTGAACCAGATCGTCCGGACGGCGTTCGGGATCCGCCAGGAGTTCGATGGTGCGACACCGGTCATACGCGCTGATACCGGTTGTTATGCCCTCCGCCGCGTCCACCGAAACGGAAAAGTCGGTGCGGTTCGGATCGCGGTTCTCCGAAACCATTTGATTGATCCCCAGACGCTTCAACTGATGACTCGTGGTCGGGACGCAGATCAGTCCCCTGGCGTGCCGGATCATCATATTGACCGTCTCTGGCGTCGCCTTGGAAGCCGCCATCACCAGATCCCCTTCATTCTCCCGGTCCTCGTCGTCGGTAACGATCACCATCCGGCCGTCCGCAATGGCGCCGATCGCCGTTTCCACCGAATCAAAGGGATCCGTCCGCTCCTTCTTGTCGCCCATGGAAAACACCGTAGTAGCCCGGGGGCGGCCACTCAATCCGTATTTTCGGGAACCGATAAACAACCCTGGTCGCCCGCGTTCCCGTCAAACCTCTCCTGTTTCCAGGCCGAAATAACCTTCCGCGTTGCGGAAGCAGATGTCACGAACCATGCCGCCGAGCAGTTCCGTATCCCGGGGCAGTTCGCCATTCTCCACATCACGGCCGATCAGGTTGCAGAGGATTCGGCGGAAGTATTCGTGACGTGAATACGAGAGAAAGCTCCGGGAATCGGTCAGCATCCCGACGAAACGGCTCAGGAGGCCGAGGTTGGAAAGGGCGTTCAACTGCCATTCCATACCCTCCTTCTGATCGAGATGCCACCAGCCGCTGCCGAACTGCATCTTTCCGGGAATACTGCCATCCTGGAAGTTTCCGATCATGGTGGCGAAGATGTAGTTGTCGTTGGGATTGTTGTTGTAGAGGATCGTCCTGGGCAGCTGATCGGTCCGGTCCAGACGGTCGAGAAATCCGGAAAGGCGTTCGGCCTGGGGATAATCGCCGATGGAGTCGAACCCGGTATCCGGGCCGAGTTTTTCAAAAAGCCTCGTATTGTTATTGCGCATGGCGCCGAGGTGAAGCTGCTTGGTCCAGCCCTTTTCGGCGTCGAGGTGCCCGAAAAAGACCATCATGTAGGTCCGGAACTTTGCGACATCCGCCGGGGAAACCGCCTTTCCCGATCGGCCCTTGTCGAAAACGGCCCGGGCTTCCACATCGGTGCAGTCCTCGTTGTCGCAGCGGCTCATGCCGTGATCGGAAAGCCGTCCTCCGAGGGAGTGGAAGAAATCGTGACGGCTCTTCAAGGCGTCGAGGAACCCGTCGAATTTTCCGCAATCGCACCCGGTCGCTTCCGCGAGGCGTTCGGTCCAGGCATTGAACGCCTCCGGCTGATCGATCGCGAGCGCCTTGTCGGGCCGGAAGGTCGGGTAGACGCGGGTCTTAACAACGCCGTCGTCCCGGATCTTTCTGTGATGTTCGAGCGAATCGACCGGATCGTCCGTGGTACAGATGACCGAGACCCGGTTGCTTTCGAGAATGCCGTTCACCGACATCTCGGGTCGGGCGAGTTTCTCGCGTGTCTCCTCCCAGATTTCCTCGGCGGTAGCTTCGTTGAGGAGTTTATCGATCCCGAAAAACCGCTTTAACTCGAGGTGCGTCCAGTGATACAACGGATTGCGAAGGGCCTTCGACACGGTACGGGCGTAGGCCAGGAATTTCTCCCGATCGCCGGCGTCGCCGGTGCAATACCGCTCCTCCACCCCGTTGGCCCGCATGGCACGCCACTTGTAATGATCGCCGGCCAGCCAGATGGCCCCGAGATTCGGGAACGATTTGTTTCCGGCAATTTCCCCGGGCGGCAGGTGGCAATGATAGTCGAAGATCGGCTCCTTCTTCGCATAATCGTGATAGAGCTCGCGTGCCGTTTCGCTCTGCAGGAGAAAGTCTTCAGTGATGAACGTCTTCATGGGGGGAGGCTGGAATGGAAGATTCCTGGTTCGTGGTTCCCGGCGGTCCCTCGACTCGCTTCGCTCTATATCGTCATGGAAGCAAAGCCGCCGTCGACAATGAGTTCCTCGCCGGTGATGAAGGAGCCGGCTTTTTCGGAAGCGAGAAGGACAGTGGCTCCGACGAGTTCCTCCGCCCGTCCGAAGCGGTTCATCGGCGTGTGGCCCATAATGCTCTCGACGCGGTCGGGCGTGAGGACTTTCTTGTTCTGTTCGGCGGGGAAGAAGCCGGGCACCAGGGTGTTGACACGTACCTGTTTCTCAGCCCACTCGCGGGCGAGGTTCTTCGAGAGATTGTGAACCCCTGCCTTCGTCACTGAGTAGGTAAAGACGCGGGAAATCGGAATGACGCCGGACATCGAACCGACATTGATAATCGACGCGGGCTCCCCGCGGTCGACGAAGTACTTCCCGAACACCTGGCAGGCGAGGAAAACCGCTTTTAGGTTGGTCGTCATGATCTTGTCATATTCCTCCTCGGAAATCTCGAAAAACGGCGTCGGAGAATTGACACCCGCACCGTTAACAAGAATATCGACCTTTCCCGAGGCCTCGACGGCGTCGACCAAAAGTTTTTCCAGGCTGCTCTTGGTCGTGACATCCGCGGCGATAAAGGTTCCCTTGCCCCCCAGCTTTTCGATGGCGGCCAGGCGCTTTTTTGCTTTTTCCTCGCTTCGGCCAACGAGGATGACCTCGGCCCCGGCCCCCGCCAATCCCTCGGCCATCTGGCCGCAGAGTTCGCCGGTCCCGCCGATAACGACGGCGACCTTGCCTTTGAGTGAAAAGAGATCTGTCAGGTATTTATTCGACATGGGAAAGTGGTTTCAGTTGTTCAGGTTTCAGTTTGACTCGCGGGGAGTATTTCCAGGTCGCGGGCTAAACCCGCCCCTGCAGGAAAGGATTTGATTGCGGGAGGAGTTGCCGGGTGTGGGTCCAAAGCATCGAGGCTGCCGGTGAACATTCAGAGCAGGAAAGCTTTACAGGCCGGGACCGTTCACTGACCCAATACCGGCGGGTCATCTCACCACCCGGGCTCCGCCCCCTGACATGATTTTTTCGACTTCGGCCTTGCTGGCCATGGACGTGTCGCCCGGCGTCGTCATGGCGAGGGCACCGTGGGCGGCTCCGTACTCGACAGCCTTCCGGGGATCGCCGGTACTCAGGAAACCGTATATCAGGCCGGAAGCAAAGCTGTCGCCGCCCCCGACCCGGTCGAGAATTTCGAGATTCTCCCGGTAGGTGGCTTCGCAAAACCGCCCGTCGTGCCAGCAAATCGCCCCCCAGTCATTGATCGTCGCTGTCTTGACGGTACGCAGGGTCGTGGCGGTGGCTTTGAAGTTGGAAAACTCTTTCACCACGCGCGTGATCATCTTCTTGAAACTCTCGACCTCGATCGAGGAAATGTTTTCATCCACCCCTTCCACTTCGAACCCGAGGCACGCCGTGAAGTCCTCCTCGTTCCCGATCATGACGTCGACAAATCGGGCGATGCGCCGATTGATCTCCTGCGCCTTTTCGAGGCCGCCGATTGACTTCCAGAGGGAGGGCCGGTAATTGAGGTCGTAGGACACGATTGTCCCGTGTTTATTGGCGGCCTCGACCGCCTCTTCAACCACAGCCGCGCTGCTCTCGGACAGGGCGGCATAGATTCCCCCGGTGTGAAACCAGCGCACTCCCTGGCGCCCGAAAATATCCTCCCAATCAATGTCTCCGGGCTTGATCTGGGAAGCCGCGGTCAATCCGCGATCCGGCACGCCGACAGCGCCACGAATCCCAAAGCCGCGCTCGGTGAAATTGAGACCGTTGCGAACCGTTCGCCCGAGTCCGTCATAGGGCACCCATTTGATGAGCGAGGTATCGACACCTCCTTGAAGAATGAAGTCTTCAATAAGGCGTCCGATATCGTTGTCGGCGAAAGCGGTGACAACGCCGGTGCGCAACCCGAAGCAGCGCCGGAGTCCGCGGGCGACATTGTACTCGCCACCGCCCTCCCAAACCTGGAAAGAGCGTGCGGTACGCACGCGGCCCTCGCCCGGATCAAGCCGCAGCATGATCTCGCCCAGGGCGAGAAGGTCGTAGTTACAGGAATCGACTGGTTTGATCTTCATCGCTGTCATGATGGTTCTCCGTGCAGATGATTATACTTGAGAAGGTCCTATCAATTATTGCCGTGGTTTACGCATTTCAGGTTGTCGGATTGATCGCGATCCCGGCAGGGTCCGATTGCGGCTAACGCCAGCCGGAATACGACTGCGTTTTCCCGCGGGTTATCCGATCAGAGCTTCATGAGTCGGCCGTTTTGAACGAAGCAGTATCCCAGGGTTCCCGGCCGGCTTCAGCGGCGATCTCGTTGAAGGCTTCGATTTCGGCCTGAGAGAAGAGCAATCCTCCGTACCTGGCCGAACGCGCGGCGGCTTCGGCTTCAATCTGGCCGGGAAGGATGCAATCCCGGTTGCCATCCTGAAAAATATCATCGAGCACCTTCTTCAGGTTGTCCACCTGAGTACGCCCCTTCGCGAAATTGCCGCCATCGAGCGCATCGGGATGAATCACCTGGAAAAAGAAATTGGGCGTGTGTTTGTCCCCGTCGTCGGTCCAACGGCTGCGCAGCGTAGGGAGCGACCCGCCGATCATCGCCCCGACGATTTCGTTGATGAGACTGAGCCCGTACCCCTTGTGCGCCCCGAACGGCAGCAGCGCGACCGCTTTTCCCGGGTCGGTGGTGGGATTTCCTTCCGCGTCGACCGCGGCATCGGGCGGCAGGGTCTTGCCCTCCCGCTTGAGCTGCTGAACGCGCCCCATCGCCACAACCGACGTCGCCCAGTCGATCACGACGGGATACCCCAGCGCATCGACCGTGGGAAACCCCCAACTGTGGGGATTCGTGCCGAGCGTCGGCATTTTTCCCATAAAAGGAACCACTTCCGCAAGGGCCGCCGTGCAATTGGTATAAGCGATGTAACCCTTTCTGGCAGCATCCATGACATAGCCGCCCCCCCACAGGTAGTGAAAAGCATTGTCGACACTGACGATACCCACGCCGTACTCGTCGGCCAGATTCATGCACTTCTCCATCGCCCGGTAGGCCACCGACTGGCCGAGCTTGCGGTTGGCATTCCAGACGAGGGAAGCCGGGAAACGGCTCTGCAGAACCTCGATCTCCGCTCCAGGCACGCATCCCTGCGAGCCGCTGCCGAAGAGGTGGTCGAGATGGAGCGCCTTGATCGCGTTATGCGTGCGGATGCCGTGCCGGGCCGCCTCGGCGCAAAACCTGGCGGCGTCCTCGCCTTCCTGTTCGGTGTAACCGCGACTCCGATACACCGCGGCCACCAGTTCGTTATGGGCCCTTTCGGGTACGATATAATAGGTTTCATCCATAATGAAGGTCCGGTTGCCGGTTACCCGATAGTATTGGCCTGGGCCCGCGGCTTTTCACCCTTGAGGACCGCAATCAGGTTATCAACCGCCATGCTCGCCTGCCGCACGACGCTTTCGTACGTACGCGACCCGATATGAGGCGTGATTACCGCTGTTTCACAGGAAAGGAGCGGATGGTCGGCGGGGGGCGGCTCCTGGTCGAGCACATCGGTTCCGTAGCCGGCAATAGCCCCTTCATTGAGGGCCGTCACCAACGCCGCCGTCTCGACGAGTTCGCCCCTGGCGCAATTGAGCAGGACCGTTTCCTTCTTCATCAACTTGAGGGTGTCGGCATTGATCATGTGACGGGTCTCGCCGGTCAGATTGGTGTGCAAGCTGATCACTTCGGCGGCGCGGAAAATGTCGATGGCCGACTCGACGCGCTCCACGTCATGCTGCTTCGCAAAGTCATCATCCCAGTAAATATCGTATCCCAGCACTTTCATACCGAAAGCCCGGGCCCGTATAGCAACCTCCTTGCCTATCCGGCCCAACCCGACAATCCCGATCGTTTTCCCCATCAATTCGTGTCCGGTAAGGCGTTTCCATTCGCCGGATTTGACGTGATTGCACTCGGTGACGATGTGACGGTAGACCGCCAGGAGTAGCCCGAAGGTGTGTTCGGCGACCGTGGTGTGATTGACGCCCGGGCAGAACGTCACCGGCACCTTATTCTCCGTGGCGGCCTCCACCTCGACCTTGTCAAGGCCGATTCCGTACTTGCTGATCACCTTCAGCCGCGGAAGGGCCTTTTCGATAACCGCGCGCGTTATGGCGTCGTCTCCGCAGAGAAGACCGTCCACCTCGCCGACCAGCTCCAGCATGCGGTCTTCCGAAAGCGGGCCGCGCTCCCTGATGATTTCATAGCCTGCTTCTTCCAGTTTGTCGTGGTGCGGGCCCGGTGTATCCTGGAACGAGGTGGTTGTGAGTAATATCCTGTTCATGGTTCAATAAATCGTCGGTTTTGATTCGAGTTTCCGGTGCAGTTTGGCTCGAAGATCCGGAACCTCTTTCTGCAGCACTTCGTCCAACCGGGCATGCTCGGAATTCTTCAAGCGGGGCAATGTCAGGAGGCCGAGGTTTTCGAGGGTCCATATAATCGACGGGCGGACATCCTTCCACAAAAGGATCAAATCGTCCTCCCGGTTCCCCACGACCAGGTCGCGTTTATAGACCTCTTCAAAAATGGAATCGAGGTCGTTGATCAGTTTCTTTTCGCGCCGACGGACCATCTCGCGAAAACCGAAAAAGCCTCCGACAGCCGCCCCCACCGAAACCGCGGCAATCAGTAGACCCGTCACCCACGACTCCTGGGCGACAAAGTAGCCGCCTCCCATGAGCCCCAGCACCAGCACGGCCCCGAGAGCCGCGTACAAGCCGCGGCGGAAACGCATCAGCAACTGTCGCGTGCGATTGATAATGCGCACATACATCTTCAAACGCCGCCCGTAAATGCTTGCCTGGGTGAGGATATTGTCCAGGCGCCGCACCGGCGTCCGCTTGATCTCCTGCACCAGTTCATCCCGGGCCTGCGCGAAATCAGTCAGCGACAGCGCCGATTCCGCCGCGCCCTTAACGGGCACAAAGGTGGTGAAAATCTGGGGAATGTCCTTTTTGGGAATGACCTTGCCCAGGTTCCAGCAGAGCGTTCCGTAGCAACGTGCGAAATCCCGCAGGCTCCGGAACTGGTCCATCTTATTCATCACCACCAGCAGCTTGTGATCAATACGCCCGAGGGACTCGGTCAGCTCGGTCATGGTCTCGGCGGTGGTGCCGGGACGCTCGGGATCGAAAAAAACCAGGACGAGATCGGCACGCTCGGCGAACCAGCGGACCACCGAGGAAAAATCATAGCCCCGGGTGCTGTCCGGGCCGGCCGAATCAATCATTCCAGGCGTATCCACCAGGGTAATATCGCGGAGAAACTCATTGGGCAAAAGCCGCATCCGAAAGTGGGACAGGAATTCCGGGCCGATGTGGGCGGCGCCGCCGAAAGGCAGCTCCGGATTGGAAACAATGGCGCGCCCGTCCTTCTCCTCCCGGTGCCTGCCGTGGCGGATGATGGTAAAACAATCGTCGGTCGGCGCCATTCCGGTACGCTGGATGGGTTCACCGAGGAGAAAATTGATGAAGGTCGATTTCCCGGAGGAATGGTTGCCGACAAACAGCACGAGCGGCCCCCCTAATATCTCACCGTCGCTCGGTCGCTTTTCAAACGCGAATTTCCTCGCCAGAGGATCGATGGATTTTCGATAGGTTTCCTGTACGGATTTGGCGGTTTCTTCAAGCAGATCTTTCACGGCGGGCACATCTTGGGTGGAACGGGACGACTTGGCAAGAATACGGTTTCACTCGCCTACTGATCGGGCCTATCATTCTCGTCGTCGAGTTCTTCGCCTAACTCATCGGCCGCCGCATCCGAATCCCCGTTATCCCCTTCCCTGGCGCGCAAAGTGACCACATTGGAATGCCGCTCCTTGAGTTGATCGATGGATTCCCGAACCTCGATCGAAATGTCCTTCAATCGCTCCAGGAGCACCTGGATCTCCTTGTTGGCATTCAGGCGTTGCTCAAGTTCGGGCAGGTTGCTGCTGAGTTCTCCCTTAATGGCATCCACTTCCTCGCGAACCTTTTCGTTGAACCGCTTCACGTACTCGGCCAGCAATTGGTCCGAGTACTCGCGGGGAAGATCCGGAAACAGTTTTTGCAGGTGAGTATCGAGGATACTGTTCAACGCTTCCCTTGACGTGTCGCCCAGGCGCTTTTTCTTGATTCCCTCGGGAATCGGCTGATCGGGCTCCTCGGTCGGACCGAACATCCGGCGGCGCACAGCCGACTGGCTGCGGAACAGGATCCAGTCCCAGAATCCCTTCTTGACCGGTATTTTCTCGCTGGAAATGTGAATGGCGCATGACGAGGGCCTTTTGCCCTCTTCCAGGACCGATTCCAGGCTTTCTCTGAGGATCGGCTCGAGGGCGAGCTCCAGACGGTCGAGCGCCCGCAGCGACTCCGCGCCCAATTGCATTCCGCCGAGCGAGCCTTCCGTGAGCGAACGAATGCGCTCGAACGCGTCCTCCTGAACCCGGTTTCCCTGACCGGTAAGGACGCTGTTGAAACGGTTTTCCTGAAGGTCCTGCAGGCTCTCATCAGTTTCGTGCCACTGATCGATCGCCTCGGTGAGGGACCCTTGCAGTTCCGACCGGACTTTGGTGGAGAAGGCGTCCGCCTCCTTCCGGTTGCGCTCGCGAAGATCTTCAAAGGCCATCTCCCACTCGAGCCCGCTCAGTCGCTCGACCGCGGCGAGCCGCTCTTTCTCCTTTTTTATCCGCTCCTCCAGATTGACCTTTTCCTGATAAAAGTGCCACAACGAATCCTCCGAACAGAACCTCTGGATATCCTCGGCCAACGTAGCTCCCTGGCGAAGACTGTCGCTCATAAACTCCACCAGGTAATCGCTGCTGTTCAAGTAATCCGTCAGGTCGGTCAGGAACTCCGAGAAGGGCTCCTCCAGCTTTCCGTTCCCCCGTTTCGCCGCGGCGCCGGCCCCTTCCTCCGAATCCAGCGTATCGAGATCCCCGGCGGATTCGCCTTCGTCCGCCGGCTCTTCTTCATCGTCATCGGCCGGCCGGTTCGCATAGGCAACCTCTCCGTCAAGGAGGGACGAGGAAGCGGAACTGAGCAGGTCAATCGGGTAAATCCGCAGACGCCCTTCATCGGCCGCCCGGCGAAGGGGTGCGCTCATGGCGAGTGATTCGAAAGCGCGGATGATCCGGTCGGGGTTCTCGCTTTCCAGGCTGGGGCGCAGGGCGCCGTCCGGACCGAGATCCTGCTTGTTCGCGTCGATGTTGACGACCAGGAAAATCCGGCTGAACAGGTCGAGAAGATCGTTGAACTCGGCGAAGACCTGTTCGAGGAACAGGTTGTCCGTTTTGACCACGAAGACCGCACAAGCGGCACTGTTCCTGAATTCCCGGGTCATCAGGTCATATCCGAACTTCATCTTGCTGTAGAGCCCGGGCGTATCGACGAGAACGGTCAGCGAATCCTTGAGGTTCTTGGCGGGAACCTCGACGTCGATGCGCCGGATCGCGTCCGGGTAATGCACCCCCGGATCGAACGCCTCTCCCTGCTCTTCAACCTGCCGGATCCGTTCGGCCAGAGTCTGGTGACCGTCGCGCACCACGCGTTGCATATAGGCGCCGTCCGTCGTTGTGTCCTTTTTGCCATTGTAGCTTGTGGACTGATATTTCCGTTCCTCGCTGTGCTTCACGTAGACCAAACACGGGTATGCGGGAAGCGAGGTCACCTCGCTCACATAGGCGGAACTGATGGCGTTCATGAGGGTGGACTTCCCGCTTTTCAGGGGGCCGAAAATGATCACGTAGGCCTGCTGCTGCTCCACTTTATCGACCAGCGCTTTCATCCGGTGATGGACGTCGGCGAGGCCGGAAAGGGGATGTTTCAGCGCCTGGCTTTCAGGCTTGCCTCGAATGTCATCAAGGGTGCTCTGGAGGGTCTGGTTGAATGGGGTTAATACCTCGCTAAACTCGGTACAGAAAGAGGAGATTTCGGTTTTCATAGCTCCCCATGCTCCTTAAAAAATTTCATGATGCAATCCGATTCCCCCGAAAGCGGGCGATTCTTTCTTCACACCGGCCCTCCGGTGGGGTGATCGAGGATTGGGGGTCGAGCGGGGAACAGCAGGGACGGGGCCCGGGGGTCGAGCCGCCCCCCAACGCAGGAGAATCACGAGGGATACGTCTCTTCATCCGTCTCCTGGGACGGCTCCGTCTCGCTGAATATGTGCCACCAGCGCCGCTGTTCGATGATAACGCCGTCCCGTTCCGTCGTGGCGCAACCGGTCATAGCAACCACGGAAGCGGCGAATACCAGGAGAGCGAGAAAAAATTTCCAACCACGCATGCCTCCACCATGGGCAAACTCTCAGGAAAATTCCAGCGATTTCAGAAATTCCCTTTCTTTCCGGGTCATTCCGATCCCCAGCTGATCCGCCCGAAACGGAGATCCGCGGATTTCTGCAGTTCGAAGCCGGACACTTCCGAGCGCAGAACGATGATATTATCGCCGTGGACCAGAGGCAGAATCGGCAAATCGCGGCGCCAAAGCTCCAACGCCCGCCCGTAGATTTCGTGCCGGCGGCCGGGATCGGTCTCCCGCCGGCCCTGGAGAAGCAGACCGTCCATTTCCTCGTCTTTATAAAAGGAAAAATTGCTCGCCGAGCCCACCTCCGCGGCCCAGCTCCCGAAAAACACCGACAGGAAATTGTCGGTGTCGCCGTTGTCCCCGATCCACCCGATCAGCGCCATCTCGTAGTCCCCGTGACGCAACCGGTCGAGGTGACTGCCGAAATCCCGAACCCTGACCTCGACCTCGATGCCGGCTTGGCGCAAATCACTGCGGATCAAAGAAGCGGCTCGCTCCGAATCGGGAAAATACTGGCGCGGAGCATTCATCACGCTCAATTCGACCGGACGCTCCCAGCGATCCGCGTAGCGCGAGAGAATCTCCTTCGCCCGCTCGGGGTCGTGGGGAACGCGCCCGGGATCGTCCGGGTACCCGAGGAAGCCGGGCGGAAGCGGGATGTCGGCCACGGTCCCCGCCCCGTCGAGTGCCACTTCCACCAAGCGCTCGCGGTCGATAGCCAGGTGGATGGCCTCGCGGATCTCGGGTTCCTCCAACCGCTCGGAAAAGCCGCTGAATGTCAGGTACCCCACATTGAGCCCGGGACCCCGGTAAACGGCGAACCGGTCATCGCCTGCGAGAGCCTCCACCTCAGCCGGCTGCAACCCGTCCAGCCCGTGCACCTGCCCCGCCTGCAGTTCCATCAGGCGGGTCGTGTTCTCCGGAACGACCCGAAATATCAACCGTTCGAACTCCGGCGGACCGTCCCAGTAGTCCGGATTGCGTTCCAAAACGATCGACTCGTTGCGCGACCAGCGCACGAACCGGTAGGGCCCCGTGCCCACCGGGTGATGCCGCATGCCGGTTCCGTGATCCTCAAGGGCCTGAGGGCTCACCAGCGAAGCGGGAAAGATGGCCAGCGAATGAAGGAGCGAAGCGTTGGGTTCGCTCAGGGTGAACTCGAGGGTCATGGGGCCGGTGGCCTTCACATCCTCGATTTCCTGGTACAGGTAGTTCCAGTACTGGAAATTCGCACCGGGCAAATGTCCCGGATGATCCGGATCCATCTGACGCCGGAACGAAAACAGGGCCGTTTCCGCGTCGAGGGGCGTCCCGTCGTGAAAGGTCACGCCCTCGCGAAGGCGAAAGGTGTAGGTCAGCCCGTCCTCTGAAATCGAATACTCCTCCGCCAGGGCCGGCTCGATCTCCAGGGTCCCGCTCTTGAAACGCACCAGCCCCTCGCAGATCTGGGTCAGCGTGTTGACCGATTCCCCGTCGTCGACGTCCGCGGGATCCAGCCGCTGGGCGTCGCTGCCTCGGGCGAAAACAAACGCCTCCGGCTCGCTTTCCTCGGGCGCACAGCCGGCGAAAGCGACCAGGAGTCCCCAGGCCGCCAGCGCGCGCCGGAAATCGGAGGTTCGGATCATGAGGCGTTCCAGTTGAAGGTGACCGGCCGTTCGATGCCGGGGTGAAGGCTTTGGTGCACCGGGCACTCCAGGGCCGCCCGCTCCAGCATTTTCCGGTCGTCCTCGGAAAACTCTCCTGGAATCTGAAAGGAGGTCGTGATCCGGGTAATACGCCGGGGCGAGTCGGCCGACATCTCCTTGGTGACCTCCATTCGCATGCCCGAGAGATCGAGACCGCGCTGGCCGGCGGCAATCCCCATAATCGTCGCCATGCACGAACCGAGCGCGGTCGCGGCGAGATCGGTCGGCGAAAACGACTCGCCCTTCCCGTGATTGTCGACCGGCGCGTCCGTCTCCAGCCTGCGTCCCGACGGCCCGTGCCAGGCCTCGCAACGAAGCTCACCCTGGTAATCGATCGAAATGTTAACCATAGCCCGGCATTCTTGCGCGTGCCGTCGGCAAGTCAAACATCTCAGAGACTCGAAGAGGGTTTCGGGTTTCAGACAAGACTGACACCCCTCCCGCACCCCAGGCCTTCGAATAGGGAAATCCATTATTGCCCTTTGGATAAAGATCGCTTTCCTGAAGCCCCAGCATGCTCGCAAACGTCTCATCCGCCGCGCTCCAGGGGATCGACGCAGCACCCGTTCAGGTCGAGGTCAACTCCGGCGAATCCGGAGAACCGAAACTGATTATGGTTGGGCTGCCCGATGCCGCCGTCAAAGAATCGGACGATCGGGTTTTTTCGGCCCTCAGCAACAGTGGTTTCAAAATGCCCCGAACCCGAACCACCATCAACCTGGCCCCGGGGGACCTGAAGAAGGAGGGACCTTTCTACGACCTCCCGATCGCCCTGGGCATCCTGGACGCCACGGGCCAGATGGAGGCCGGGGTGGCGAAGAACTACCTGATCGCCGGCGAACTGGGACTCTCGGGCGAAACCCGGCCGGTGAAGGGCGCCCTCGCGATGGCGCTGCTGGCGAAGGAAACCGGCAAACGCGGCGTGCTGCTGCCGACGCTCTCGGCCAGGGAGGCGGCGCTAGTCGAGGAAATCGAGGTGATCCCGGTGGAATCGCTCGACGCCGCCCACCGTTTTCTCACGGGAGAGATTCGAATCGAACCATTCAGGCAGGACGCGTTTTTCGACGCGGCCCCTGCCCAGCCGGCGGGTAAGGCCGACTTTTCCGAAATCAAGGGCCAGCAAACGGTGCGCCGCGCCGTGGAGATCGCGGTGGCCGGATTGCATAATATCCTGATGATCGGCCCTCCGGGATCGGGAAAGTCGATGATCGCCCAGCGCATTCCCACCATCATGCCCGAGCCCAACCTTGACGAGTTTCTGGAGATTCTCCGCATTCAGTCGGCGGCCGGCCGCACCCTGTCCGGCGAACTCGGGTTCATGGAGCGCCCCCACCGGGCGCCTCATCACACGATCAGCGACGTCGGCCTCCTGGGCGGCGGCAGCATTCCCGGCCCGGGCGAAATCTCGCTCGCCCACCAGGGGGTTCTCTTCCTGGACGAGCTGCCCGAGTTCAAACGCTCCGCCCTCGAAGTGCTCCGGCAACCCCTGGAGGAGGGCAGCGTCACCATCTCCCGCAGCGCGGGGAAGGTGACGTTTCCCTGCCAGTTCATGCTGGTGGCGGCCATGAACCCCTGCCCCTGCGGGTATCTGGGCGATGCCAAACACGAATGCCGTTGCGGCGCCACCCAGATTCAGCGCTATCGATCCCGGATCAGCGGTCCGCTTCTCGACCGGATCGACCTGCACGTGGAAGCGCCCGCGCTGTCGATCGAGGAGCTGCGAACGGAAAAGGAAGGTGAGAATTCCATCACCATGCGCGAACGCATCGGGCGCGCACGCGAGCGCCAGCAACAACGCCTGCCCGAGTCCTCCACGCCCGCCAACGCACGCATGACCCACAGCCAGTTGCGACAGTTCTGCGCGCTCGACGACGCCCTCGGCAACCTCCTCCAGCGGGCGATGGAGGAGCTGTCGCTTTCGGCGCGCGCCTACGACCGGGTCCGCAAGGTCGCCCGCACCATCGCCGACCTGGCGGACTCGGATGCCATTCGGGCGCCTCACCTGCTCGAAGCGATCCAGTACCGCAACCTCGACCGCAATCTTTTTTATTGAAGGTTTTGCCTTCGGCCCCGGTTTCTCCAAAAAATGGGTGCCATGACGAACCACTCCCTGCGTTCCGCCTTTGCCTCCCCGACGGGTTCGGTGCTTTCCCTTTGCCTGATCGGACTCGCCGCCGGATGCGGTCCCTCCGAAAACCGCGTGGAATCCGGCATCCGCGAGCAGGTCCTGCACATCAACAACGCAACCGACATCCGGAGTCTCGATCCGCACACCGTCACCGGCCTCCCCGAGTTTCACGTCGTCGCCGCGCTTCTCGAAGGACTGACCGCGGTCGATCCCGAGGACATGAGCCCCGCGCCGGCGGCCGCGCGCGAATGGGAGGTGTCCGGCGACGGAACCGTGTACACGTTTTACCTGCGCGAGGACGCGACCTGGTCGAACGGCGATCCGGTCACGGCCCGCGATTTTCTGTTCGGCTTCGAACGCATCCTCTCGCCCAACCTCGCCTCCCAGTACGCCTACATGCTCTTCCCGATGAAGGGAGCCCGCGCTTTCAACGAAGGCGAAATCGAGGATTTCGGCGAGGTCGGCGCGCGCGCCATTGACGACCACACTCTCGAGATCACCCTCCATCAGCCGGTGCCCACCTTCCTCAGCCTCCTCAGTCACAACACCTGGTATCCGGTTCACCCGGACACCATTCTCGCGCACGGTGCTATCGACGACCCCCACACCCGCTGGATCCGGCCGGAGAACTTCGTCGGCAACGGCCCGTTCACCCTGGAACGCTGGGCGACCGGACGCAGGATCGAGGTTAAGCGGAATCCCGATTACTGGGACGCCGGCCGGATCCACCTTAACGGCACCCACTTCTACCCGCTGGACCCCCCGGTCGGCGAGCGGGCTTTCCGCTCGGGCCAACTCCATATCACGGATCCCGTCCCGCCGGAACGCATACCCTATTACCGCGACCAACTTCCGGAGGTTTTCATGACCGACGACTTTTTCGGCACCTATTACTTCCGGCTCAACGTCACCGTCCCGCCCCTCGACGATCCCCGGGTCCGGCTCGCCCTCTCGCTCGCGCTCGATCGTGAAATGATCGTCGACAACATCTACGGCGGCGAGCGGCCGGCCGCGTATTCCTTCGTTCCGCCGGGGGTTCCGGATTACGAACCGGAACCGGTGATCGAACCGGACCTCGACCGCGCCCGCGAACTGTTGAGCGAAGCCGGGTACCCCTCGGGCGAAGGCTTTCCCTCGATGCGGATCCTCTACAATACCTCCGACGAACACAGCGCGATCGCGCAGCTTGCCCAGGAAATGTGGCGGCGCGATCTCGGGCTGAACCTTTCTCTCGAGAATGCCGAGTGGCAGGTCTACCTCGACCGCACCAACCGGCTTGAGTACCACATCGCGCGTTCCGGATGGATCGGCGACTACCTCGATCCGTACAACTTTCTCAACACAATGGCCGGCGGCGGCGGAAACAACCGGACCGGCTGGGCAAACGACGACTACGACGCGCTGCTCAATGAAATCGTCGGCACCCGCGACACCGGGGCGCGCCGGCAACGGATACGGGAAGCCGAAACCCTCCTTGTCAATGAGGCCCCGGTCATTCCCCTGTTCTTTTACAACCGCATGTACCTCAAGCATCCCGCCGTTCAAAACTGGCGGCCGACCCCGATCGGCTACCGCACGTACAAGGACGTGAGGTTGGCCGCCGAAGAGTGATCCCATGCTGATTTACATCGCACGTCGCTTCCTGGAGGCGCTTCCGGTCCTCTTTCTCGTCGTTACAGCCTGCTTCTTCCTGCTGCGCCTCGCCCCGGGCGGCCCCTTCAGCGCCGAGGTCGACATCCCGGCCGCCACCCTCGCGCGAATGGAAGCCCACTACGGCCTCGACCGGCCCCTGTTCCTACAGTACACGAGCTATCTCGGGAATCTCGTACAGGGGGACCTCGGCCCTTCGTACCACTACCCGACCCGCACCGTGAATGAGATCATTCGCGACCACCTGCCGATCTCGCTCGAACTCGGCCTGTGGGGCTTGCTGGTGGCGCTGCTGGTCGGAATCGGCGCCGGGGTCGTTTCCATGGTCCGTCCCGATTCCTGGCTGGATTCGCTGCCGATGGGCGGAGCCATGATCGGCATCTGCCTGCCCACCTTCGTGCTGGGGCCGCTCCTGGTGCTTGTTTTTTCGCTCTGGCTCGGCTGGTTCAATGCCACCGGCTGGAACACCGCCGGCGACCGCGTCCTCCCGGCACTGACACTCGGGCTCTTCTACGCCGCCTACATCGCCCGCCTGACCCGCGGGGGCATGCGGGAAGTGATCGGGCAGGATTTCATCCGCACCGCGCTTGCCAAGGGATTGCCGCGGGGCAAAGTCCTCGCCAAGCACGCCCTCCGGCCCGGCATCCTCCCCGCCCTCGCATTTCTCGGTCCCGCAGCCGCCGGTCTGCTCAGCGGCTCCTTCGTTGTGGAAACCGTTTTCCACATCCCCGGGCTGGGACGCGAATTCGTCAACGCCGCCTTCAACCGCGACTACACCCTCGTCCTCGGGGTCGTGGTGCTGTTCGCGGCCATGATCCTCCTCTTCAACCTCCTGGTGGACATCGGCCAGGTCCTGCTCAACCCGCGACAACGTTTCGAATGAGCGTCACCGTCCCCGCAACCGCCCTCCCGTCCAGCGCCGAACACCTGTCTCCGGGGCGCCTCGCCTGGCAACGGCTGCGGTCGAATCGCATGGCGATGGCCGGGCTGGCATTCCTGGTTTTCTTTTCCGGCCTCTGCCTCACCGGCCCCTGGTTTTCTCCGTACGGCTTCCAGGAACAACCTCTGATTGCCGAGGGAGCGACGCCGCCAGGCGCGCAGCACTGGCTCGGCACCGACCACCGGGGACGCGACCTCGCCACCCGGCTTTTCCACGGCGGACGGATCTCGCTGCTGGTCGGGCTCCTCGCCACGGCCGTCTCGCTCACCATCGGCGTCGCTTACGGAGCCCTCTCCGGATTTCTGGGCGGCAAGACCGACTCCGCCATGATGCGGTTCGTCGACATTCTCTATGCGCTCCCTTTCACGGTTTTCGTGATACTCCTGATGGTTTTCTTCGGACGCAGCCTTGTCCTCCTCTTCCTGGCAATCGGAGCGGTGGAATGGCTGACCATGGCGCGGATTGTGCGCGGGCAGGTGCTCTCCCTCAGACAGCGGGCCTTTGTTGAAGCGGCGCGCATCCTCGGCCAGCGTCCCGGAAAACTCCTCTCGGGCCACATCCTCCCCAACGCCGCCGGCCCGATTATTGTCTACACCACCCTCACCATTCCCAACGTCATGCTGCTCGAAGCGTTCGTCAGTTTCCTGGGCCTCGGCGTCCAACCCCCGATGAGTTCCCTGGGACTCCTCATCAACGACGGCGCGACCTCCATGGAAGGCGCCCCCTGGCTCCTGATCGTCCCCGGCCTCGCCTTCGCGCTGACCCTCTTCTCCCTCAACTTTCTCGGCGACGGCCTCCGCGACGCCTTCGACCCCCGGACCGGAAAATAAGCGGGCCCCTCGATCGCTGTCGCGGGCCGATCAAACAACCGCCGGCGTTCATTCCGTTTCTTAACGACGGGTGACATTCGATGCGACGCGGAGCTTGTTTGAGTTTCACGTGGAGCGAAACCGCGTGACAGCGTCCTTTCTCGAACCGGAAATCCGGGTTCGCCACCGAGTTGCCATAGGTCCCGTCCCGCCGTTGGGAATACAGATAACTCCGGACGCCCCCATCGCCCGAAAAGTTGACGCGGGCGCTCCATCCCTCCGGCACCACCTGGTTTCCGCCGGTCACCCGGTTCTCCGGAGCGAGCCCATGGAGTTTGCCCCCGCGCGTAACCTGGAAATCCTCGTCGAAACGAACGTCGTACTCATTCAAGGTGAACTCCGCTCCCGATTCGCCGAGGGGATACTGCAGCACAATCCGCCGGCTCCCCTGATCGTAGCCTTCATACGCCGCCAGCAACGCCGTCCCGCCGTCGACTCCGGCGCCCTCGACCGCTTCGAGCAAACGATGGCCGGTGAGTGCCGCGTAAAGACCCGAATCGTCCGCTTCCTCGAAGTCTTCGAAAAGAACCGGAGATGCGGATTTCTCCGCCGCACAATCCGAAGCGAACGGCGAAACCAGCGCGGCAACCGCGCAAACAAGAAAGGGCCGAAATGTGTGAAGGCGGAACTGCGGCATAAAAAAAGTGACTGGAGTTTTACGGTACCGTGCGGCCTTTTCACCCGCCAGTCTCCAGCCCGCCGCTCCACCAGAGCAACCACAGGATCATTCAAATAGTTAAAATCAGTGAGGTCCCGCTTGCCGGGACCCCCTGGAAAGAATTCGCCTATTCCCTCATCCAGAGACCGCAGTCGAGCGGTCCGAGTTCGAGCCGGCATTCGCCTTTCTTGAGACGCCCGTTCCGCAGACCGTGGAAATTGAAACTCTCCCTGCCGGCGACTTCCAGCCAGCGATCGGGCTCGAAATCGTTGAGGGGCACAGTGACCGGGTCCGGATGCGGATTGATGCCGAAAAGCAGTTGAGCGTTTCCCCGGCTGCGATCCGCGTTGAACATGAGGGCCGCGGCCGAAACTCCGTCGACCGGAAAAAGGCGAACGTAGTTGTCGGACGGGCGGTCGGAAAGACGCAATAACGCGCCCCAATCGGAGTTGCGGAATGCGATCCACTGTTTGAAATAGGAGTGGGACGCTGCGAATCGTTCCAGTCTTCCATAGTCGAGCGCATTGACTTCGCCTTCAAGGTAGGTGTTGTTGCGCCCGCCCTTTGATCGGAGAAAATCCTGCCCGGCCGACAACATAGGGGTGCCGATCGAGCACATCAGGATCGCCACCAGGAGGTGGGTGCGGTGAATGTCGGCTTCCGTTGGATCCGAGCCGTTGTGTTCCGGATTCTCGGTGATCTTGTCGATCCAGCACCGGTCGTCATGCGACTCCACGTAATTGATGCTCTGGGAAGGCCAGGCCGAGAGGTGGTCAAGGCAGCCTTTCATGAAGTACGAGAGTCCCCCGGCGTCGCCTTCGCCCCGCAGATAGGAGGGCACGAATTCACGGAACCCATCGTTCCAGAATGAGAATCCCGTGTTCCGGAGTTCCCAGGCGATGTTTCCGCGGAAACTCCAGGGCTCCGCGATGAGAATAATCGTTTCCTTGACTGATTTGAGAGCGTCCTCGATCTCCTTGAGGGCCTCGAGCGAGAGCAGTTCGGCGAGATCGAAGCGAAAGCCGTCGACGTCGTAGGTTTCGATGAAATGAATCAGGCTCTCGATGATCAGGCGGCGGGACATGGCGGACTCCGCCCGGAGCGTATTGCCCGTGCCGCTCCAGTTGGTCAGCTCTCCGTCGTCCTCGACGTGAAAATAGTACTGTTTGTCGATGAAAGCGAGAAACGGAGGCTCTCCGACATGATTGTAAACGACGTCGATGATTACCGCCAACCCCATACGATGGCAGGCGGCGACGAGATCCCGGAATTCTTCGATTTGTGAAGCCTTGGCCGGATCTCCGGCATAATGGCAGCAGGGCGAAAAGAAGTTGGTTGCCATGTAACCCCAGTGGTATTCCTCCCGTGTCGCGCTGTCGAACTGGTGAACGGGCTGAAGCTCCAGGGCATTGACGCCGAGCTCTTGAACGTAATTACCGTCGGTTTCCAGCCATTTCTGAAGTCCGCGGAAACCATCCCGCTGTTCGTCCGGAAGGGCGATGGGGGCGTGGGCGGTCAGATCCCTCACATGGCCTTCGAGGATAACGAGGTCCCGTGGATGCGGCGGATGAAACGAAGCGACTGGTTCGCGGCGTGGAAGACGTCCGGTGTCAACGACGATTCCGGGTCCGTAAGGGCCCGCTGTGGCGAGCGCCCAGGGATCGAGCAGGCGCCGGTCGCCTTCGAATGCAGTCGTAATCCCGTCGTTTTCCCCTTCGACAATCAGATAGTAATAGCCGCCGTGGTGGTTTCCCCAAAGCCGCACTTCCCAGGTGAGCTGGTCGTCGAGCAAACTCATCGAATGCCTTTTCCCTGTTTTGGCATCAGGGGTCCCGACCAGCTCAATCCATACTTTGCGTGCCCTCGGAGCGAATACGCGGAAGACGGTTTTCTTTCGTTCAATCCGTGCCCCGAGAGGAAGGTCGGTGGACAAATCGTAAAAGGAGAGGCCCGGAACAATCAGCACGTCACGATGGTCTTGGGGCCGACGGCACGTCAGGTAATGCTTGCCGTCCATTCCCCGCCCCCCGTCGACGTTGAAGAAGAACGCGTGGTCCTGGCTGCGCCGGGCGTTGAAGTGGTAGTTGGTGATCCCCGCATCGTCACAAACCAGGTTGGGCGCACAGTCCAGGGGTCTGAGCCAATGCCACTCCGAAGAGACGAAGCGGTATTGAGCTTCCTCCTCGCCCAAACGTTCGAGCGGAACGGCCCGTTCCCAGAGAAGGCGCCCGTCCTCGGTTTCCCGGGGTTCGAGAATCCAATCGTCTTCGGTGCCGTCCCGACCCCAGTCGTTGAACGAACCGGCCACCCGTACCGGTGTGCATTCGAAGTCGGTCTGCGGGTGACGCTCGGCTTCCTGGCAGAAAACGACGGTTCCATCTCCACGTTGATAATAGCCGCAGAATCGTCCGATAAAATCTTCGGGAGCCGGTCGCAGGTTTTTCAGGCGCAGGCCGTTCGAGGCGGGAACAATGGGAGGCAGGCCTTCTTCGCTCCAGTCCTTGTGCAGAAATACGCACCCCAATCCAGGTGCCAGCCAGTAGGCGTGTGTGATTTCAGTAGGTGTTCCGGACATAGTGTTAGCTGAAGTACTACTTGCCACGAACCCGTTCGTAAGACGAGGATGAAAAAAGTTTTTGCTTATCCGTGATCCGTAATCGGTGATCGGTGTGAACCGGGTAAAGGAATGCGGGCCAGGGAATCCAGGGGATGCGGGAAAACGGTTGGGGGTGAGTGACGGAAGTTGGGGAAGAACGCTCAACGTCCGGCTTTGAACCTTCAATGTTGGACGGTCTTTCCAGGTTAAAGAGTTCCGCCCTTACTCCCACCCGGCTCGCAGAAGTTCAGCGTGATTCTGAAGACTGGAAAGCCAGTGATTCATTTGTTCGGCGTTTCCGGTGTCGTTCCAATTGCCGAAAAGCGGCTCCGCGTTTCCGAGGGGAAGGCGGCCGTGGGTTTCGTGGATTTCGAACGTAAACGTAAGGTATCCGGCGCCGGCGCGGGTGCGGGCGGCGTCGACGATCTTTCGGAGCCCGGCCGGACCAAAAAGGGGCGGGAGGCTGCGGCGGCCGTTACAGACAAAAGGAATCGGGATGGGCTCAAGGAATCCACGGTGGTCCGGAACCCCGTAGGAACTCTTTGCCAGCGGGTGACCGTCGTGGAGATGAAAGTGGAGGGGTTTTCCGGATACGGCGGTCTCGCGGATGACCTCGACGGTGCTCCGCAGACCGATCCGAGCCGAATCGATGAGGGCATCGATTCGGTCGGGAAGTTCCCTCGATTCGGGAGTGAGGGCACAGGGATCTTCGCCCGGATATCGCTCGGCATAGGCCCGGCGCGCCTGCCGGATACCGATGTGGCCGATGTCGATGCAGGCGCTGATTTCACGGTGCTCCTTCACCCGTTGAAGGGTTTCCACAAATCGCCCGGGGTCGATGCCGACCGCATATTCGACGAACAACACGGGTGATTCCGGTATCTCCCGGAGTAGTGCGGCGAGTTTCCGGAGTTGACGAACCACTAATTCAGGCGCACGCTCCATCTCCTTGAGATCATGGATAACGAACCCGTGCGCTTTCCCTGCCGCACAACGGGCCATACGGCGGATCTGTTCGTGATCGTCGGCATTGAGCAGGCTCCAGTTCCTGGGAAAGTGAACGACAACGGTGCAAGCGTTTTCAGGGCGGAAGGAGTGCTGATGCAGGAAATCCTCCGGAGACCCGGCGTGTATATCCGGGTCCATCGCGACTTCCTCGAAGCGGAGCCGGGCCAGTTCGAGAAGGGCGTCATCGCCGGCCAGGCGCTTCTGAAAAAGCCCGAGGATGTGCGGCGAGGCGTTCATGGAGCTTCGTGCTGGGGACGGGATTGGACGAGTGAGATTTCGCCGTTGCGGATCGTTCCCTCGATGTCCTGCGGGCGCCCAAAGGCCTTTTCCACGGCGCCTGCAAGGGTGGCGAGCCGGTCGAGGATTCTTTGACGAAAGTCCGGGTCCCGCGAAAAAGGGATCCGCGAATAGTCCAGGGTTTTCGCCGTCAGCTCCCCGTCCCTGCCGGGACGAAGGGCGTGACTGAAGCTGGCGAACGCGATGATTTTTCCTGTTCCCGAGGGCTTGTCCAAGATCGCCCGATACGGCCGTCCGGCCTCGGCGGCCGAGGCCAGAGACCCGCCCATTCCGGCCGCGAGTTCCACATAGCCTTCCCGGGAGGATTCCGAAAACGGGCTCGCAGTGTGCATGAAAAAAGATAGGTCGGCCTCCACCATCAATTGCAGGATGACCGCCATGTGGGCCCCTGACTCGGGAATCTGAAGACGGCGTCGCTCGGCGACCGCACGCTCGCTCCAAAGGGAAGCCCAGACTCTTCGGACGGCATCGCGTAGCGATCGCATTGATACGTTTACGACGGATTCATACAGTCCGGCTGCCGCAAAGGTTTCCAGGTCTTCGAGATTCGAACTTGACCGAACCACAAGGCGCGGGTTCCTGCCGAACACGGATCGCATTTCGGAAACCAGGGACTCCGGCAGCGACAGTGCGGCAATCCGTTCTCGGATTTTTCCGCTCGCAGCGTCGGTGCCGGGCGCTCCAGACGACTTGTCGCCCGCGGAAAGCAGGCCGTTCAGGATTCCGAACGGCAGCACCGCGGCGGGCGGCGTATGGAACTCGGCTTTTCCCGAAACGGCCAGTTCCTCCAGCCGCCGGAGCGAATCCGCTTTCGGCCCAGCGGTTTCGGAGGTGATTCCGCTGAGCGGGAGCACGCGGTCGCCCGGTTCCATAGAAACCTTCGGAAGCTCGAAGAGCTTCCGCTTCGCAACGGGGGCGTCCGATGTCGCTGCAGAAGACACCGCCCTTGCCTCCAGGCTTTCGGGGGTCGCCTCCAGTTCCACTTTCCGGCCGACCTGCTCGGCCAGCGAGTCGAACTCTTCCGTTTCGGAGCAGGCGACAAAAACGATTCGGGCCTGGCGCGCGCGGACGCCGAGATGGGACAGGTGCGGGACGTCGTGACGGAGGATCACGGCACGAACTCCGTCCGGAATGATCTCTTCACCGTCCGCGGCTTCCACCAGCGCCAGAGTCGGTTCCGGAAGTGTCGCGGGGAGGTCGGTCAGCCTCCGCGTCCGGATCACTCGACCGGTCGCCTTTCCGGAAACCAGGGTCTCCCAGGAGGGGAGATCGGCATCGTTGCGAATGGATCCGAGCAAAGAGGTGACCAGTTTGGAGTACTGAAAGATCAAGTGCCTGCGCACGGTTGCTTCCACGAAAAGGATCAATTCCTCTTTGGGGATTTCCAACGCCCGGGCAAGCCGTTCGGCTTTGTCGGTGAAGTGACCGAGTGAGTGATCGGTGAAGGTTTCAAAGAGGCGCTGCCCGCGCTGCATGTTGGCTGCCAGGCGCATCGGGAATTCCGGATTATCCTGGTCAGTGCAGTCCCGAAGCGCATCGTTTTCGGCCCTGATTGCGCGGCATTCCCGGGGAAGGATGAGATCGAGTTCCAGGTTTTCGAGGGTCAGAGACAGGGCCGTGAGCGCGGTCATGTGTTCCGCTTCGGAGTTGGATTCGAACTGATTGATCCATTCGCTCAAGAGGGCGAAGGCGTAGTCCTCAAGGGCTATTTCCGCCATCCGGCATTCCTGGGATTCCGAGTCATTGCGCCGATCGGCCTCGCGGGACAGGGTCGCGCGCAGGCGCGTGAGCTCCTTCAAGAGGGCCGGGATATTCCTGCTTCCGCCCGGGTCTTCGGATGTTGATTTGCGCCGTAGAAAGGTGCGGATCGATTTGACGATTCGGCTGTCCGGGAATGATTCGGCGAGCCTTTCCAGACGGAGGTCGAGCGACTGGGCGTTGAAGAACTCCTTGAGTTCGTCGTGAAAGCGTCGGAACTCGTCCACGAAAGTTTCGGGATAATCGGCATCGGAGCCCGATATCCGTCCCAGGAGTTTTTCCGAGGTTTTCAGGTCTTCCGGTCCCGCACAGCGATGAAGTTTGTTCTGGAGGGTGTGCTTGATCTCCTCTTTGAGCTCTTTGGGAAGGTCGTTCCTGTGTGCGATGTCCCGGATGCGGGTCAGCGGTTCGGCACACTGGAAGTCGGGATGGAACGACGGAAGGGACGGATAGATCCTGCGAATGGGCAGCGCGTTCTCCTGCGTCATGAGTTTCCGGATGCACTCGTGAATTTCGCCCGCAATCTGCGCGTGATGGTGGGGGCGGAAGTGGCGCGAGTCCTCTTCGCAGGTGATGAGTCCCGTGTGAATCCACTCGAGGTAGACGGCCGTGTAGGCCAGCGCGTCGGCGTCGGGGGGATTATCCGGATCGGTCAGAAACGCGTGGATCCGTTGGAGCTTTTCCCTCCAGCTCCGGGTATTGCGGTGGGCTTCCATCAGTGCATTCAGAAAGGGTTCTTCCGAATTTGAGATGGAGGGCTTATCGGTGTCGTCGGGAGATTCCCGTTGGCCGCCGGAAGCCGGTTCCGGAAAAAGAGCCCGCAGGCGGTCCCGGGCTCCGGCCAGAAGTTCAGGAGGGTCGGGCCACTGCTCCAGGATAGCGCATCCGTCGAACTCCCGTGCCCGCAGTCTTTCGATCATACCCCGGATCCCGGATTCATCCGATTGCGAGGGACCGGTAAAGAGGCAGAGGTGATGGTCCCCTTCCCCGTGGTTTTCGTGCAGGTGCAAGTGCTTGATCGGCACTTCCGCGGCAAGGAGGTCCAGGAACTTGAGGTAATCGTTCCGAGTGCGTGCACAGAGGTTGGCGTGTCCCAGGTCGAAACACATGCCGACGTGCCCGGTGGGCCAATCGGAGCGGGCAATCAGAGTTTCGAAAAAAGCATTGAAGTCCCCGGGAGGGGTCATGGGAGTGTTTTCGAGGGCGATTTGAAGTCCGTGCTTCGCCGTGCCGCGGATCCACGGTTCCAGCCCCTTGAGGCAGCGTTCGATGCCTTCTTCGGATTGCAGATGAAGGTTCAGGAGGGAGGCGCGGATCCCGCGGGCGAATTCCAGGGTTTCTTCAACAAGGTCGGGTTGGGCTGGATCGAGGTAATTCAGGGAAGCGGGCGCGTGAACCGTGAGGGTGATCTTATGCCGTTCGGCGCGCTGGCGTATCCAGAATCTCATTTCATCGTCGATGTCGTTCACTTCCCACCCTTCGCCGGACTCCTTCTTGTCGGGAAACCATTCAAACGCGTCGAAGCCCTGTTCGAGGGCGAATTTGAACGGGTCCAGCAGGTTGCCTGAAGCAAAGGATGTCTGGTTGCCGATTCGGATCCTGAAGCCGGGAGTGTGCATAGTGGTGAGATCGAAAGGTCGGTGACAAACGGAGGCCATCTCAACAGCCGTTTCAGGGCGCGGGCGTCGTGCCTACCTGGGGGCGGCTTTGGACGACGTGGAAGCGCTCGTTCACATACCCGCCCTCGATGTCCTGAGGTACGCCGTCGAAGGCCGATTCAACCGCGCTTCCGAGCTCGGTGATGCGCTTGAGCAGGGATTCGCAAAAAGCGGCGTCGGTCATCAGCCGGTCCTGGGCGTACCGGAGCCGTACCGTTTCGGGCGGCGGGACCACGATGCTTTCGTACAACCCGGCTCCTGCATAACCGGAAAGGTCCTCCGCGTTCGAATCGGACCGGAAGATCCATCCTTTTCCGGCGAGGGCAAGGCTTTTGCTGGAATAGGCGAGTACCTTGGGTTTCGGTTGCTTTTTCGGCGAGCGAAAGCTCAGTGCCGTGCCCGGGTAGTTGCTGACAAGCGTTTCGCCCAGACCGTTGACCAGTTCCCCGTACAGGTCCCGATCACTGCCCGTGAAGGGATCGGCTGTGTGCAGGACGAAGGCGTAGTCGACCGGAACCAGCTCCTGTATCAGGACTGCCATATGGATCTCTTCGTGGGAGATGGAGCGGGCCCTGCGACTGAAGAAGGCACGATCATTCCATTTCGAGGCCCAGACTTGTTTGATCCCATGCCAGACTTTTTCCCAATCACTTTCCGGCGGTGCGGAAATCCCCGCGCGCGTCAGGGTTGCCGAGAGTTTTCCGGCGAGGCCCTCGGCCGGCTCCAGTTTGAGAAGGGCTTTGCGAAGGGCGGGAAGCGCCTGCTCGGCATCCTTGTCCGCCCGCGCGCGGAGCTTTTTATATTCCGCCAGAACGTCTTTGTTGGCCGGGGCTTCGAGCGTCGCTTCGAAGACACCGAAGGGAAGCGCCGCCGATGCGGGAACATGGACCCAATCGGGAAGGCGGTCCCGCAGTGCGCGAAGCTGCTGGGCTTTGCCGCCCACCAGGCCTTCCCGGAATTCCTCCCGGGTAATGGGTTCCCGGGTGAGTTCGGGTTTGGCGATCGACAACGGAGTCGACTCTCCGCCGGCGTTGGACGGTCCGGTCCTTTCTCCTTTCTGAGATTCCCGGAACTCGACGGTGCCGGAGGGTCTGGCTTCGAGGTAGACCTGTTTCCCGGCGAGGCTTTTCAAGCGCTCCAGGATCGCCGCCTCGTAGCAGATGGCGAAAAGCACCGGGGCATTGCGCGCGCGGACAGCCACATGCGAAACCAGGTCGATCGGCCGGGAAGTGATGATGCCGGTCACGCCTGGCGGAGGCTCCTCTTCACCGGAGACGGTATCGGCGACAACGATGGTTTTTTCCTTAAAGACTTTTCCCTGCAGGGATTGAAGCGACTGTACCACCTCCAGTTTTCCGTAAGCTTCCCCCCGGCTGACGATCTGCCAGCCGCCGATCCCGGCCTTTTCGCGGAGGATCGGGTCAAGGTGTCGAATCAGCGATGACAGCGCAAAGATCGGACGTCCCCGAACGACCGCTTCGCCGAACAGATTGACGGTCCACGGCGCCGCGCCGAAGGCTTCGCCGAGCTCTCCCGCAAGCGGCTGAACCTTTTGGTAAAGACGATCCATGATGTTCGTAACCGCCCGGCGAAGCCGGTCGAACAGCGCCATTCGTTTCAGGGCGAGGACGGATTCGGACTCCCGGCTTTCTTCCCAGTGGGCCCAATCGCTCTCGCAAAGCGGCAGTTCGTCGTCGTTGTGACTCCAGGCAACATTCCGAAGCACCCGTTCGAGGAGCGTGATCCCGGTTCTTTCGTCCGTGGAATCGTGGGCGTCCCTTTCAACCGCCATGCGCAGGGCCTCCTCCAGAGCGATGTCCAGGTAAAGCAACTCGCGCGCGCGGCCGGCGTCCGATTCATGCCGCAGTTGCCCGGTCACGGCTCCGCGTACGTCGGTGAGCGCGGAGGCGCGTTCGAGGAGAGGGGCGTCGGGGTTTCGCAGCGCGTCGCGGAGGCGGTGCAGTCGTCCGCGGGTGTCGTCGCCGATGAGGGGGACGGCATTCTCGATCGCCAGATCGAGATCGGTTCCGGAATGGACTGACCTGAGCATTTTGAGGAAACGGGAAAAGTCTGCAATAAGGGCGTCCTTAAGATGTGGAACAAAGTCCGGCTGCGATACGATGGGACGTTCGAAACTCGCGAGCCTCTCCCGGGTCACGCCGTCGGCTTCAAGTGTCCGATGAAAAACATCGAGGTTGCCGTCGCTCTTGAGGAATTCGATGAAAGCCCGGCAGATCACAACATCGTCGGGAGTCGTGTTGTTGTGAAGCTTCTGGTGCCATTCCTCCATGAAATGTCCGGACGCCTCTTTGATGTGATGCCGGTGCATGATGGCGAGGATCTCGTCCCGGATCTGCTGTCCTTCGCCGCCCCGCCCCACCGATCCCAGCATGAGCCGGATCCATTCCTGTGTATCCGGATATTCGATATAAATCCCGGCCATTCTCCGGGTCAGGCGGTCCTGGGCGTGGGCGAGTTCGCGCGGTTTCGTGTTGTAATTCCGCTGCCAGTCGAGTTGCCGCAAGGCCGAAAAACGCAGCCAGACATACAGGAGCGCGAGCTCATGGGGGTTGCCGCCGGTCCGGTCCAGAAGATCGTGGCAGAGGTTGTGGCGGTGCATGAGGCTCCACGAGTTGGGACCTGTTTCCGCCTCGATGATCTCCCGGGCGAGTGCGGAGGAGCCGGCACCCGATGTGCGTGGTTCGGCCAAAGGAATAAAGAAGTTGCGTCCCCGGTTCTTGCGCCACCGTTCCGGGTCGATTTCCCGGAGCACAAACGGGAGGCCCGCCGGAGTCGAGTCTTTCGGGAAAACGAGGTTGAGGCGATTGACCGCGCCCGCGCGAACAAACGGAGTGTTGGCCGCTTTCTCATCGAAGGAGGTTGTGCCGGCGGGACGAATTTCGGGTGGCGGGAAGCGCCAATCCCTCGGAGTACGTTCGGCGATGCCCCAGTGAAGATTAACCGGTGTCGCGAGGTCGGTCAGCAGGATCACTTCCCGGTCCTCCCCGTTCTTGATTACGGCTGCGCCGAGCCGGAAACCTCCCTCCAGTTCGAATATTTCGCGGAAGAGTTTTTCCCGGTCACCGATGGATTCGTCCAGGAGCGAAGCGACGTCGAACGGCGCCCCGGCAATGAGCGGGTGCGCGTAATTCCGGCCCCGGTTGTTGTCCCATTTCTTGGATTCGGGAAAATACAGTACAAAAACGAGGTAGGAAAGGGACGGCGATGAGGAAACCGGTAGCTGGACGGACCGGTCTCCGTTTTCCTGGAACGGTGTCTGGACCGCTGCCTTTCCTTGGGGCAACGTGCCTTTCGGCCACATTGATTTCGGGGGGGCGCACCATTCTCCGTCCGGAGAGGCACTCAGCGCCCAATGCAGGTGACAGGGTTCCGGGCTTGAAAGCGACAGATTCACCCAGGATCGGTTCTTGCGCTCAACGTGCTCGATCCGCATGCGTGTCCCCGCTTCAGTGGCGATTTCTTTGGTCATGCTTTATCAGAGCGTTTGCCGGCGCGGTTGAATGGAGGCCGATTTTTCGGGGGATCCGGAACCAGCATGACGCGCAGGCGTAAAGTGATCCACTTTTAATTCGGGAAAAGCGCGGTCGGTCGCTTCACATTCGGAGAGAAACTTCCGGTCGATCCGACCGTCTTCGAGGTCGGCCAGTAGCCGCCGCAGGCGGCCCAGCAGCCCTTCCATGTGCCGGACGGCGAGGTCGGCTGCCGTTCCGGCTCTTATCATGAAGGGCCAGTCGGAGGCCTGTGCGAGCAAGAAAGTCCGGCAGGCCTGCCGCAAGGCGCGTCCCTCCGGGCTGTTCCCCGGTGCGCCGCCGTGGCGTTGCAGGAGCTTGCGCAAGCGGTGGTCGGCTTCGAAAAGGATCGGATAAATCCAGTCGGTCTCCCTGTTGATCCAGTGGGAATTGTCCCCGCGGTCGCCCCAGCTCGAGGGAGCAGGACACCCTTCGGCGGGCCGGTGGCAACCGGCAACCGCCTCGGTCGCGGTTACGGGCACGAGCTCGTTCTGCCGGGAAAGAGCCCGAAAGAGTTCTTCCAGCCACAGCGGTCCTTCGAACCACCAATGCCCGAACAATTCCGCGTCGAAAGGAGCAAACCGGATTCCGTCGTCCGGGTTGCCGCCGTCGTCACGGTCAGCGCGCCGCACGACTTCAAGAAAATGCTCCGCGTGTTCGCGGGCTCGTGCGGCAGCTGCGCGCGCATCGTACAATGCTTTTTCCTGTTCCGGTCCGGTCACCCGCCAGTATTTCAGTCCGGCGGGCAGGCGGACCCCGGTTTCCCGCAGCCATTCACCGAGGATCGATTCCGGAAGCTCGTGGATACGGTCGCGATGAAACTCCCGGTAATCGGGGTGGCCCGGATAGCCTTCGGCGGCGCTCCACACGAGCCGGGAAATCGCCTCGTCCCGCCCGAATCCTACAAGTCCGTTGGGGCAACGCAAAGGAGAACGCACTCCGCGTTCCGGCGCGGGGCGCGCGCGGGTGATCGCGTGGCTTTCCAGGCCGAAGGCACGAACTCCGGCCGCCTCAAGCATGGTTTCGATCCCCGGAAAATAGCCGCATTCCGGAAGCCAGAAAAAACCGGGGCGGTGCTCGAAGGTTTTTTCAAAACAATCGATTCCCACCCGGATCTGGGATTCGACGATGTGCGGCCTTGCCTGGTAGGCGGGGAGAAAGGCGTGGGTGGCCGCCGTCGTCGCCAGCTCGATCCTTCCCGTCTCGGCGTACTCACGGAAAACCCCGAGCGGATCGCCGCCGCACCGCTCCTCCCAGGTGTGACGGGTTTCGGCAAAAAACCGGGCCTGCCGGGCGGCCGCTTCCTGGAACTCGCCGGACTGGGCGTCGCGCTCGGCAATCTTCTCAGCCAGGGCCAGTCGCCGGCGGTACTGGTCGAGAAGGGATTGATCGCCGAGCAGGCAAATCAATGTCGGTGAAAGGCTGAGGGTGAGGCGGGGCGTTATCCCGTCGCGTTCAAGGCGGTCCAGCACGCGAACGAGTTGGAGGTAACACTCGGTCAGCGCCTCGAAAAACCAGTTTTCCTCCAGGCTTACCGGATGCTTCGGCTTGCGACAGTAGGGAAGATGGGCGTGCAGCAGCAACACGAGCGAGCCGCCGCGAGTTTCGTTTCCGTCGGTGATTTGCTGGCGGCTTCCCATTGGCAGGCGCAACTGGACTCAAGGAGCCGCAACGCTTCGAGTGAGCGGCGCAATCCGGGGAATAAAATCGAAGTCCGGCCCGATTTCGCGGATCAGCCGAAAACGCCCGGAGGCATCCGGTCGGATGCCGGGCGGAAGATAAACCCGGTAGTCCGGATCGCGCACCTCACCCTCGATATCGATCAGGGTGCGCAGGAGAAATTCCGAAAAGCGGGAATCCAGTGCGGATGAAGCCGTAACATCGAAAGCGGCTTCCGTCAGAAGGGACCAGAGGAGGGAAAAGTCTTCCAACGGACGCGTCCAGGTGAACCTTCCGTCCATTCGCGGCAGGATTTCCATGCCGTCGATTTCCAGGCGCTGGCCCGGGCGGAGGATGCCTTCGACAGCGAGGGCGCCCCGCAGCGCCAGAGGCGCGCCGCCGCTTTCGCCATCAAACCGGCTGGCGAGCCGGCACCGTGCATGGGAGCCACGCCCGATTGTCCGTCCCGTTGCGGCCGGAAAGGTCGAACGTTCGGGTGTTTCCCGGCCCGGTTTTTCCGCGCGAACCGAAGACGGGTGTTTTCCGGAGAGGGCCGCGGTTACGATCATCCCTTCGTCGAGGGCCGGCGTTTCGGGAAGGCGGCTGACCGGAGCCCGGGTCGGTTCGGGTGGGCTTTCGGATGCGGCCGGCGGCGGGTGCCGAAGTTCCTCCGGCAGAGCGTTGGTATCGTCGATGGTTCCGAATGCCGTTTCGTCCCCGGGCGCCGGCACTTCCTCCGCCGGATGAACTTCGGCGGACGCCCCGGACTCCGGCGCTTCGGGCAGGGCCACGCACGGCGCCCGGAGCAGCGGCGAAAACCGGCCGTTTCGATCCTTGACTCCGAGGACCGCGCTGACGAAGCCACCGGGAAAACTCAGGGCAAAATAGGTTTCCTGACGAGACCCGGTAATCGGAAAATCCTGCATGGAAAATGCCTGCTCCGGCCCGTGGCCGGGATCGGCCAGGCGGAAGGCGCGAAGAAACCATCCGGCCTCCGTATGCGGAATTCCCAAGACGTTTTCGGCCCGCAGCAGCAGTTCCGGATCCAGTTTCCAGAAGGCGAGGAACCGATGCGGATCCACGGGGATTATCTCAAAGTGCGTGTCCGTTGAGTTGTCCATGGAATCACCGTTGGCCCGCGAAAAATTCCGATCCCGCGAACCTCATCGTGAAATATCGGGTGCCGCATCGCTCATGAGACTTCATTCGCACGGCCGGGCGGAGCAAGGGTTCCGCCGCCCTCCCCCCAACAGCAAGAGTCCGGGCCTTGAATCCCGGCGTAAAAGGTCTTCGGATTCCGAATCGTGCGGTATCGGTTCTTATCGGACGGGTTGGCGTTTTCATTTATTTCGAATGTGATCGTAGATATTAAGATAGTGCTGGCCCGGAACATTCCACGAATAGTCGGAACGCATCGCGTTGCACATGAGTTCTCTGAAGTGTTCCGGGTAGACGTAGTAGCAGGAAATCGCCCGCGCCAGCGCCGATTCAATGCCCGTTGTATCGTCATGGTGGAAAACGTAGCCGTTTCGCTCATTCAGCGGTTTGTTTGAGTAGTCTTTGTCGAAGACCGTATCCGCCAGTCCTCCCACCGCCCGAACAACCGGAATCGTTCCATAACGCATGGCAATAAGTTGAGTGAGCCCGCAGGGTTCGAAACGGCTGGGCACAATCATGATGTCCGCTCCCGCATAAATCAGGTGCGACAGTTCCTCGTCGAAGTCGATCTCCAGGTGCGAATCGGGGTTTTCGTTGATTTCTTCTTTGACGCTGCGGAAGTGTTCGTTGGTCGCATCCTCGGGAGCGGTTCCCAGCAGCACGAACTGGGCTCCGTGATTGACGCAGTAAAAGAGGGCATGCCTCACCAGGTCGAGCCCCTTCTGCGAATCGAGGCGTCCCACGTAGGCGACGAGCGGGCTTTCGTTGTCACTGAGCAGCAGGCGCCCGCGCAAGGCCCGTTTATTCTCATACTTCTGTTCGATCCGTGCAAGGTCGTACCGGGCAGGAATGTGAGGATCGGTCGCGGGGTTCCACGCTTCGTAGTCGATTCCGTTGAGGACGCCGCCGTATTTGATGTGATGGGTATGGAGGACGGATTCCAGTCCGAAGGCATTGCCCCGGTCTTTGGCCTCGCCTGCGTAGGTGGGAGAAACCGTGGTGGTGAAGTTGCTGTACACAATGCCTCCCTTCATCAGGTTGAGGCAGCCCGGCGCGTGCCAGCCGAGCCGGTCCGGGTGAAAGTAATACTCCGGGCGATTGAGGCCCGTTGCCCGGAGCATTTCGGGCCCGCATAGGCCCTGGTGTTTGAAATTGTGGATGGTGTAACAAACCCGCGAATGACTCAGGCCGAGGTTCTGGTAAACCTCGTACAGGAAAACCGGAACCAGTGCCGTCTGTGAGTCGTGGCAGTGGATGATGTCGGGCCGTTTGCCGGACTGGAGCAAAAATTCCGTGGCCGCCCTCGAGAAAAACGCAAAGCGGAATGTGTCGTCAGGGTCGCCGTAGATTTTGCCCCGCTCGAAAAACCGGTCCCGGGAGTGCGGCTCGATGAAAAAGCATTTTCTCTCGTGCACGAAACCGAAATAGACAGTGCAGTGAATCGCCCCGTCGTACCAGGGAACCCACAGGTTGTCGAAGCACGGAGTGGGGTTCCAAACGTGATTCCATCGCGTGCAATCGTATTTGGGGAGAATGATCTCCACGCTGTTGCCGCGGATTTCCAATTCACGCGAAAGCCCGAAAACCACATCCGCCAATCCCCCGGTTTTTGCGGCGGGAGCCAATTCGGGAGTGACCATGGCCACAAACAATGAGGGGATTCCGGGACGTAGAAACTCGGTGGGGGCAACCCCGGAGAACGCCTCAATTTGAGGGTCCGCGGCAATCGGAGCCGCTTCCTCCATGCGCGCGGATTGCTCCCGGTCAAGCGACCTTGCCACCGTCCGCTCGAATTCCTCTAATATTTCCGGGTCGGGCGAAGAGGGTTTTGGGGGGTCGGTTTCAGGAGTTTCGCCAGCCTTCAGGTTTTTCTTCGAGGAGGAGCCACTGGTTTCGGGGTCGTCGTCCCGTCCTGCGGCATTCCCGGCTGAAAAAGGCTCCTTTGGAGGCGGAGACTCTTTTTGGGGGCGCTTGGATGAACGGCGTTTTGGCATTACATTTCGTCAAATCAGCTTTCGTTTCAGATTTTGCCGGGTCAAGCAGATTTCCCCTCTCTCTTCTGTTGCGGCACGGGCGTTCTGAAAGCGCCTCAAACGCGGCTGTGTGAAACTGGATTTTATTAGTGGGTTTTCTTTCCTTAGTTTTTGGCCCGGAGCTGCATACTTCCAATCACCTTCACAATGATCCAGTAGATCCAACTGTCGATCCGCCCTCACCATCAACCCCATGGCGACAAAACTCATGAATTTTCCGGTGGTCTCCATGAGGTCCAACGGTTCGTGTACTTCTTAAATTTATCCAGGACGCCTCGCACCTTCCCCACCCGTTACTCCAGGCTCCCCTGAAGCACGATGCAGGGGACTTTGCGCCGGTGAAGGTCGCCCACGACCTGCCGTTGGAATTCAGAGCGCCTGACCTCGCCGGCACGGTACGGCGTGTCCGAACAGGGAATGTGGTTGTCGCAGAGGAAGACCGGATCGTAACGGAAGACCGCCTGGTCGGGAAAGACCGCCTGGTCGGCCAACGCTGCAAGATCGGCCTGAATCGTCCCGTGGTGGTATCGGGCAAACGTCGCGGTGGTGATCGCGTTCGTGTCGGTGAAGAAGAACCGATTGGCCTTCGTCAGAAGCGCGTCCTCCTGCTCAGTGTGTTTCTGAACGATCTCCAGAAGCTGTGATGGAGTGAGGCGCCGGTTCACCTGCTTGCTTTCCCAAAAGGATGGCCCGTATCCAGGTATCCACTCTGTCCTGAATTCCTCGGCCATGCGTTTTGCGAGAGTCGTTTTCGCAGTAGCAGGGAGCGCCGGCACCAAAAAGGTTGCCGAAGCGCGGCACGTGCCGTCTTAATCGAAACGGTGTCCGAAGCCACGCATTCACAGGCGCGCTACTGGCGATTCTACTGGCCTCTTACTTTGACCGGGCTGGCGATGTTGCTCGCGCAGCAATTCCGCAACGCAATCCTCGCGCGGTACCCGGAGGGGGCGGAGGAATTGGCGCTCTTTGCCATGGCGGCCAGTTTTTTCGGTTTCCTGCACGCGACGCTGGCGTTCACGCCGCAACTCGCCAATGTCTTCAGCCAGTCGCGTTCCGCCCTCCGCCTGTGCTTCCGGTTCGTTTTCAGGGTGGGACTGGTGCTGACGGTTCCGCTGGTCTGGCTCGGTTGGACGGCGAGCGGAGCGGCGTTTGTCTCGGCGGTGTTCAACATCGAGGGCGACGCATTGGCCACAGTGACGGCCTACCTGCGCCTTCTCCTCCCCCTGCTGGTGGTCGACGGCATGCGTCACTGCCTGACCGGCCTGCTCGTCCAGGCGGAGCGCACCGGGACCGTGACGCTTCTCAATGTGCTCTACCTCACCCTGGTCCTGCTCGTGCTCCTGACCGGGTTCTCCCTGGAGGCGCCGGCGATGGTGACGGTCGGCTTGTCGCAACTGCTTCCGGCACTGGTGTCGCTGGTCCTGCTCGTGTGGATGTTCCGGCGTCACTACCGCCTTCCTTCGGGCGGAAAGGAGGAAAAGCTCACCCACGCCGACCTGTTCCGGTTCTTCTGGCCGGTCGCGTTGACGAGCCTGATGTTCGCCCTCAGCCGCCCGGTCATTTTCTTCTTCGCCAGCCGCACGCCCGATGCGGTGGTACTGATTGCCGCGCTGCGGGTGGCGTTTGATTTCTCCCTGATCTTCTGCAACCCCGTGAACCAGTTCCGGCACCTGTTCGTGACCTTCGGCATGGCCGACCTGGAGGGGTTGCGGCGCTTCCTGTTCCGGATGTTGGCCGTGATCTTCAGTCTGATGCTGATCGTGGCGCTCACGCCTTTGCACCGCGTTATTTTCTCCGACCTTCTCGGGGTCAAAGGAGAGGTTCTGGAAACCGCCGGCCAGGCGTTTCTGGTCCTCTGCCTGGTGCCGCTGGCCATGGGCCTGCGCAACTACTTCCACGGCCTCTCGCTGGTCAACCGGACCACCGGCCGGATGGGCATCGGGAGCCTCGTGCGGATCTCCAGCATCGTTCTGGCCTGCTGGCTCCTCCAGGCACTCGGAATGCTCGACGGGCGCACGGGCGCCTTCCTGCTCTTCCTCGGCTTCTTCACCGAGGCGATCACGGTCATGCTGTACACACGGTTCAGCAGACGGTGATGGGGATGTTCGTTACCGGTTGTTCGCTATTCGTGATCCGTGATTCGTTATTCGTGATCAGGTATGGGTTATGGGGGTTGTCCTGGTTTCCGCCACGAACGATCGCGGGGTAAACCCGCTCCTGCCGCGGGAACGGATCAGGATTCGAATGATCGGGTCCCCCTCATCCGCCCCCGATACCTGATCACGAATCACGAATAACGAATAACGGACAACGCCCTACCCCCTCAACTGCCGGAGAGCCTCGTAGGCAGCGATACCGACACTCGTTGACAGATTGAGCGAGCGCAGTTCCGGGTCGTATTGGGGGATCGTCAGGCGACGCTCCTCGCCGGCCCATTCATGCAGCCACTCGGGACAGCCGGCCGTTTCCCTGCCAAAGAGCAATCCGTCACCATCCGAAAACGCGGCATCCCAGTAACAACGGGCGGCCTTCGTCGTGAAAAGCCAGACCCGCTCCGGGGCGGCTTCGCTGGCAAGAAACATTTCCCAGTTATCGTGATGATGAACGTCGAGCGAATGCCAGTAGTCCATTCCGCTCCTTTTGAGATGCCGGTCGGAAATCGAAAAGCCGAGAGGATGGACCAGGTGCAAGCGGGTGCGGGTCACGGCGCAAAGCCGGCCGATATTTCCGGTATTCTGGGGAATGTCGGGCTGAAAGAGGATAATGTGAAGCATAGAGGGAAGATCCGGGCCACTTCACCATCGCTGCCCCGCCGTTCCGCGGCGAGGTCGCGCGGGGGGAATCCAACACTCCCGCCTGAGTTCTGCTTACGGGCGGTTCAATCGATTACGGGCTTTTCCTGGTCGTCGGGAACAAACGGTGGTTTGTGAATCGGAAACTCCAGCTTGAGCTTTGTCAGGATATACCCCTCGAGATACCGGTCGTTACGTGCCGCAGCCCACACTTTTCTCATGTATTCCGAGGCCGGATTGTCATTGAGCGGATAGCTGCCCACCGCGTCCTTGAGCCGCTGGGCGGGGGGATTGATGGCCAGCTCCTTCTCGATCCGCTGCACAAGTTCCACCAAAGACTGGCTGGGCACCTTGCGCCCGGTTTCAATCTGGCAGATGTAGTTTTTCGATACCTTGAGCAGCTCAGCCAGATCCGCCTGAGTCAGGCGGTACTGTTTTCTCAGCTTGAGAAAATCATACTCCAGCCCGTTGGGATCGACTAATTGACTCTGTTCATTTTCTTCTATCATTTTCCCGACCTTTTATTAATCATCAATTGCAATTGCGGCAAACAAATAGCATTAATCAATGCCGAGACAAAGGTTCATCCAAGTAAAGAACCTGTAAAAACCAGCGCCTGAAAGGAAGGAGCCCTCCCCATAAAAGTTTATCATTTCGAGAATGATAGTACGCCAAAATCCAATTTGGTTCCCAAAAACTTTCACCGGGCGGTAGGGGAACACACGGCACAGTCCACACGGAACAAACCCCGGTTACCCTCCCAGGTGGAGGCCTTCATTATCGGCCTTCAACAGGTACACCCGCGATTCCGTGTCCCACTCGGCAAAGGCGCCAGCCATCGCCTCGCCGACCGCCTTGGCCGTCTCCGCCGGACCGGCACACAAAACGCTCGATCCGCTGCCGCTGAGCCAACCGGTATAGGCGCCGGAATCCAGGCCGGCGGCGATCGCTTCGCGGGCGCCGTTGATCCCCGGCACCCGCGTGGGCTGATGCAAAAAATCAGTGACTCCGTGACGCAGCCGTTCGTAATCCCCCACGGCAAAAACGGAAACAATGTAAGCCAGGCTGTTCAGGCTCTTGACAACATCGAAGAAAGGAAGCTGGAGGGGAAGAGAGGTCCTGGAGGTCGCGGTGAGCACTTCCTTGTCCGGCGAAACCACGACGAAGGAAAGATCGGACCCGACATCAAATCGCAGGGCATCGAGAAAACGGCCGGTGTCGGGACAGGTACGCGCGACACAAAACCCTCCCAGGACCGCTGCCGCCGCATTGTCGGGGTGCCCTTCCAGAAGCGAGACCAGCGAAACCAATTGTTTCCGGGTCATCGGCTCCCCGGCCGCCGCATTCAATCCGGCCAGGATACCGGCACGCAGAGTCACGCTGGATCCCAGGCCCCGGGCCCTGGGAACATCTCCCTCGACGTCGAAGGTAAAACCGAAAGGCGCTATCCCCGCCTTGTTAAAAAAAGTCTCCGCCGCCTTCCGGACCATCTGCAAGGCGGATGGATGGAAGTCCGGCAGATCCCCGGCGTATTCAACCGCTCCGCCGTCGGCGAGGGTCAACGTCAGGTGATTGTACAGGTTCAAGGCGATCCCCAGAGTATCGAATCCGGGCCCGCAGTTGGACGTGCTGGCGGGAACACGTATTTTGAACGTACGGGGTTTCGACATCGACGACTCCTCTTGTGTACCAGGCCCAAAAACTACCGGCGGCGGCGCATTTCTCGTTCAATTTCCTGCATCTGAGCTTTCTTCTTAAGCGTTTCCCGCTTGTCGTAAAGCTTTTTGCCAGTACAAATGGCCAACTCCACTTTCACAAGCCCCTCTTTGAAATACATCCGCATGGGCACCAGGGTCTTGCCGCCCTGGGTAACCTCCTCTGCCAGGCGCCCGATCTCCTTCCGGTGAAGCAGCAATTTCCGCGGCCGCCTCGGCTCGTGGTTATTGATATTCCCGAACGCATATTCGTCGATGTACGCCCCGCGCAGGATCACCTCGCCCTTCTCGACTTTCGCGAAGGCATCGGTAATCTGGGCCCGGCCGTTGCGAATGGATTTCAACTCCGTTCCGGTCAGGACAATTCCGGCCTCAAGCTTGTCCTCAACAAAGTAGTCACGAAAGACCTTGGCATTCCGTATTTCCTTGAAACGCTCACTCTTCTGTTTTTTTGCGCACACGGAAAACGTCGCTTTCAGCGATTCTGCCGGCCGCACCGGCAACAAATTCCATCGCCCCCGGACCCTCTTCCAGGATCCGGGCCAACCTCAATCTTCGGCCAGTTCGTAACTGATCTTACCTTCGATGATCTCGCGGAGGGCGGTATCTTCAGGATCCAGCCGTTCCAGCGACTCGACGAGCGGACGACTGCTGTAGCGCAGTTGCTTGACCCGTCGCGACACGACGTTGATGAGTATGTTCGGGTCCGGTATCGTCGTCAGAGCCTGTTCTATGTAATCTTCTCTCAAGGCAATCTCCTGTTTTTGGTGAAGCCGTTGACAATTACGCTCCCCAAAGACAAGGTCAAGTCGATTCGCCGCAAAAACCCGAGCCCTCGCGGTCCAGCATCGGCAGACCTTTCACTTTTCGCAGATCGTTTTCAGCCATGACCGACCAAAAAGACGCACCGGACGGCCCCCTCCTCCTGGGGTTCACCACGGTGGAAACCCGGGAGGAAGCCGAGAAGCTGGCCGGCGAAGCCGTTGAAAGCGGGCTCGCGGCCTGCATCCAGGTGGAAGCACCCGTCACTTCGTTCTTTTCCTGGAAAGGAAAACAGGAGCGGGCCACCGAATACCGCCTCCTTTTCAAGTTCGTCGCCTCCCGCAATGAGGAGCTGGAGGACTGGATTCAGCGAAACCACCCCTACGATACCCCGGAGTGGGTTGTCCTCGTCGCGGACCACACGGCAGAAAAGTACTTGCAATGGGCGCGTGAAGTCACAAAGTAACGGGTCTTTTAAATATAAAGGGAAAAGAGTCATGTCACAGCACAACAGTTTTAAAGGAGTCGCCACCGGTGCGGCCGCGAAGAAACGCAACGTCCTCAAACGCTTCGAGCGGGTTGAATTGCTTCGGAAACGCGGCCAGTGGAAAGAAGGCAACCGCGTGGTCGGGCTGCGCAAGACCAAGCCGGAGGAATGAGCCGGCGCGTTCCGCGCAGGCATTTTCAACAGCCTAATTAATTTACTCCGGCTTCTTCAATTCCTCCGGCTCGATCCACTCGGACTTGAAGTTGAAAAGGGGCAACAGCACGATCAGCCCGACGCAGGTGAGTCCCAGGACCGCGTAGCCGGTGACGTCGTGAACCGTACCGTCAATCGCCTCAGGGCCGTTGGCGTAAGCCCAGCCGGTGAGGAAAAGACTGCGCAAAATATTGGTGAAGAAGGCGAAGAGCATGGCCATGCCAACGAGGAGAACCTTCTTCCAGAGTTCTTTCAGAAAGACCGCCCCGAGAAAACTTCCCGCGAACAGGCAGGCCGTCAGCGACCGGATTCCCGAACAGGCGTCCTCGACTCCGACCCTGCCGGTAGGCAGGATCAAGGTATTGCCCTGTTGCTCCAGCGGGTAGCCGCCCATGTCGAACACGAAAAAGACGATCTGGGTTACCTGCGCGAGAAGGAACAGGCTGATGGTGTTCTCAACCACCGATACCAGCGGGGCTGAAATCACCCAGATAAAGGCTGGAAACAGAAACAGGCTCGCGACGACAAAACGCGTGTCCCCGAACACCCGTTTCCAGGAAGGACTTTCCGCCGCCTCCGGATTGGGAATCCCTTTCGGGACAGCAAGAAAAATCAGCGGCAGCAGGATGCAGCCGAAGCCCACTGCTATGAGCAGCGAACCGGGATTGGAGGGCCCGGAGCCCGCCCGATAAAACGCGCCGAGGAAAAAGGCGAGGAGCCCGAACGCCAGCAGCAGGTAGGCCGCGGGCGGCAACACGCGGCTTGCAACCGGATGCGGGGATGCCGCCTTCACCGGCTCCCCGGAGGTTTCCCCTTCCGCAGCAATTTCAGGGTTTCTTCCTTTCCCCTTCAACAGGTTGCAAATCTGCTCCCACCGGTCGAAAACGACGTACCCGACAAAAAACGGTACCAAAAACCCGAAGGAATAATCCTCCCGAGTGTTCCACCAGTGCCACTGGTCCCAGACCACGAAGAGTGCCATCACCCCGCTCAAAGCGAGGGTATACCGAAACGACTGGGGAAGATCATGGAAACGGGACTGGTCTGACATAGTAAAAATAGAACCTGATGCAAAAAAGTATGGGAAACAAGAATAACGCCGCCCCGGTTAGGTGTCTCATAGGCGGGCGTCTGCCGGACACGAAGACTCCTTTGTAACTTGTTAAGTCTATCCAATTTTGCAAGTCGAGCAAAAAGGCGGTTTTGACTTTTCCGGGAAACGGAACCACGTTGTTCCGTTGAATGCAGCGGTTACACTCATACTGGAGAATGGAATACGTGGAAGCGCCGAAATTCCCGGAAAGCGCCCATCCGTTCCGCGACCTTCCGAATTCCGGCGACGACGAGGACACCTACCTTCTGCACAGGAGCGGGTTCTCCTACCTGGTTCTCAACCGCTACCCCTACAATGCGGGCCACTTGCTCGCGATCCCCTTCCGGGAAGTGTCCGATCTCAGTGAGCTGGAGGAACCCGAACGCGCCGATCTCATGAATCTGATTATCCTGGGAAAGGAGATCCTCGAGGCCGCCATCCGCCCGGACGGGTTCAATATCGGCTTCAACCTCGGCAAAGCGGGCGGGGCGGGCCTCCCCGAGCACCTTCATTGCCACATTGTTCCCCGGTGGGAAGGAGATACCAATTTCATGCCCGTGCTCGGCGATACCCGTGTCCTTCCGGCCTCGATGCACGCCATGTGGAAACGCCTCCGCGCCCGCTGCCCCGATTCCCCGGAAGGGGAGCACTGAGAAGCCATGTTGCCTTCTCTATGACTACGAAAACGCTTCATTTCGAGAATCCGCGCACCCTCGACCAGCTCTACTGCAGTCAGGACAACAACCTGGAACGGGTTCAGCAGGTGCTCGGGGTCAAGGTCGTCACCCGCGACGGCTGGCTTCAACTGGAGGGACCGGAACCGGAGGTCAACAAGGCGGAAACCTTCTTTTCGCTCCTCGAAGAAGGCCGCCGCCAAGGGATGAAGATCCGCAGCTCCGACTTCACCCACATCCTCCAGGGAGTGGCGCGGGGCGAAGAAGAGGATTTTTCGGAAATGCTGCGAAATCCCTTTGTTGTCGAACTCAACCGCAAGACCGTCGTCCCTAAGACACTCGGCCAGAAACGCTACCTTCAATATATTGAGGAGGCCGACATCGTCTTCGGCATCGGTCCCGCCGGGACGGGCAAGACTTACCTCGCCATGGCAATGGCCGTCTCGGCTCTCCTTAAAAACGACATCAAGAAGATCATTCTTTCCCGCCCGGCGGTCGAAGCCGGCGAGGCGCTCGGCTTTCTGCCCGGAGACCTGCGGGAAAAAATCCTGCCCTATCTTCGCCCCGTTTACGATGCCCTGTACGACATGATTCCGAGAGAGGACGTGGCCCGAATGATCGACAAGGGGATTATCGAGATCGCCCCCCTCGCCTACATGCGGGGCCGCACCCTGTCCGATTCCTTCATCATCCTGGACGAGGCCCAGAACACGACCTCCGAGCAAATGTTGATGTTCCTCACCCGGCTCGGCGACAACAGCAAAATGGTCATCACGGGGGACATCACCCAGATCGATCTTCCGCGCCGCCAGAACTCGGGCCTGGTCGAGTCGCGCCGCATCCTCGACCGGGTCAAGGGGATCCGGTTCTTTCATTTTTCCTCCTCCGACGTCGTCCGCCATCCGCTGGTCCTCCGCATTATCGAGGCCTACGAAGAAACCGAGGACCCCGGACCTCAAAAGGGAAAATCCTAGCAGTCTGTCGGACTTGGGCGGTAGCCCAAGCCCGACAGACTCCTGGTTTTGCCCATAATTCTCCCCGACCCGCGGAATTCACAATCTACTCGAATTTTTTGGAAACCCCGATTACGCTGCAGAAAATAATGACGCACGTTCAGGCAACCCGCAGTCACCACCACCGCGCCCAAACCGGCAACCGGCAACCTCAGGTTCGTTGTCCCGCCTACTTCACTTTCGCCGGGTGAACGAGCACCGGCAGCGAAACGATTGGGCCTGCACCTGACCGCATCCATGTCTAACAAAGCCACGAAGCCGGCCGCGACGGAAGCGTCGCGCCGCAAACGCAAAACAGACCAGAAGTCGGGATTCGTCCAGTATCTCGAGACCAGCCGCGTCGTCGCGGTCGCGATCTTCCTGTTGACCGCGGCGGGGATCGGCACGCTCAGCCTGATCGGGCTCCACCCCACCGGAACTCAGGTCATCCCCCACCAGGTTTCGCCGGTTCGGGTTACCGCCAGCATTGCCTTCGATTACGAAAGCGAAGTCCAGACACAGCGCGAACGCCAGCGCCAGATCAACCTCGTCGGCCCCGCCTACTCGATCCGACCCGCCCGCTTCGAACGCTTCACCGAACACGCGGAAATTCTCCTGGCGGAAATCAACCGCCTTGAGAAGGAAACCCAGGGGATGGACGAGAATGAAAGGGCCTCGGCCGTTCGTGCGTTCGTGGAGAATTACGGCGAACGCACCCGCTTCAACATCAGCTACGAAGACGTCTTTTCGCTGCTGGACAAAGCGGAGACCGAGGAGCGCAAAGACTGGTTCGAGGCCAGTCTGGAAATCCTTGAGGGAATCCACCGCGACGGGATCTACGCTCCGGACACGTTCCCTTCCCAGGACACACCTGAGGGACTCACGCTCTTTACCATCTACGGCCCGGATGCCTCCCGGCTCGCGGAACGCAGTATCCGCAGCGAGCAGGAGGCGCGCCAGGCCCTGCGCGACCGCCTGGAAGAACTCAACGCTCCCGAAGAAGTGGCCCTGGCCCTGCGGCGCATCTTCCGGGACGGCATCGCTCCCAATTTCGAATACGACGAACGAAAAACCGAAGAACGCAAGGAACAGGTGGCCCGTGCCACCCCGCCCGTGGAGGTCGAGGTTGAAGAAGGGGATACCATCATCCGGCCGGGAGTCACCGTCACCGAGGAACAGTACGAAATGTACGTGGCTTATCTCGAGCAGCTCGCGGCACGGGGCGAACAGCCCCTTGATCTCGACGAGCAGGTGATGCACCGCCTCCTGCTGGTCCTTGGGATCCTCCTGTCCGCGGTGGTTTACATCCGTATCGAAGACCGGGAAACCCTGAAGAGCAACAGCCGCCTCGCACTGCTCGGCTTGCTTGCCGCCATCAACCTGAGCCTGGTCTGGTGCGTCATCAACCTGAGCAACGCGCCCGCCATCGCGGGCGACACCGCCTGGCTGCCCGTCATTCCCTATCTGATCCCGGCCGCCTTTTCTCCCCTGATCGTGGCAATGCTCATCGGCCAGCGTCCCGCCATCTTCATGGCGCTGGTGATCAGCTTCTTCACCGCCATCATGTTCGGCTACAAGGTCGAAATGTTCGTGATCGCGTTTCTCTCATCCCTTGTCGGCATCTACTTCTGTCATCAGGTCCGGTTCCGCGGCAGGTTGGTCAAGGCCGGTTGCATGACCGGATTGACCGTGGCCGTCTCCGCCCTGCTCCTCGGCGCCGCGGCCCTGCTCGACGTTACTCTCGTGGCAAAACAGATGGCCGCCGGCCTGGCCGTCGGCGCACTCACCGGCATCGTCGTCGTCGGAATCCTTCCCATCCTGGAAACGCTGTTCCGCCGCATCACGGACATCACCCTGCTCGAACTGACCGACTCCAACCATCCTCTCCTGAAACGTATGCAGATGGAGGCGCCCGGCAGCTATCACCACAGCCTGGTGGTCGCCAACCTTTCGGAGAACGCCGCCGGTGAAATCGGGGCCAACCCTCTCAAATGCCGTGTCTGCGCACTCTTCCACGACATTGGCAAACTCGTGAAACCCGAGTACTTCACCGAAAACCAGCGCGACGGCTTTAACCCGCACATTGAACGCAACCCGTCCTTCAGCGCCCTGATCATCAAGAGCCACGTCAAGGAAGGCGTCGATCTCGCAGTGAAATTCAAGCTTCCGCGGGTGATCGTGGACGTCATTCGCCAACATCACGGAACAACGTTGATAGAATACTTCTTCTACCAGGCCAAGCAACAGGAGAAGAAAGAGTCGATTCCCCCGTTCGCCGGGGCCGGCTCCGTCGAGCTGGACAAGGTGAGCGAAAGCACCTACCGGTACAACGGACCGAAACCTCAGTTCGAGGAAAGCGCCATCATTTTCTTCGCCGACGCGCTCGAAGCCGCCAGCCGAACGCTGAAGAAGGTGAATCAGCAGAGCATCGAAGAGCTGATCGACAAGATCTTCCGCAGCCGCATTGAGGACGGGCAACTTGACGAATGTCCGCTGACAATGGAACAGATCGCCCGGATCAAGAAGAGTTTTTGCTTCACCCTTCTCAATATGCTCCACTCCCGGGTGGAATACCCTTCGGACGAGAACACCAGGAACAAGGACAATTCAAAAACGAGCCAATCCGCAAAGAATGAATCCCGCGAAAACCAAAAGGCGGCCCGTTCCGATCCAAAGACAGTGGAAAGCCCTCAAGTTCGTTCCCAATGAGGTCCGCAACGCGGTGCGTGCCCTCGACAGCAGCAACCTTTTCCCCTGTCCGCCCGGGGAAGTTTCCCTGGTATTCATGGGAGACGAGCAAATCGCAAAGATCCACCGGGAGTTTTTCAATGACCCGGAACCGACCGACGTCATCACGTTCGAGGGGGAACCGGAAATGGGATTCGCCGGAGAAATCTGCGTCTCCGTCGAACACGCACAACGTTACGCCGCCGAACACGGCACGGATTTTTCTCGCGAAGTCACGCTGTACGTGGTCCACGGCTACCTTCACCTGGCCGGATTCGACGATATCGAGCCCGCCGACCGCCGCCGAATGAGAGCTGCCGAAAAGAAAGCGCTCGGTTTGCTTGAAAGTTCGGACAAACTTCCTCTTTTCCGTGTCGATACGTAACCATGCACAAGAAACCGTCCGCCATACTGACCTCCCTGCGCAACGCGTTCCTCGCGGGAATCGTCCTTCTCACGCAGCTGGCGGTCACGCTTTACGTTATCAATATCCTGGTTTCCAACATCGGCGGCCAGTTCAGAGATCACTTCTTCTTCTACATCCCGGAGGAAATGTTGGGGCGGCGCGGGCTGGTCGCCCTGTGGAATATCGCCGCGACCCTCAAGGTCATCATCCTGGTCACCCTCCTGGGCTACTTCTCCCGCTACCTGATCGCGAAGTATTTCGTCAATCTTTCGGAAAAGATCATCACCTCCTTCCCTTTCGTGAAAACCGTCTACAACTCGGTCAAGCAGATCGTCCAGACCTTCAGCATGCAGCAGGAGGCCATCTTCCAGAAAGTGGTCATGCTCGAATACCCGCGCAAGGGAACCTGGGCCATCGGCTTCCTGACGAGCCGGGCCAAGGGCGAGCCCCAGGCGAGAACTTCCGATGACCTGTGCAACGTTTTCGTCCCCACCACCCCCAATCCCACCAGCGGGTTTCTTCTCATGGTTCCATGGAAGGACGTGATCGAGCTGGAGATGAACGTCGGCGACGGAATGAAACTCATTATCTCGGGCGGCGCCGTCGTTCCCAAATATCAGGATCAGAAGGAGATCACGGCCGTCCGGACTGAAGAACACAGCCACATCTCCGCCCGCCAGCCCGCCCGGTCGAATCGCAAAACCCGACACTGACACCCGAAACCGGCAACCTCTCTCGTCCTTTCCCCGACGTAGGCTTTTCATTCGGAATCGCAGCCGCCGGGATGGAGTCCATGCCCTTCCATCACACCAGCGCGTTCGTCCTGACGCGGGAACCGTCCGGGGAATCCATGCTTCACCTCCGGCTCTTCAGCGCCGGCATCGGCCTCATTCACGCCTGGCTGCGTGTCAGCCGGAAACGGACGCCGGCAACGCCTGCCCCGGACCTGTTCGACCGGCTCGATGTCGTCCTGGAAACCAAGAACGAAGGCCGCACCTGGTTCGTCAAAGAACATGTCGTCACCCGCCGATACACCGGCATCGGCCGGAACTATGCAAGTCTTCGCTACGCCTCGCGGTTTGCGGCGCTTATTCTGAAGAACCCCCTCCACCACGACGCCTGGCTCCCCCTCTTTGAAAGCCTGGACCACGCTCTGGAGGCCTGGGAACACGACCGGCACCCCGAAATCGTCTATTTCAAAACACTTTACCTCTACGCCAAAGGCGAGGGGTTTCCGGTCCGGGAAGACTGGTGGGCGCGCCTGCCCCGCGCCCGGCAATCCGAGACCGAACTGCGGCTGCACCGGCCCCTCGCCGAACAATCCGCTCCGGATGCAACCGGCAACACGAAGAAGCTCATCGAAAGCCTGGAGAGCTGGCTGCAGTACGATCATGAGATCCGATTCTGAACCGAAACCACCGCCCGGGCTTGCCCGAAAACATCCGTCGTGCACCTTTTGCGTTAAGACATCGTCGATGAAAGGATTCCTCCAAGTCACCGGTTTCTCCTGCATTTGGCCGGTATTCGCGCTGGTTGCCGGATTTCTGGGCCTCGTCTGCCTGCTTGGCTGGGGGATGTGGCAACTGGCCCCCGAGCCGTCCCTCCCTCCCGCGGCGGCGGAGTCCGACCGGGAAGCCATTACCCCCGCCTCTCGCGAGGTCGGAACGCCTACGGTCGGAGAATGGCCGGCGGACCGTCCGCGCCGATTCGCCCAGGCACCGGAATTTGAAAAAGCGCAAAAACAGGGCCATCTTCCACCGGTAGCGGAACGCCTCCCTCAAAACCCGCTTGTCATTCATCCTCCCGAACAAAACGGTCCGTACGGCGGAACCTGGACCCGCTACGCAAGCGGTCCAAACGACATTTCGATTTTTTTTCAGTACGCGCCTGACCTATGAGGGACTGGTCCGGTGGGATGCCAGAGGCCGCGAAGTGATCCCCAACCTCGCCACCCATTGGGAAATCGAGGACGACGGCAGAACCTTCACCTTTCACCTCAGGCGCGGAGTTCGCTGGTCCGACGGCCACCCGTTCACCTCTGAAGACATCCTCTTCTGGTACGAACTTTTTTATGACAAGTACGACTGGCAGAACCGCGCCCTTCCCGCGCTCACGGCATGGGTCATCAGCCGCCCGCCTCCCGGTTCGCCTGTAACCTTCAGGCGCAATCCCTATTACTGGAAAGTGGATTCCGAAGGGAACCAACTCCCCTATATCGACGAGGTCGGCTTCCACATCTTCGATAACGAAATCATCGCGCTCCGGGTCCTGCAGGGCGGCGTGGGCATGCAGGGCCGGCATATCAGCCTCGCCAACCTTCCCCTGCTCATGGAACACCGCCGCGAGGGAGGTTACCAGGTGCGGACCTGGGAGGACTCGGGCGGCGGCGCCCTCGTGCTCGCGCCCAACCTGAATCACAGGGACCCCGTCATGGCCGGGATCCTCAACGACCGCCGGTTCCGGATCGCCCTCTCAACCGGAGTCGACCGCGACACCCTCAATCGTGCCGGCTTCTTCGACCTGGGCACCCCGAGACAGGTGGCTCCGCCACCGGCCTCGGCTTTTTATTCCCCCGAATACGAATCGGCCCATCTCGAGCATGATCCCGCCGAAGCGAACCGAATCCTGGACGGGATGGGGCTGGAACAACGCAACAAACACGGAATACGGCTCCGCCCGGACGGGCGCCCCCTCCGTCTCCGGATCGAAACCACCCAGGGCGGACGCAACCACCAGATGCTGCAACTGGTCGCCGACGACTGGCAGAACCTCGGCATTGACGCGGAGGTTCGCCGCCACGCCCGCCAGCTCTTTACCCACCGGGTGTCCGCCCGCATGCACGACGTGGCTGTCTGGAGTGCGGCCGACACTTTCTTTCCGCTCATTGGGCCCGGCTGGTTCTTTCCCTTCGACGCGCACTCGTACCATGCCGCGGACTGGGGACGCTGGTTCCAGACACACGGCAGTGAAGGCCAGGAACCGCCTCCCCTGATCCGCCGATGCATGGACCTTTACCGCGAAATCGAGTACGAGATCGACCCGGAACGACGGATTGAAATGTTCCGCGAGATCATCGAACTCAACCGCGAAAACCTCTGGGTGATCGGCACCATCGGGGATCTCCCCCAAATCCACATCGTCTCCGACACCTTCCGCAACGTCCCCTCCCGCGCCATGGCCGGCTGGATCATCCGCACCCCGGACAACACCGCTCCGGAATGCTACGCCATCGATCCCGGCGGTCCGGACTTGCCCCGCACGGCCGGGGCGTCACGATGGAATCCCCATGGGATCACGCCCGGCACCTCCGTTCGACCCGCTCAGTAACCGCGCACGTACCGCGCCCTTTTTCACCGGCGCCCCGCGGACGGCTCGCACGCAATGAAGATCCGCTTCGAGCAGAAAGTCGTTTCTCTCTCGATCGGGGAATTTGCGTCCTTCACACTGGCTCCGGCTTCCGCGGGCGACGGCCGACAGGCCGGCTTGTGGCGCGCGCAGGTCGGGACCTCCTGGCACGAGGAGCTTCGCCGGCAGTCCGAAGCAGCGACCCCGGGAGCCCGGTTTGAGGTTCTGGTCGGCGGCCGCTGGCCCCACGAAGACTGGATCGTCGAGCTCCAGGGACGCGCCGACCAGGTCCTGCCGTTCGACGAGGACGTCCTTCTGCGGGAAGTCAAGACGATCACGACGCCGCTGCCCGCCTCGGAAAGCGAGCTTCGCGAAACGTATCCCGCTTATTTCCGCCAACTCGCAGCCTACCGCGCCCTCTATCCGCTGAGCGATCCCTCCCGGGGCGCTTTCGAGCGGCCCGCGGCGGAATTGCTTTTTCTGGAAATCTCCACCGGTCTGACTCAGCGGGTCCGGCTCGCGGCGGAAGACGACACCGCCTTTGAAGCGCAGATGGGACAGCTGATCGGTTTCCTCCGGATGCGGGAAGACCACCTCCGGCGCCTCCGGGATTGCCCCCTTTTGCCCCCTTTCACCGAACCGAGGCCCGGCCAGGAGAACACCTCGCGGATTCTTGCCCATGCTGTAATGGAAAAACCGGTACTCCTCTTCCAGGCCCCGACCGGATTCGGCAAGACGGGCTACCTCCTGGAGATGGCGCTCAATGAACTCAAAGACGGACGCATCACGCGCATCGTCTACCTGACCGGCAAATCAACCGGCCAGCTGCAGGTCCTCCGGCAACTGCGGTCCATGCTTCCCGCCGGAGCTCCCGTCTCCTACGTTCAGGTCAGGAACAAGAGGGACCACTGCATCCATACCGTCTTTCACTGCTTCCGCGAGACCTGCCCCCACCTCGACAACCTTGAGGAGCGCTGGAAGCAAAGCGGGCTCGCCGGACATTTCCTCCACGACGGAACGGAACTGGCACTCGACACGCTCCGCGAGTCGGGACGGCGCGCCGGGATCTGTCCCTACGAGATCACCCGGGCTTCCCTGGCCGGCACGGATATCTGGGTGGGCGACTACAATTACATTTTCTCGCCCGCCAACCGTTCCTTCTTTTACGAACGCCCGGGATTCGACCCTTCGCAAACCCTGCTTGTCGTCGACGAAGCCCACAACCTGCCTGCGCGGGTAGCCGGGAATTATTCGGTCCGCTTCGGCCGGAACGAGGCACGCGACGTCCTGACCGAATTCACCTTCATGGCTATCGCCCCCGGCCTCCGCCGGGCGTGGGAAAACCTGGCCGACCTCCTGGCGGACCTGCGGCCGTGCGAGGAATGCGATTCCCCGACCGAGGAAGCTCTCCGCTCCGCCGTCAACAGCCTGGCGGAACAGCTCCTCGCAGCGCCTCCGGACTACGCCGCCCTCACCCCGGAAACCATCCACCACCTCGACGCCGCCTCGGACCTGCACCGTTTTCTCGAAAACACCGCTATCGACAAGCTTCTCTGGGTCCCCCGTGACGGGATTCTTGAAGCCACGTGCCTCGACGCCTCCGTTCCCCTCGGGGAAACCCTGCGCTCGTTCCGCAGCGTCGCGCTCGCCTCGGCCACCTTTCGGCCGGAGGACCATTTCCTTCGCCGGTGCGGGCTCGACTCCACCGGCCACACGGTCAAGCCTATCGACGCGAAAGCCCCCTGGCGCACCGGCGCCTACGATCTCGCCGTAGACATCCGTGTCGACACCCGTTACCGTCAGCGAAGCCGGCACCTCCCGGTTATGGCGGAAACGATCGCCCGGCTGCGACGGCAGGCAGCCGGCCCTGTCGCCGTCTTTTTCCCTTCTTACCATTATGCTCGCAGCCTGCTGGACGAAACGGAAAGCCGCTTCCCCGAGATCCGGGTCAGCCTCCAGGAACGCCGGGAAACCCTGGCCGGACAAACCGCCTTTATCGAGGAGGCTCTGTTGCTCTCCGACGCGCTTTTTCTGATTCTCGGCGGCAGCTACACTGAAAGCATTGACCTGCTCGGCGGCCGGATCGACTACGCCCTCATCGCCGGTCCCGCCCTGCCGGAAGTCAACCCGGTCCAGAACGCGCTGATGACCCGGCCCGGCGCCGCAACCCGCGACGAACGCTTTCGATCGGTGTATCAGATACCCGGCATGCGGAAGATCAACCAGGCCCTCGGCCGCCTGGTTCGCGCCCCCGGTCAGCGCGCCCGCGTGCTTCTCCAATGCCGCCGCTTCGCCGAACCCTCGTACCTCGATCTGCTCGACCCCGACCTTCAACCCGACACCTTTGTGGCCAACGAGGAGGACCTCGAAGCCTGGTTGGCACGGTGTTTCGGGGAAACCTGAATCCCTCCGCGCCAAGCGCCCCCGTTTTTGCTTTACCCGCTTATTTGATTTTCCCCTAATGGCAGGAATGCCGGTTTCCAGAACGATCGATTCCACCGCCACCCATGACGCCATCCAGCGGATGGCGGACGCTATTGTCGAGGCCCACGGGAACACTCCCAAACTCGGCCTTCTCGGCATTGCGGACGGAGGGATCGTTCTCTGCAGCCGCCTTGAGCAAGCCGTTGCCGAAAGGATTGGACGCGAGATTTCCAGCGGGATCATCGACATCTCGTTTCACCGCGACGACATTTCCACCAATCCCATCCCAAAAGCGTCCAACCCGACGTCCATTCCCTTCGACATCCACAAGGCGACCGTGATCCTTGTCGACGACGTGCTCTCAACGGGGCGCAGTCTCCGGGCGGCGCTCAACGAAATCTTCGATCAGGGACGTCCCGACCGTGTCCAGGTCGCGGCACTCTTCGACCGCGGGGGGCGCCTGCTGCCCTTTCACGCCGACTTCACAGGGTTCACCGAGCACGTTCCCGAGCATCTGAAAGTCGAAGTCGACCTTTCCGAGAAGGACCCTGTCCAGGACGAAATCCGCATCATCGCCGATCCGTCCGCGAAAACCCAATGAGCTGGACCAAGACACACCTCGTCGGCATCGAGGACCTCACGCGCGACGAACTCGAAACCATTTTCCGGGTCACAACCGCCTTCAAAGGCATCCTGACCCGCTCTGTCAAGAAGGTGCCGGCCCTGCGGGGAAAAACGGTCGTCAACCTGTTTCTCGAACCGAGCACACGTACCCGCGTCGCGTTCGAAATGGCATCCAAACGGCTCAGTGCCGATGTCATATCGATCAGCGGTTCGGCCAGCAGCGTGATCAAGGGCGAAACCCTTCGCGACACCGCGCTCAACATTCAGGCGCTCAACGCCGACATCATCGTTATCCGCCACACCGCCGCCGGCTCGCCCGCGTACCTCTCGCGGTTCAGCAAGATCCCGATTATCAACGCGGGCGACGGCGCCCACGAGCACCCCACTCAGGCGCTGCTGGATTGCTTCACCATGCGGGAACACCTTGGGAGGAACCTCAAAGGCCGGAAAGTCACGATTCTCGGCGACATCCTCTTCAGCCGCGTCGCCCGTTCCAATATCCGGGCGCTTACCAAACTCGGCGCGCACGTTACCGTTGCCGGCCCATCGACCCTGGTGCCGCCGACTTTCGAACGCTTCGGAATCCGGGTTTCCCACGATCTCAAAACCGCTCTTGCCGACGCGGACGCCGTCATGCTACTCCGCATACAACACGAACGGCAGTCCAGCACTCACTTTCCCTCACTGGGGGAATACACCAGCATGTTCGGGCTCAACAAAACGCGCGCATCCTGGTTGAAACCCGACGCCATGATCATGCATCCGGGCCCGATCAACCGGGGCGTTGAAATCGATTCCGACCTGGCCGATTCCGGCCGCTCGGTGATCCTCCAACAGGTCACCAACGGAATCGCCGCACGGATGGCCGTCCTTTATCTGTGCTCGGGTGGAAAACCGGAGGCCCTGGGAGAAACCGAAGATGAGTAAGCACACCCTCAGGATCAAGAACGGCCGCATCATCGATCCCGCGGCTAAGCGCGACGAAACGGGTGATCTTTACGTCGTGAACGGGCGTGTCCGCGACAAGCTCACCCCGTCCCAGCAAAAGGCCGCCAGGGAAATCGACGCTGCCGGTCTGGTGGTCTGCCCCGGCCTGGTCGACATCCACGTGCACCTGCGCGACCCCGGCCAGACCCACAAGGAGACTATCGGCACCGGCACCCGGGCCGCCGCCGCGGGAGGCTTCACGAGCCTAGTGTGCATGCCGAACACGTCCCCGCCGGCCGACAACGCCGGCACCATCCAGTACATCCTCGATGCGATCAAACGCGATGCGGTGGTCAACGTTTACCCCACCGGCTGCATCACGGAGAAGATGGAGGGCAAACACCTGGCGCCTATCGGCTCCCTGAAGCGAACAGGTGTCGTCGCGATTACCGACGACGGTCTCTGCGTTCAAAACAACGAAATCATGCGCCGTGCCGTAGAATACGCCGACATGTTCGATCTTTTGGTCATGGATCATTGCCAGGATGCCTCGCTCACGGAGAAGGCAGTCATGAACGAGGGCTACTGGTCGCTGCACCTCGGGCTCAAGGGATGGCCGGGAGCTGCCGAGGACGTTATCGTCTCGCGCAACGTGATCCTCTCCACCCTGACCGGGGCCCGGATCCATTGCCAACACATCAGTTCCGCCAACGCGGTGGACATCATTCGTCGCGCCAAGCAACGGGGCGTGCCGATCTCGGCGGAAGCGTGCCCGCACCACCTGGCGCTGACCGACGCGTGCGTCAAATCCTACGACACCCATTTCAAAATGAACCCGCCGCTTCGAACCGAAGAAGACCGGCTCGCGATCATAGAAGGGATCAAAGACGGCACGCTCGACTGCATCGCCACCGATCACGCTCCCCATACGAATTACGAGAAGGACCAGGAGTTCGACTACGCCCCGTTCGGGATCACCGGCCTCGAAACCTCCCTCGCCGTGTCGCTCGAAGCCCTTTACCAGGGCGGCGAGATGACGCTGATGGATACGCTGGAGTTATTGACCTCGAAACCGGCCGGAATCGTGCGGTTGGAAAAAGGAACCCTGGAACCGGGAGCGGACGCGGACATCACGCTTTTCGATCCCGAAGAAACCTGGGAGGTGGATCCGGCGCGATTCTTCAGCAAGTCCGCCAACTCCCCCTGGAACTACCAGTCGCTCAAGGGACGCGTCAAAACCACCCTGGTCGGAGGCGAGGTTGTCTTCGACCAGGGAAAGATTGTTCGGTGATGCTGGAAGAGGCTCCTTCAAACTCGGTGGTGGTCTACGTGGGAGTCATCTTCCTTGCCGGGTTCTACTTCCTCATCCACAGCCTCGTTACCCGGGCGTTCCTCCTGCCCCGCGGCGGCAGGCTTCCCCCCTGGCGGCTCTCACCGACGGATTTCGGGCTGTTCCTGGCGGCCCTCTTCCTGGCGGTGCTTGCCGTCCAGGTCGGAATCGGTTCCCTCGTAATCCGCTCCATCAACGGGACGGACCACGAATCCGCCCTGGGAATCCTGATTTTCGGCGGCCTGTTTCATCTGACCTGTATCGTCGTTTTCCTCGGTTTTTCCCGCTACCTTCCGGAAAACGACCGTATACCCCTCAGCTCGGCCGCCCTGTCGTGGTTCGCCGCGACCGGGGTCGCCGTTTACGCCTTCCTGGCCGTCCTCCCTGTTCTATACGGCGGAACCCTAGTCTGGATCCAACTTCTCGAACTGGTGGGAATCACCCCCGAGCACCAGGATGTCGTTGAGACCTTCCGCGATGCGGATTCGCCCCTCGTAATCGGGGGAATGATTTTCCTGGTTGTGGTCTTGGCCCCAATAAGCGAAGAAATCATCTTTCGCGGCTGCCTTTACCGATTTCTCAAGAGCTACCTTCCGGTCTGGGGGTCGATCGCGATCAGTTCGATCCTCTTCTCTCTCATGCACCAGAACTCGATGGGCCTGCTCACCCTGGCGCTGCTCGGCGCCCTGCTCTGCGTCGTCTACGAACGTACGGGAAGCCTGAAGGTGCCGATACTGCTGCACGCCGTTTTCAATCTCAATACGGTCATCCTCATCTTCATGCAAAACGGACCGGAATAATGCGGCACGCATGTGTCTATGACTTTTCTTGAGCTGGCATTCTCCACCGAAGGACGAATCAACCGGGTCACATTCTGGAAATCCTGGATCGTCTTCATCCTGATCGGCTGGATCGGCTTCCTCCTGATCGACGCGCCCCAGCAGTGGCTTGGCCCGGTCGGCTGGCCTGTACTGGCGGCTTTGCTCTGGCCGGTCTACGCAGTCACAGCAAAACGCTGGCACGACCGCGATAAGGCCGCCTGGTGGTGCCTGTTGATGCTTGTGCCGGTTGTTGGACAGCTCTGGACCTTCGGGGAGCTCGGCTTCTATCAGGGCACCTCCGGACCGAACCGATTCGGTTATCCAATGGACGCCCCGCAGCGAGGGGCCCGCTCCCCGCGGTCCCGTGCGGACCACAGGTTTGTCCCCAGGAGCGGACAACGCACGGGGAAAAGCCTTCCGGCAAGTTACGCGGACCTCATGGCCATGTTCGCCAAGCTCGCCAAATGCGACGGCCCCATTAACCGCGCTGAAATCAACGCGGTGGACTTCTACCTGGCCGGAACACTGACGCTCTCGGAACCGGCACGCAAAGAGGCAATCCGCGAGTTCCGGGCGGCACGCGACTCGCGCATGTCCTTCGAGGTCCATGCACGCCGCTTCTACAATCACCACTCCGAGCACCAGCACTTCCTCGGCGAGATCGTTGACATGCTGGTGACCCTGGCGCTGGCTGATGGAAACCTGAAACGCAGGGAGGTGCTCTTCCTCGACCTGGTCGTCGCCGTTTTCGGCGTCAGCAGCCATAAGTATTACCAATGCAAGTACGGTGACTCCGGTCCCCGGGTGGACGCCACAACCCTTCCGGAGGAAAAGGAGTACGCCCGCATTCTCGGTCTTACAGGACGCGTCACCCGCGACGAAATCCGGAAGGCCTACCGCGGCCTGGTCGGCCAGTATCATCCCGACAAGGTATCCCACCTCGGCCCCCGCCTCCGCGAGGTGGCGGAGCGGGAAATCAAACGCATCAACGAAGCCTACGAATATTTCCGCAAGAAATACGACCTCTGACCCGCACGGCGCGCCAAACCCCGATTGCGCGGGGTCTTCCGGCAAGACCGAATGCTCCGGATTCCGCCGGCCTTCGCCCGTTAAGGGATACCGGACCGCCCGCAACTTCAGGATGGCCCCCGAACCCCCGATCCATGAATTACTTTTTTCCTTGTCTCCCAGCATGATCTGAGGCATCAGGAACGGCAGAGTGCGACCCGAGAACCAACACCTTATGCCATGAACCCTATCCTTCGCTTCAAGCTTTCCTTCATGATGTTCCTCCAGTTTTTCATCTGGGGGGTTTGGTGGGTCCCCCTGGCGGTGTACATGGGAACCGATCGCATCGGAATGGAAGCGATCATCTTCCTGGCCTACCTGAGCCAGCCGATCGCGGCGATGATCTCCCCGTTTTTCCTGGGCCTGATCGCCGACCGCTACTTTCCCAGCCAAAAGGTATTGGCGGTGCTGCATGCCCTCGGAGCCGTCATGCTGCTGGCGGTTCCGTTTTTCGGCGAGATGGGCGATGCCGGCAGGACGGGCTTCATCACGCTGATCATTCTGCACATGCTCTGCTACATGCCCACAATCGGCCTCACCAATACAATCGCATTCAAAACCATGGAGGACCCGGAGAAGCATTTCCCGACCATCCGGGTGTGGGGAACGATCGGGTGGATTGTGTCGGGCCTGGTGGTCGGCATCCTTCTGAACCAATTCATGGCCTCGACCGCGGAGGAAACCGCCTGGCCCTTCTACCTCGCGGCGGGCGCCGCCCTGGTTCTCGCCGTTTTCAGCCTGCGCCTGCCCCACACGCCACCGCCCTCGAAGGGAAATAAGGCGACCACGGCAGAAATCCTCGGGCTCGATGCCGTACGGCGCCTTTCCAGCAGGTCGTTCTGGACGTTTATCATCGCCTCGGTCCTCCTCTGCATCCCGCTCGCCGCGTACTACAGTTTCGCCGCCCTGTATGCCAGTCACGCGGGAGTGGAAAACCTCGCCGCCTGGATGTCGACCGGACAGATGTCCGAAGTCCTGTTCATGCTGCTGATGCCGCTGGCTTTCCGGAAACTGGGCGTCAAGTGGATGCTCATCATCGGAATGCTGGCCTGGGTGCTCCGCTACGCGCTGTTCGCCCTCGGAGCTCCGGACCAGATATTCTGGATGATCTTTATGGGCATCCTCCTGCACGGTGTGTGTTACGATTTCTTTTTCGTCACCGGCATGGTTTATGTGGAGAAGAAGGCCCCCGCGGCCATCCGCGCCCAGGCGCAGGGTTTCCTGGTGCAAATGACCCTGGGAGTCGGCATGTTCATCGGGATGCTTGTCTCGGGATGGCTCTTCAACCAGTTGGTGGGAGGGACCACCGGGGCGGAACGCATGGCACAGTACCGGATGTTCTGGGCGATTCCCGCCGGATTCGCCTTCGTGGTCATGGTCTTTTTCGCTCTCCTGTTCAAAGACACAACGAAACCTCCCTCCCGCAACCAGGATTGAGCGGAGCGCGATTGTCGCGGACAAAACGGGAGAATCGGCTCGCAGTTGGCATAAGGCCGATACACGGGCTTCCTGTCCGCGGCAAATACCAAACATCAACGACTCGATAACACCGAACTCTCCGATCGCCATGGCTCTGACTCTTCGCCTCAAACTATCTATCATGATGTTCCTCCAGTTCGCGATCTGGGGGGTTTGGTACGTGACGATGACGACCTACCTGGGACGGACCCTGGAGTTTCCCGGAACCTACGTCGGCTACGCCTACGGCACAACGGCAGTGGCGGCCATCGTGTCGCCGTTCTTCGTCGGAATGGTCGCCGATCGTTTTTTCCCCACCCAGAAGATCCTCGGGGTGCTCCATCTGGCGGGCGGCTTGCTTCTGTATGTGGTTTCGCTGATGACCACTCCGGCGGGTTTTCTGGGAATTCTCCTCCTGTACGCACTCTGCTACATGCCGACCCTCGCACTGGCCAACGCGCTTTGCTTCCACCACATGAGCGCCCCGGAACGCCAGTTTCCCGGGGTACGGGTTCTCGGAACCATCGGCTGGATTGTCGTAGGCGTGCTGGTGGGCTGGCTCGCCCTTGAAGCCACCGCCCTCCCTCTGCAACTCGGCGCCGCCCTCTCGATGGTCATGGGGGTCTATTGTTTCTTCCTCCCTCACACGCCCCCCAGAGGAAAGGGGAAAAAGGTCACCGCCCGCGACGTGCTCGGCCTGGACGCACTTGCCCTCATGAAGGAGCGCTCATTCCTCATCTTCATTATCAGCAGCCTGCTCATCTGCATCCCCCTCCAGTTCTACTACGCATTCGCCAACCGCTTCCTGTACGACTTGGAAGTCTGGAGACCGGCCACCCTGATGACGTTCGGCCAGGTTTCGGAGATCCTCTTCATGCTGGTTCTGCCGTTCTTCCTCATCAAACTGGGGATCAAGCGGGTTCTGTTGATCGGCATGCTCGCCTGGGTCGTGCGCTACGCCCTGTTCTCCATCGGAGCGCCGGATGCCGTGTTCCTCGCCCTATTTGTCGGCATTCTCCTGCACGGTGTCTGCTACGACTTTTTCTTCGTCGCCGGCCAGATCTACGTCAACAAGAAGGCAAACCCCGAAATTCGCGCGGCCGCGCAGGGATTCATCGCATTCATTACTCTGGGCGTGGGCTCCCTGTTCGGAACAGTCTTCAGCGGCTGGGTCGTGGACCATTACAGCATCGAAGGGATGCCGGAGTGGACCATGATCTGGTTGATCCCGGCCGCCATGGCATTCGTTGTCCTGATCGGCTTCGCCCTCCTCTTCCGGGACACGACCCCTCCGCCGGCAGCGGAATTGCCCCCCGAACCCGGTCCGGCCCACACTCCCAAGCCGGCCGGTTAGTCAACGCCCGCCGCACGGTCGTCAATGCAACGGTAGACGGATCACAAGGTTCCGGACACACGTTCTGCCGGGAACGGACGTCCGGAAGCTACGTCTACGGCACAGTCCCGGAGCCGACAATCATCCAACGAGGCGGCTGATGCAGCGGGCCTCACGGAAGTGGGAGCCGGATGTGCAGTCGATAAAACCCTCGTTCGTCGTCGAGCTCGACATCCACTGAGTGCTCGCGATCCCCCTGGCGCTCAACGGCGCCCGGATGCGGCACCCAGTTACCCAGGTCGAACGACTCCATCAATTCGTACTCGGCGGCGAACGAGCCGTCCCACTTCACGACAGGGACACCCGACTCATCCATCTCGAGCCGCAGGTTCCGCGTGATGGCCGGGGCGCCGGGCGGGACGGAAAACGGATCCCGTGGATCGGTTCCCGCCAGGTACTCTTCGGCCAGGGAAAACCCGTTGCCGTTGATATCGTCCCAAAAGCCCACATCGATCCGGCCCAGAAACGCCCAGAGCCACGAATCGGGCAGCCCGTTTCCGGTGATGTCGGTGTCGGGGTCGGCGGGTATATCGAGGCGTTGCAAACGTTCCACGATGAGTTCCATTTTTTCCGTCACCCGGTTCGAACCGGATACCAATGTCCCGGTGACCACCGCCAGGCTGCCGTTGACATTCAATCCCGCGCCCTCCAGCCGGTACGGCCGCCCCCGAGCATCGAGCAGGCGGTAGGTCTCGCCGCCGGAGTCGAGGAGCAGGTCGTCGCCGATCCGTGAAAGAATTCCTTCCAGGACGAGATATTCCCGCGGAATGATCGATCCGAGGACCTGGTCGCGAAGGACGGCCACCGTTGACGGATCGTGCGGCAAAACATATCCGGGCGGCGCCAGGCCGGCGAGCAGTTGCCGCATGGCATTGATCGGCGGATCGAGCGGGGTCCCGGCACGGGTCGCGTCGATGGCCTGCGCGTAGAACGACTCGGCCGTCTCGCGCAGGGGTTCAAGGCCTTCCCCGGTGAGAACGGCGGAATTGACCTGCTGCACCACATGCGAAAGGTCGTGAGCGAGGAGTTCGCCGCCCTGCGGTGTTTGGATGGCCTTTATGTCCTCCGGTTCGGGTGTCCCGGCGCGAACGGACCGCGGCGTCTCCGCCAGACGGGGACGGTCATCGAACGAGGAGATCCGTCCCAAATCGACAAGACGTTCCCCGTACCAGAATTCAAAAACCAATGCCGCCAGGGTGCTCGACGGTCCGATCGTGAACTCATGCACGGTGTTTTCGTGCGCCTCGACCGCATCAAGCGCGGCCTGCCGCCAGGCCTCCAGGGGATCGTCGGCGGTTGGATCGACCGGAATCGACGGCGGCGTCGTGAAAGGAATTCCGCCGAAGGAAACCATGGCCGGCCCGGCAGGTTCGCCGGTCCGTTCCCCCTCCAACAGGTAAAACGCCGGGAACCAGAATTTCGCGAACACGCTGTCTTCGGTGGTACCGCGTTTCAGGACGATGTTTTCATACTTCGCACTTCCCGGATTCGAGGTCGCCTCTGCGCTCCCGAGTGGCTGGTTGAGCGCATTGGCTATGGAAAGTTTCTGGTTGAGAGACGGGGCCGCAATCGAGTCCGCGTCGTCCCACACTAGCTCGACATGGAACCGGTCAAAGGGCAGGGCAATGTGGGAAGGAGCCTCTTCCGGATTGTCGAGGTCGCCGTAAAGGATCCAATTGAAATCGTCCCATCCGCTGCCGGAGGAATCGGGGTCGAACGGATTCAATCCGGCCATTTCCTCGATGATGTCGGGCACACCGTCGCCGTCGAAGTCGGCGCCCAACCACTGATTGATCTGGTAAACGGCGGTCTGGATCGAGCTGAGGGCGCCGCTGATGTGCTCGCCATAGTATTCGATGGTGGCGTTCTGCGTGATGTGGACCGGGCCGAAACCGCTGTGCCACGGCCCGTTATTGACCCGGTACATGACCGCAACGTCTTCGCCCGCCTGAAAGCTGACCGTGACCGTGTTCGGGTAACTTCCGGGGGGCGGCTGGATGGCCACCGCCGCGAGCCCGTCGGCCGCCGCGGCCGGGGCCAGGTAAAACAGGCTCGACGAGGGTTCCCACTGGTTGCCCACCGCAGTCCCTGTCGGCCCCGGGTCACCGCTCGCCGCGAGCGCTTGTGCCACCGGATCGCCCAACCCCTGGGCGGTACCCCCGAAGGTTTCGGTCACGAAGGAAACCGTTCCCAGACTGTAGGACGCTTCGCGGGCCCAATCGCCCGCGACAAAGGTTTCAAATGGAAACGGTGCCGGAATGGAGAACGGGTCGCTCGTGTACAGGATGACCGTCACCCCGGCCTCCATCGCGGGTAAGACAGGCCAGTCTCCCTGGTTGACCAGTTCGTAGTCATCCGACCCCTTTTCGAAAACCTGGTACTGCGCCAACTGGCCGAATCCATCCGCGAGCAAAGCGATGAGGGTCCCGTCGCCTCCCACCGCCCCAGCAAAGGTCATGCCTGCCGGCGTGCTGAAAGCCTGCGCCAACGAAAGGCCGGTATCCGCGGAAAAATCGTATAGCGCCAGACTCCCGGTTTCAAACAGGACGAGGACCTCGTCATTCACCTCCGGCAGAAACGAGACCTGAGCCACGGGCGCCCCGAGATCGGCGACGACACTGCTTCCCGGATTGGACGGGAAGAACTCGATAACCGGCGCGCCGGGCGCATAGCCGAGAAACCAGCCGGCTTCGTTCGCCCCTGCGGGATGTCCGCTGATCAGGCGCGTATGCGGGGCGGACGCCACCAACGATGCAATCGTGTTATCCGGACCGTATTCGGGGTCCGGCAGGCGTTGAACGATCTTCAGGACGACAAACTCCGCCGCGGCATCCTTTCGCAGGATACCCAGTGCCGGATCGGGCGCTCCCCGTGAGGACGTTGCCGTATCAAATCCAAATATACCCTCCGCCGCAAACCCCTCGGGAAAGGCCGCCTGTTCCGTCACCGGTTCCTTGCTCACAAAATCCCATCCGCGAACGGTCATGCCGGCCTGTGCGGTGTTCGCGACGAGCACATCGCTCGCACCAAGCCGGTCGAGAAGCGCCGGCGCCACGGCCTCCGGCCCCGGCCCGGTGAGGATCTCCTCCACGGGAATCTCGGACCGGTCCAGAGTGGCGCCCCACAGGACGAACACCCGGTTGGCCGAGAACGAAGGTAGAATCAGGTCCTGCAGACCGTCGCCGTTCAGATCGGCCGCATGAATCCGGTTTCCGTCGACCACACCGAACCGGCGAATCGGCACGTATTTGAATTCCGGATCCGATTGTTCGAGTTGCCGTGCAATCGTCAACACCCCGGTCGCATCGTCGTAGACCGCCACCGTGTCGGCGCTCCCGGTCTCGCCCAGCATTACGGGGAATTTATGCTCAAAACCGTGTTGTCCGCCTTCTTCGTGAGCCTGCCCGGTTGCGGCGGTAGCCACGAACGCAAACGCCAGCAGCAGCGCGGCAATGCGGCCTTCCACAAAGCTCCTTTTCGAGGCGAAGCCTCTTTGGAGGGCGGCGCTCGGCCCCGCTTTCCTTTGCTTCGAACCGGCACCGGACAATCCGAACGCTTCAGACCCCATCGCGCCCGATCGGCAGCCGAAAAAGCGGTGCGGAACGCCGCATGCCAAAGCTCTCCGCGCAATGCACCGAGCATAGCGTAGACTGTTTACGCACGAATAATTCTTCATGGCCATGGCGACACGGTAATCTCCTCCGTGCGCAGGGTTTCCATCGGTTCGCGGTCTCCGCCGTGCAAGACGACGGCACAACGATAGGTGCGATCCGCAATGAGCGGCTGTCGCACGCGGAACCAGAGGCCTGCCGGGCCCTCGTTCCCGTCATCATCCGGTTCCTCAAAGCCCGCGAGAGCGAAGGCGCGATCGATAATGTCGATCTGGCCCGGTTCCGGCGCATCCGTCTTCAGGATCTCGTCGACGTAATGACTCACTTGAAGCATTGTTCCCCGGCTGTTTTCCGAGGTCTGGTGCAGGTAAACGGTGAAGGCCAGCGGCACCAGCAGCTTCTCCCGAAGATCGTCGGTAATGACCCGCGGCGGTACCGGCACGGACTGCCCGGGTTCGGACTCCCGTATGAGCTCGTCCCGCTCGAACTCGGCCACCTTGATCCAAAGTTCCGTCACGGGCTGGATCGTGCCGTTGATCGGGTCCGCCCAGTCCACCAGCCGTGCCTCCAGTTCGCGCGCAGGATCGGTGATCAACGGCGCGACGTCGCGGGCCGGCCAGGGCATCGGGCAGTCCTCGTCCGGCGGATCGGGATGGGCCTCCGGATCGAGCAGCCAGAGGAGCGTCTCTTCGTCGCTCCAGGCCCCGGCGTCGCGCTCGCCGTAGATCCCTTCTCCGACCGCGCGCACCTTCGCCTGGTAATTTTTGCCCCGTTCGAGGATGAGCGTCGTGGCGAAGTTCGGGGAATCCTCGCCGAATCCGGCGGCGAGCCGCTCGGACTCGACCACACCCCAGATCGGTCCCACGCCGGCCTCGTGCCCGCCCTGAAACGTGGTTTCCACGCCCGGCGGCGGCGGGGTCACCGCAACCTCGAACCGGTCGACTCCCGGCCGGGGACAAAACCACGCCAGCGGAACGCCGGTGATGGGGAAAAAAGCTCCTTCGTTGTTCTCCGCGAAGAAGTGGGTGATGCGCGGAACCGGAAAATCCTCCGTGCCACGCGTCTGCACACAGTCCACCCGCGCGACGACGCTCGGATTGCCGTTGCGGTCGAAATACTGCAGGTAATAACAAACGAGACCCGGATTGGCCGGAGGAGAGGGCTCGCAGAGCTCGGTCAGATCGTTCACGCCGTCACCGTTGGTATCCATTTCTTCACGACGCAAGAGGACCAGAGGCCCGTTGTCACCGATCCGGCGGTACAGCGCGACCGACACGACTTCCGGGGGCGGATCGATCAATTCCACACAGGTATTGATAAAGTCGCCGGTTTCGGGGTCGACCGGATCGACCACCCCGTCGGGACAATCAATCCGGGTCGACGGCCGGCAGTTCCACCGCGCCGACCAGTTGTGCTCCGGATACGGCGGACCGCTGACGGTATGCGAGCCCACCCAGTTGGAAGTATGGTCGTAGGCGGTCCCGAAACGCGCCTGAAACACGGCATCCCCGCCCTGAAACGCAGGGGTCGCCACGACCAAATCGTCCATGCCGAAATGGAAACGGCCGAGGTAGGTATCGGAAGGCGCGTCCCGGAATTCCACCCAGGCAATCTTCTTGTCGAGCCGCTCGGCCAGAAGCACAAGGGGCTCGTCACGGTGAAAGGTCCCCAGTTCCCCCTGCTGGGCGACTATGTCGCAGCAAGGGACCCGCAAACGTCCCGCCGGCTCTCCGGGACCGGCCAGGTTGTACAGCGCACCGGGCACCGGGCCGCTGGGCCCGCTCAGGTTCCCGTAGCCCAGGTGACCGGGACACGACGTGCCGTCTTCGGCGACAATCGAAAACCAGCGGGTCAGCCCGTCGTCGCCGGGGAGCGAAAGCGAGCCGGGGGTCGTGTCGGTGAAACGGAGACGGTCGCCCGTCCCTGTGTTCTCGACCACCGCGATACGGTTGGCGGTCGCCGGCCAGATCGGGGACTGCCGGTCCTCGAATACGTCGTCGGGATTTTCGTACCGAAAAACGTGATACTGCACCACTTCGCCCGGATCGTCGCGGTGCCAACTGATGTGCAGGGCGTGATCGTCGGCGCCCTCCTGCTTGTAGACATTGTCCACGCGGACCCGGGAAGGCGAAAGCGGCGGCAGGCGGTCGCATATCAACACCGGTAATCCCGGGCTCGGGTCGCCGATGCGCCCGAAGTGATCGACGGCCGCCACGAAGTACGTCGCCTCGAACCCGTCCTCGAACGATTCTCCGCCGGTCTCGAATGCCATCTGCTGCGCGGAATCGTTGTCGTCGGTCATGAAGAAAACCTCGCTGCCGGCCGGCACCGGGCACGGGAGCTCCTCGCCGGGGGCGATGGGGAATTCGTTCACCGGTACGGCGAGCTCCATGGCCACCGCGTCGAGCAAGTCGTCACGGGTCAGGTCTACGGGGGGGTCCACGCCAAAAGCCTGCTGCCAGGTTCCGTGGGGAACCCGGAACATCTGAAACCCGCTCCAGTGCAGCCCCATTTCGCCCAGCGGCTGCGGCAGGCACCAGCGAAGGTGCACCCGGAGGTGCCCGCGGGGGGTCGCCTCGACGAGTTCGGAAAGGTCGCCGGGCGGTGGGAGCACGGCGGGCGCGGCGGGTGTGGTGACCCGTCCCACCACGGGTCCCGACGTATCCGTCAACGGATCGAATTCGCGGACTTCGAACGTATTCGGGCCGCCGTCCGGAACGCGGGCGACGTACGCCTGCCCGAGCGGCATCGCTGTCTGGGGATGAAACGCCGCGACCACGACTTTCTGGTGGGCGAAAATTCCCTCCGGCTCCGCCATGAGGAAAGCCGCCACCTTCTCGGCCAGCGTCTCGTAGGGTCCGGACGGAAGGATGTCGTCGAGCAGCATCTCGAGCGCGACGTTGTCGAAGCCCGCGTCGGAAGCCCGTTCCATGAGCGCGGCAATGGTCGGGATGTGCGCCGTGGGCCGGATCACGGCCAGCCGTTCGTACGGGGCCGGCGAATCGGCAAGGCCCGGCTTGTGGTAGATGGCGTAAGCCGGATGAGGTTCGGCCCCGTCGATGAACCGGAGGTAAATAAAGACGTAATGGGTTCCCGGCGACGCGGGTTCCCCCACCTGGGCAACCGTTGCCACCTGGGGCGCGGCGATGGTGGCCGGTGCGGAGAACGCGGCAAGGACCAAGAAGGTTGTGATTGCAATGATAGATCGCTTGAGACGCGTCGAATTTTGGATTTTGGATTTTGGATTCGCGATTGAAGTCCGACGCTTCGCGCGAGGGGAACGAGAGGATGAATCCGCGGTGTGCCTGATCGCCCGTGTGTCCCCTTCCCTGTGAACACGAGCCGGAAATTTCCCGCGTGCCAAAACCGGAAAATCCCAAATGCTCGCAGCCCCGCCCCTTCGGGGCACCGGTGCTGCTCGCCCTTCGGGCTTCGCCATCTCCGCGCTGCCGCGCTCCGTCCGCAATCCAAAATCCAAAATTCTCATGACTCCCTCACAAATCCACGCTCAGCCCTCCGGGCGTCCCGAGTTTCACGCCGATTCCCGCATCGAGTTTTAGGCATATCGGGCACTTCCCGGCCGTGATATTGGCTTTGATCGAGCCCTCCATCGAGGCGCCGGATTTATCGGCGCTTCCGATGAGCAGGACCGAACCCTCACCCGAGACAACGCACGCGAAGCGCCCGCTGACCGAGCCGTCGACAAAGGCGGCGGCGGTGAACTCGGTCCCTTGCTAGACCCCGCCCCAGGCACCGATGCTCGCGCCCGCCTTCAGGCGCAGCACGCAACCGGCGTCGATAAAGGGGAACTTGCCGTTTACCGCCACAATCCCGCCGGTGAAGGGAAAACCTGCGATACCCTCGGTAACGTGTGCCGGCGCCCAGGCCGCGTACGGCGCGTCGCTGCATGTTCTCCCCGCGAAAACGCCGCCGTGCAGCTTGAAATTCGACCAGGGGAGCTGCGGTCCGAGCTCCGATGTGGCGAAGACGGTGGCTTCCCCTTCCGCAGCCATGTAGAATTCGAAGGCACCGACTTCGTTGCCGCCGATGTTCAGTAGGGCGTTGATCCGGTCGAAGTTGACCGGCTGCATGGCAAGGCCCTCCTGGAGCACCTCAAAGCCCCCCATGAACCCGATAATGCCGCCGTCCTCGGTGAACGAAAACTGGGTCGAGACGGTGACGCTGACGTCCATGCCGAAAGACCGCGCCGGCGACACGGTGGCGCCCATGGTGATACGATTGAACAAGGCGGGCTCCGCGTTGGGATTACACCCCGTCGCCCCGTCCGAGTGGAGTTGCTGGTATTCGTAAAACGGCTCGAAATCGAGAGGGATGGGTTCGGTCTGGATGGAGGTGCTGCCCTTAAGCGACAGGTAGGTGAGATCGTTTCCGGTAATGACGGCCTCACCCTTCAGGCTTACCGCCTGCATGTAGGCGCCGAAACCGGTCAGGTCGTTAAAAATCTCGTCCAGGTCGATCGCCTCGGCGATGAGGTCCACGATCACGCCGTTGATCTGTTCCAGCGCGCCGGAGAGCACCTGTTTGATCAGGTGATCGGTGTGATGGAAGCGGAAGCGCAGCACGTTCTGAACCTGGCCCGTCACAGGCATGGCCCACAGGCGGTCCTCCAGTTCATTGCGAATGCGGGTCTCGATTTCGGCCTGCGTAAAAGCGCCCGGGTCGAGGTCAACCATCTCGAAGTAGTCTTTGAGGGCGTCGCGCACATTCGTCTGCAAGCTCATGAACTCCGCGTTGGCGCCGGTGAGCAGTCCCTCCAGCTCGGAACCCAGACCGGTGACGTTGTCCACGAAATCACTCAGTTCCTGCATCCGGTCGCGCAGTTCCTCCAGGCGGTCGCGCAGGGCGGGGTCCGCCAGCTCGGCGAGCTCGAGCAACTCCTCGATGCTCAACGAAGCGAGGCCGACGGGCAGATCGAAGAAACCCATGGCCGCTTTCATGAACTGGCCCATCTCGTTTTCATTGCCCTCTTCGAAGAAACTTCGCATTCCTCCCAGCCCATTGGAGATCGGGCCGAGTCTGCCGGTAACGAATCCGGCGGTGGCCGAAGCCACGTCTTCCTGCAAAACCGCGCCGAAGTCGATTTGGTCGAGCGCGGTGTCCACGCCGGCGCCCCCTTTGATCTGTTGCGCCGCCTGGGCGATCAGATCGTCGAATTCCGGAATCACCGTCTCGCCCAGCGCGTCGCGCGCCTGCAGGGAAAGCAGGGCGTCGAGTTCGGTGAGGCCTTCGTTCACCTGCTCCAGCGCCGTACCGATCACCAGGTCGGCGAATCCCTCCACGAGTTTTCCCGTCGCGAATTCCAGCACGTCGGAGAAGAGATTGTTGAGGCTGAGGCCGATCGTGATCCCGAAATCGATGGCGGCCTGCTCATGATTCAGGCGCGGCACTTCGGCTTCGGCTTCGGCGATAATGACATTGAACCCTTCTTTTTCCAGCGAATGAAAATGACGGGTGAACGGATCGAAGCGGACGGGGAAGTCGAACGGAACCAGGCCGAACCAGGTCCGGCTGGCGCGCGGCAGGTAGTCTTCGTCGTCGCCGACCGCGTAGTCCTGGGCCGTATTGAATTCCGAGGGGAAGCCGGTGTGGGCCGCGTCGAAGTTCGCGTTGCTGAAATAGGTGTTCCCGCCGTTGTCGGTCCAGCCGCGCTGCAGACCGGGAATGATGTCGGGATTGAAGACGTCCTCCGTCCCGGTGAGGACGGCGTGGGCCTCCATGGCGACAAAGAACGGCAGGCTCAAATGTCCGGCGAGGCTGAGCATCCCGACCGGTTCGGCGGGAGCGACGGGCCCGGGATCGTTGTAGTAGATGTGGCGCGCCGGCTCGATGTAGTAATCGCCCATGAACGTGCTCCCGGAATTGACATGGAGCGCGCTCGCCGGATGGGGGTCGTCGAGGCCGGTGGTCATGCGTCCGCTGCCACGGAACAAGAGAATGCCGTCGAGGTCATCGGGCAAGCCGTTGACGCGCGCACGGACGTGCAGTTCGAGACAACTGTCGTCCATCGAGCACTCGTCGGCCGAGACAAACCGCGCGCTCTGGATGGCGATGCGGGAGTTGTTCCAGTAGGCGAGCGTTTGGATCGATTCGCCGTCCGCCAGCGACATCCGGTCGAGATTGCCGCAGCAACGGAACTCGATCGAATCGAACGCGAGCGTAAAATCCGCCGGATACGGGAGGCTCACGCTTCCCGTCACGGCACTGTATTCAAAATGTGGTTCGTTGCCGACAAGCTGGAACGCCCACACGTCGAACTGGAACGTGAACGGATCGGGACCGCCCACCTGGATCGACGGCGGGAGGCTCGATTCTTCGGCGGCCCAGCGTCCGGTCGTCCCGGACGCGCGGGCGTACACTTTCTGGCAAATTCCCAGATCGTAGGGCCCCATTTCCCCGCCGCCGATGCGCGAGATCCCCGTCAGGCCGGGGAAATGACGAAAGTTCACTCCCGGGTAGTCCCCTTCGCCGGCCAGGTACGCCGTGGTGCCGGGGTATTCGAGCGCGTCGTCCTCGTCGGGCCGCAACCCGGTGTAGAGCCAGCGCGCGGGATTCAGCCCGCCGGGGAATCCCTCCTCCGCGGGAACCGTCGCGCTCGGGAACAGCATCTGCACGTTTCGCCCGACGTAATTCGCGGTCTCGTGGACCGGAAGCCCGCTGCCGGGATCCAGCCCGGCGGCCGCCCGCCGGACGATCGGAATATCGGCGCCGGGATACGACGCAAGCGGCTCGCCCTCCGTCCAGAGGCTGCCCTGAGCGGTGAAGCGCACGTCGACCGAACCGACCGCCACCGCCTCCAGAGTAGCGGGGTCCGGCACCCCGTGCGGATCTTCGGATTCCCGGCACCCGGTGTGGGTGAATACGGCGACCGTGGCGTCCTCGAAAACCGATTCATCCGGGTCGGGCGTGCTGT
>PWMU01000170.1 GCA_003558065.1 Opitutia bacterium | reverse complement strand
GCTGGGATATTTGCGGCTGGTACGTTCCCGCCGTCGACTCGGGTGATATTGCGTTGCACGAAGGACGCAAGCGCCGTAGCGTAGGGTCACGAAGGGATCTATGTTGCGGGCCTGGTTAAGGTTTTACGCGGAGCTCAACGATTTTCTGGCTCCGGAGAAAAGAAAGCGGGGGTTCGTCCGTTCCCTGCCCTGCCGAACGTCGGTGAAGGATCTGATCGAAGGGTGCGGGGTTCCGCATACCGAGGTGGCTTAGGTCGGAGAGCAGTCCCAATAACAGCAGGAGCAACAGGGTCCGATCCTCCAGGTCCTGAAATGCCTCCAGCAGGCCAGCGTCGACTGTGGCGGCCGGACCGATCAGGTTCATGCCGAAAATCCCGTGCAGATCGAGCTCGGCCAGTTCGGGATGCTCGAAGACCTGATGGCCAGCAATTCGCGATAGGCCTCCCGCGCCCGCGGCAGTTCGGGAAGGCCGAGCGCGGAGGCACCGGGAAAGCCCGATTCCCGGGCGTCCGGATAATTCCTGGTTCGGACGTCGGGGCGTCAGGGCCGGTCCGTGGGCGGTTACTTGGCGAGAATCCCAAGGGGGTGACCTCCGAAAGCGTTCGACCGGCTCCCGACCAAGGTAAACGCCGTCAGGCAGCCGCTCGCTGCGGCCCGGAGGCGGGGAGGATTTTCAATTGGGGGGATTGAAGCGTTGATGGAGGGGGGGCGTTTCTCCAGATTGAGCCGTAATCTGAGATTTTGTGATGCGTATCCCCGCCGATAAACTTCCCGAAAACCTCCTCCGCCGAGTCGTCGAAGAATACGTCAGTCGCGATGGTACCGACTGGAGCGACATGGAAGAGCGGATCCGACAGGTCCTCGGGTTGTTGGAAACAGGAGCCGCCGAATTGCATTTTGACGAGGAAACCGAGACCACCAACATAGTAATGAGAGACCGCATCTAGGGCGGGGAGGTTGAATCCACCCCCTCTATGCACTCCGGCCCGTCGTAGCGGGCGTTATTCACCTTGCGACTGACTTCCCGGCATTCCATTTGCCGGGCCGGATACGAGGAGCACAGCCGCTTGAGAACGGCTTCCTTCAGGGGCCGGTCTCCCAGCCACTGGGCGGCGGTCGTTTCATCCAGAATCACCGGCATGCGGTCGTGGATCGACTCAAGAAGCTCGTTGGGTGCCGTTGTCAGGATCAGGTACGCGTCGCCTTCCCAGATTCCGGCGAACCAAAAGGGGGCTTCAGCTTTCAGATGAAAATAAAACGGCTGGGCCGGTTTCACCTCTCGCTTCCATTCGTAAAACCCGTCAGCAGGAACCAGGCAGCGGCGGCGGGCCACCGATTCCCTGAAGGTGGGTTTGGTCGCGGCGGTTTCCGATCGGGCGTTGATGAGCGGCCGGTCGGTTTTCTTTTTCCATCCGGGCCGGATCCCCCAGCTGAGCTCTGCGGCCTCAGGTCCCTCCTTGACCCGGACCGCGGGCATTTTCTGGGTGGGTGCGACATTGTACCTCTTGAGATCCTGCCATGGGCGAAGCAGGTCGGGACTGTCGATTCCCTCGATCATAGGAGTCCTTTTCAGGGTGTACCTGCCGCACATGAGAAGTGAGTGTGGCGGCCCTGGCGCGATGGGTCAACCCGGATAACTGACGTACAGAGGCATAGGTCCCGATGTGGGATCGTATCGGTCGGCGAGGAAAAAACTGCCTGTCAGGAGGCGAGGGGTTGCTCTCTCCGGGGGTTGGGATGATGAAAATCCAGCCAGCTTCCGGTGATCGGGTTCATGCGCTCATGTACGGGGCCCCGAAGGATCACGGTCCGGCCCCGGGCGAAATCCTGAGGAGGCTCGGTCTCGGACCGTGGTTACGGAACCGTCAATCCGAATCCGGAAGGCGTCCGTCCTCCCGGTGGAGACGATCGTCGACGCCGTGCCGGATTCGGATCGTGAGTTCTACGGTGTCCGACTCGAATGAAAGTAGGCCGGGGACGCGGAAAACGGCACCGGCCGCCATCTGTCTTACAGGGGAAAACAACCATGCGACCGATGACAACGGGTTCGGACCGGCGGGACTGAACGGCTGGGAACCGGGAATACCGATGGGACTGAACATGACGTTTCATTACAAGATTTTGTGCTCCAGTTGACGCGCACCGGCGATTTCGCCGATCCCGAGATCGAGGTGCGCACCCCGTACAATCTCCACAATGCCCTGCCGGTTCTCGAGGAATCCGAATGGTATTGGCGAGTCGGATACGCTGTCGACACCGACGGGGAGCGGTGGTCGGCGGCGCGTACGTTCCGCTTTGCATATTCATCCGGTTGCGCGCGACGGCGAGCGGGCTGGCCGGGAGCGGCGCCGCAAACGTCAGTTTCCCCCTCAACGCGAGCGAGCGCGACGGTTCGCCGCTGCGGTTCGGCCGGCACGGCGATTACCGCGCGTATGAGGACAGCGCCGGCTATGTCGTCACCCTCGCGGGCGGCGGCTGGAGCGCCGGGAGCCGTCTTCACCGCGATCCCGGCTTCGAGCGGTTGAGCGAGTCATCGCCGCGGTTGTTCCGGGAATCCGGGTGCGAGCTTGTCCTGACCCTTGTCGACGGGCGCCTGCGAGGTTACCTCGACGGGAGACGCATCCACAATGTACGGGATGACGATCCTCACCGTCGCGGAAAATTCGGGCTGGGAGCGTTCGGGAGCGACCTGCGGGTCGACGAGATCGAAATCGGCCGGGTCTTGCCGGAGTCCGCGCGGGAGTAAGCCGGAACAGCCCGTGCCCGTGCGAAGCCGCCGGCGCACGGTCTCTTTATTTGGAGCGGTGATTCGTGACCATTTTGTAAGGGAGAGAGGTGCGATGCTGACACTGTTTGTGTAGAGCCGGCCATGAGCCTTCTGGATGATTTCCTCAAAAATTCGCTCCGCCTTTGTTGGCAGCCTGTCGGATTTATAGCCGATAGGCTAATCCCCGCAGGCTGCCAATGGAGGAAATAGCATGACAAGGGAGTGGAATAGAGGTGAAATCAACTCATGAAAGCGTATATTAAGGCCACTTAAAGCGCGAATCTCGATCATCTTTTGCCCGAATTCTTGCTTTTTCTTCAAAATTCCCCCGCTTTTTGTCATGTTATTTTCTCTCTTAGGAGTCTTTTGGCGAAGCCCGACAGACTCCTGGGGTTAGCCGGGACCCGAAAAACCGCCTTCAGGAAGTAACGGTCTCTGACCCGCCGGTTGGGCTGACAACGAGTCGTTCCGGAAGAACGAAAGAACCCATGACATCCGAACCGGAGATTACAAGCCATGTCAGCGAGAGACGCGAGGAGGTGTTCCGGACGGAGGGGTTGACGAAGGTCTATGTCATGGGCGAAGTGACCATCCACGCGCTGCGGGGCGTGAATATGGCTTTGTACGCCGGGGAACTGACGGTTCTGCTCGGGGCTTCCGGGTGCGGCAAGTCCACTTTGCTGAACATTTTGGGCGGCCTCGATGTGGCTACTGGGGGAACCGTCCGCTACCGCGGGCGTGATTTGACCCGTGCGGGTGAAAGGGAGCTTACCCGGTACCGGAGGTACGAGGTGGGGTTTGTTTTCCAGCTTTACAACATGATACCCAGCCTGACCGCCCGTGAAAACGTGGCCATTGTCACCGAGATCGCCCGTGAGCCGATGACCCCGGAAGAGGCATTGGCGCTGGTGGGACTGGATGACCGGATGGACCATTTTCCTTCGCAGCTGTCCGGCGGGCAGCAGCAGCGGGTTGCGATTGCCCGGGCCATCGCCAAGCGGCCGGCGGTGCTTTTATGTGACGAACCGACCGGCGCGCTGGATTCCAAAACCAGTGTCGGAGTGCTGCAGGCGATTGAGAACATCAACCGTGAACTCGGGACCACCACTGGGCTCATCACCCACAATGAAGTGATAGGCGAGATGGCCGACCGTGTCATTCGCATGAGTGACGGAAAGGTGGCGGAGGAACACCGCAACCCAAGCCGCCGCCCGCCGGCGGAGTTGAGCTGGTAAAAACTGAAAATTATAAACTGAAAGGAATAAGCGGAAGTGCGGGGCGATGCGCGCGTTGAATCGAAAACTTTTCAGGGATCTGTCGACCCTCAAGGGGCAGGTGGCGGCCATCGGCGTGGTCATCGCGGCCGGGGTGATGACACTCATCGTATTCATGACGACCCTGGACTCGCTGACCCTGACCAAGGACCGTTTCTACCGGGACTTTCAGTTTGCCGACGTTTTTGCCGATCTCAAGCGTGCGCCGAACAGCGTGGGTGAAAGGCTGAGGGAGGTATCCGGTGTCAATCATGTGGAAACGCGCGTTCACGCGCCGATTCGAATGGAGGTTCCCGATTTTGGAGATCCGGTTCGTGGCCGGTTGATTTCGCTCCCCGACGGGCGCCAGCCCAATGTCAACCGACTCTACGTGCGTGAAGGGGCCCTGCCGGAGCCGGGGCGCCCCGACCAGGTGGCGGTTAACGAGGTTTTTGCCGAGGCTCACGACCTGGGTGTCGGCGATTGCCTGACGGTGATCATCCGCGGGAGTATGGAGACGCTTGCGATTGCAGGGATTGTCCTTTCCCCGGAGTTCGTGTATCAGCTCGGGCCCGCTGATCTGTTTCCGGATTACGAGCGCTACGGCGTGCTGTGGATGAACGAGCGCGCGCTGGCGAACGCCTACGGCATGGACGGGGCGTTCAACAATGTGGTCTTGACTCTGCAGGCCGGTGTTGTTCCCGGACCTGTGATCGATTCTCTGGATCAAATCCTCGCGCCCTATGGCGGAATCGGCGCGTACGGCCGGGAAGACCAGATGTCCCACCGGTTTGTCTCGGATGAACTGGATCAGGTTCGGGCCATGGCGACCATCCTGCCGGCGATCTTTCTGGGCGTGGCTGCATTCCTGCTGCATGTATTGATGGGACGGATTATCAGGACTCAGCGCGAACAGGTGGCCGTGCTCAAGGCCTTCGGCTACACCAACGGAGAAATCGCGTTTCATTATGCACTTCTGACCGGAGTCATTGTCCTTTTGGGTTCGGTCTTGGGGATCCTGTTGGGGGCCTGGGCCGCGGACGGGCTGGCCCGGATTTATATGGAGTACTTCCGCTTTCCCGAGATCGGCTTCCGGGTGCGGGGATGGGTTATCGGCCTGGCGGTTGCGGTCGCAGGAGGGTCGGCTTTCTTCGGGGCGTTTGCGGCCGTCCGAGGCGCGGTGAAGCTGCCGCCGGCCGAGGCCATGCGTCCGCCGGCTCCCGAACGATTTCACCGGGGGCTCCTGGAACGCTCTCCGCTGTGGCGTTTCATCGGTCAACCGACCCGGATCATTCTGCGCAATCTGTCGCGGCATCGGATGAAATCCGCATTGTCGGTCTCGGGGATAGCGCTCTCCGGGGCGTTACTTCTTGTGGGGAGCTACCAGTTCAATGCGGTGGATCACATGATCGATATCCAGTACCGGCTGATCCAGCGCATGGATGTTCATTTGACCTTCACGGATCCGACGCCCGAACGCAGTATCGGCGAGTTACGGCATCAGCCGGGCGTGCGTTATGCCGAAGGGTACCGGTCGGTGCCGGTGAGGCTGGTCAACAGGGGGGCGTCGTATCAGACCAGTATCCTCGGGATTGAAGGAGATTCCAGCCTTAGAGGGTTGATTGACCGGCGGCATCGACCCGTTGCCCTGCCCCCCGAGGGAATGCTGATGACCGATTACCTGGCCGATTATCTCGGGGTTTTCCCCGGCGACCAGGTGGAAGTCGAGGTTCTCGAAGGTCATAGGCGCACGGTTTCGGTGCCGCTGGCCGGGACAGTTGATGAGCCGATCGGAGTCAGCGCCTACATGGACCGGCGGGCATTGAATCGCCTCATGCGCGAGGGGCCGGCGCTTTCCGGGGCCTGGTTGCTTACGGAGCGGAGAGAGGAAAGAGCGCTGTACGGCGAACTTTGGAGAATGTCGCGTATTGCGAGCATCGGGTTGATCCGGGATGCCGAAAGCAATATCCGCGAGCACATGGAGGAAACGGTGCTGGCTTTCATGGCGGTTGCTCTTTTGCTGGCGTGTTCCATTGCCTTCGGGGTTATTTACAACAACGCACGGATCGCACTGGCGGAACGAATGCGGGAGCTGGCCACCTTGCGCGTACTCGGATTCTCCCGCGGGGAAGTCGCCTGGATCCTGATCGGGGAAATCGCGCTGCTGACCGTGATTGCGATTCCGCTCGGGTGGGTGCTGGGAACGCTCTTCGCGTGGTCGCTCAGCTATGCCATGAGTGTGGACATGTTTCGAATCCCTTTTATCGTCACGACGTGGACTTACGCGTTCTCGGCGGCCGGCGTGCTGGTGGCTTCGTTTTTGTCGGTGCTTTTGATGGTGCGCCGAATCCGCAAGCTGGATATGGTCTCGGCGCTGAAAACAGGTGAATGAGTTTCAGAAGTCTGGCCAATGAAAATAAAGAAACGCATCGTCCTTGTTCTGCTCGGCACAGCCGCCGTCGCCGCCCTGATTGTCGCGCTGAGACCGGCGCCTGTTCCCGCAAACGCCATTATTGCGGAGCGTGATTCCTTTTCCGAGTATGTGGAGGAAGAGGGCCGTACGGCCCTGCGGGATCCGTACACGGTCTCCGCGCCGATTGCGGGCCACCTGCGCCGGGTGGCGCTCGAAGTGGGCGACGGGATCGAGGCCGGCGAGGTTCTTTTCGAACTCGAACCCGGTGCCGTGCCGGCCCTCGACGCGCGGAGCCTCGAGCGGGCGCGGGCGGAGGCCGGAGCGGCGCAGTCGCGGCTTCAGACGGCTGAAGCGGAGTTGGAGGCGCGCGAATCCGAAGCGGAGTATGCGGACAGGGAATACGAGCGCAACCGGATCCTGCATGAGCGCGAAGCGGTGTCCGCGGCGCATCTGGATTTGTTGCGTGACCGGCGGAACCGTGCGCGCAGTGCCCTTCGGGCGGCGAGCAATGCGGTCGACACCGCCCGGTTCGAACTGCGCAATGCGCGCGCGGTTCTCGAGGTCACCCAGGGGCGGCGGCCGGCCGGCCGGGAGTCTGTCCTTGCGGTACGGGCACCGCTGGGTGGAAAGGTGCTGGCGCGTCACCGTCGGGACGAGGGCGTTATCCAGCCCGGCGAGGTTGTGATGGAGATCGGCGATCTGTCCCAGCTCGAAGTCCGGGTGGACGTACTCTCGATGGATGCGGTGCGTATTGAGGAGGACATGAGGGTGGTCCTGACCCGATGGGGAGGGGAAAAGGACCTGAACGCGCGCGTGCGCCGGGTCGAACCCGCCGGTTTCGAGCGTGTTTCGGCTCTGGGAGTCGAGGAACAGCGCGTGCCGGTTTGGGTGTCCCTCGACGCGCCGAGGGAGGAGTGGGGGCGGTTGGGAACCGGTTATCGGGTGGAGGCGCGGTTTATTCTGTGGGAGGACGAAGAGGTGCTGCAGATTCCGACCAGTGCCCTGTTTCGCCGTGAAGACGAGTGGGCGGTGTTCGTCGTGCGGGACGGAAGGGCGGTAATGCGTCCGGTCGGGATCGGTCGTCGCAGCGGTTTGTGGACTCAGGTGATCTCCGGTATCGAATCGGGCGAAAAGGTTGTCACCCACCCCGGCGCCCGGATCGAAGACGGCGTCCGTGTGAGAACGGAAGTTCGCGCCTATTAGGCTTCCTCGGAATCCACGTCGGGAATGCGGGCGATGCCGATCAGTTTGTCATCGTCGCCCAAATGTAAACACTCTTTTTAGCCATCCACCGCTTGCGAGAACGGTGCTGGAGGCTTCCAATCGAGCTCGGGCTCAGGCATTCTTTGACTTTGCCCGGAAATGCGAGTCGGAAATGACAAATATTCTGTCTGTATAGGCATGTTTAAACCGGAAGAGCTGTGTTAGAATCGATGCGATTGCCCCTTTCCAGGGGGCGAAACTGGTCGAATCTCAACAGAAGGAAAAAGTTATGGCTCCCTTGAATATCCCCAAAAAAATGTCCACCCTCGCCCTTGCGGCTTTGACCGTCGGTGCGTTGAGCCTCCAGGCGGACCCTCTCGAGGTCCTCTCCTACGATTACAGCAAGCCTCCAGCTGAGAATTACCCGGATCCCGACCGGAGCAAGCTGACCGACGGTCAGACGGTTTCGGGTGCGGAGGAGCCGAGTGTCGAATATGCAGTAGGGTGGATCGAGAACCCGACGGATCCGGACCAGCCGCATCCGGCAATTACGTTCGATCTCGGGGAGATGAAGTACATCGATGAGATTGTCGTCAGCTATGTGCTATGGCCGGGCTCTGGTGTTCGCGCTCCCAAGGAGGTCCGCGTCTCTTACAGTCATGATGGCGAAGAATTCCTGATGGAGGAAGCCTATACCGGGTTTGATGGCAGCGAGCACCCGGAAGAGTCGCTTTTCTCGCGCGAATTGTCGATCGATGGCGACCGCCAGGCAGCCCGTTTTGTTCGTCTCGACTTCCGCCAGGGCGGGGAAAATGATCCTGACGAAAACCGTTCGGTTTGGCATTGGTTTGACGAGGTGACTTTCTACGGTGCCGAGATCGATGACCTGACCGGAGAAGCCTCCATCAGCATTTATACGGCCGTGGAACTGGAGTTCCCAACCGAGGTGGGCCGCATTTACCAGGTCCAGAGCTCCGAAGACCTCGAAGAGTGGGAGGATATGGGGGACAAAATCCTCGGCAATGGCGAGCATTACCAGCTTTTCCGATCGACCCGTACTGAGGATCGGAAATTCTTCCGTGTTTTGACTGAGGAGTAATGGGCGGGCCCTTTGTATCGGTGATTTTTTTCAAATTGCCAACGAGTGTGCACGCTTTCCGGCACCTGCGTTTTCGTGGACCGAAACAAAATTACTTAAAGGAGATGGTATGAGATCAGGTATTCCCAATCAAAAAACCCGCGCCGGTTTCACGCTTATCGAGTTGCTGACCGTTATCGCTATAATCGGCATACTTGCGGCGATCCTGATTCCTGTTCTCGGGAGTGTTCGTGAAAGCGCGCGGGCGGCGAACTGCGTG
>PWMU01000197.1 GCA_003558065.1 Opitutia bacterium | reverse complement strand
TGTCGGTATTTTTCGCCGGACAATGATGTCGGAAGACGGGGGCGAGACTTGGCGGTTTGTCATGAGTTGTGATCTGGAGGCCTGAGCCATGCCCGCCGCCAAGAGCGCCGATTGAGATCCTTCGTACGGGTAGTCGCAAAATGAATTCCATGCCGGCCGGTCTCCTCGTTCCTGTCGGATCACGGGGTGAACCCGCTCCCACAGGGGGGAGAGGAGGGATCCGGTTTCAAGCGACGTGTCCGGTGCCTATACAGTTGCACAATGGCAAGATAATCGGCAATTTGCCTGACCGGCTTCCAGCCCCGGGGTGAGAGATTCCGGCTAATCACCTCGCGCAACCGCCCGGACGCGCAAGAATCTGGCTTCGACGGTGGTTGCGGGCTCGGTGAGTTCAATCGTCCTCCAGGTGCGCCCATCGTCCTTTTTGATGAGTTCCACGGTCTCCACGAGGCCGGTGGCGTCGACCCATGCGTCGAGGTCGGGGGAGATATCGATGCGGTAATCGATGTCGGATGCGGATCCTATTTCCGGATACGTGGCGGTCAGGCGGAAATGGCCGTTCCCGTCGGGCGATCGCTCGGCATAGAGAATCGTTTCCCCTCCGGGATCGTCGGGGTCGAGTCCAAAGGCGTACTCGCGGAGGGTGAGTCGGGATTCGCGGTCGTCTTCGGCAATCCCGTGGGTTTCACCTGCGGCGGTCCGCCAGGCGTCGAAGGGGCGGATCGGCGGATCGTCTCCGATTTTGAAAGCGTGCCGGCTGGTGAAGCCGTTGGAAGCTTTCAGGTGAAAGGTATAGTAGCCGGAAAGCAGGCGTCCGAGCCGGTAGGAGTGCGATTGTGAGTTTGAATTCCCCGCCTCCTCGTCGATCTCCACCCTGGCGATGAAATCGGAACCGCGGACCAAAAGCTCTTCGGCCCACTTTTCGATACGCCAACCGGAATCCCCCGGTTGAAACTTCAAGTCCGCGTAAGCGATCCCGTCCTCTTCTCTAACCTCAAAATCGATCGAGGGTTGGTCCGGAGGCGGGGCGTCGTCTTCGATTCTCACGGAAAACCCGCCGATCCCGCCGCCGGGAACATAACGTCCGGCTTCGTCGTGGATGCTGTGCGGCGGCACGCCGATCCGGTAGAAGCCGTTGGTCTGCTCCCGCCAGCCTCCGCGCGGGGCCGGAACCGAGTACAGGGCCTGGGTAAACTGGTGGTGGTCGTCGTGGTAGGTTTCCACCGAATCGGGGAGCACTTCCGCCCGGTAGCCCTCCGGACCGGTCACTCCAAGAGCTGTTTCCCGGATCGATCCGGGATCCATCGGGTCCACCGAACTGTACCGGACAAGAAACGGGTGCGAGTGCAACGACGGTTCGGTGATGTCCTCGGCGCGAAGCTCGGCCAGGGGAGGCTCCTCGCCCGGGATGGCGAACCTATCTTTCCCGATACCGACACCGTTGGCATACACGGCGAACACGTAATCTCCCGGATGCGGGGTGCCCAGGTCGTACTCGTGACTCTCTTCACGGATGACGGGAAGTCCGGCCCCGCCCCATTCAACGTCAAGGTCGACCGAGAAAAGTCCGTTTTGTTGTTCAGGGGTGTCCCAGGAGACGATTTCGACGTCGGAGGAAAGCATTTCGACCGTCAACTCGGCGCGGTATTCCACCGGATTCGAGGACTCGTCGGCAAAGACCTCGAGATCGACGAAACGCAGGGGGGGACGGGGGTCGGATTCCAGCTTTACGGCGAATTCGCCCAGGCGCTGCCCGGGGAAATACTCACCCGCTTCGGTCCGTACGGCACCGTCGACGAGGACCACGGCGTAGCGGCCGTTGTCGTCGCGGGTCCAGTACCGCCGCGGCGGATCGATCTCGTAGATGGCGGTCACTCCGGGCGGCCACTTGCGATCCATAATGGGTTCCCAGGCTACAAACCGGGCCTTCCGGTCGAAACCGTCCGGGCCGAGCACCCGGAGGTCGCGGTCGCCGAACGAGTCGGTGTCGATACTGTTCGGATGACGATAGTTGACCCGGAGCGGATGAGCTCCGGTGCCTGGGTCGGTAATGGAGTCGGCATGAAATTCGACCATTCCCGGCCAAGGCTCGTCCCTGACCTCGAAGGTGTGCCGCGCCATGGGAAAGCCGTTAAGGTAAAAAGCGACGTGATAGTCGCCCTCGTCGAGTTCGCCCAGCCGGTACCGGTGCCGTGTCTTGTCGATACGCTCGCTGGCGTCGGTTTCCTTAACCGCTTCAACCGCGATCGTCGCGGCGTTGCCGTGCCAGGCCGGTTTTCCCCAGTCCGTTATCCGGAATCCCGGTTCGTGAAAACGCACCGTGGCCAGCAGGTCCACGATCCCGTCGGATTGCCGTGTTTCGAGTTTTACGTGCGCCGGGACGGGGGGGCTCCCCGGCTCTCCGTCCACGATAGGAAACGGTTTTGTTTCCAGAAGCTCCCCCGTCGACAGGTAAACCTCGAAAAGGTACGCGCCGTCGTCCAGTTTGCCGAGAGGGTACGTGTGCGATTTTTCCGTGATTACCGGCAATACGGGTCCGTCGTGACGGGTGATGTCCAGTTCGGCCGAGAAGCGGTTGTCGTCGCGTTCCGCTTCACCCCAGTCGACCGAGAAACCGCTGTCGGGAAAGACCAGTGTGACGGTGGCCTCGATGCCGTGGTCTTCATCCGTGCCGATCCGGATATGACAGCCGGTTCGCTCCGTGTACGATCCCTCTGTGGTGGAGCTCTCGCGGGTAACTTGCGTATCCCCCGCGAAGGCGAGAACCGGAAACAGAGTGGCCGCGAAGAGAGAGGGCGGGAAAGTACCGAGCGAGAGGAAAAGGCGTATGCCTTTCCGAAGGAGATAAAAGGCGTATCCCGGACTTTTCATGACGTCACTCCTTTGCGTTTTACTTTCAGGACAGGCCAGGGAGTTTCGTCGAAGCAAAACAAGAAAAAAGATAACCCATCCGGCCGGAGAGATCAAGCCCGAACAAAAACCGCCCGCGACGCGGGCGAAGGGGGCCGAGCGAATTCAAAAAGGCGGTGCTTGGTCGGCGTGTCGTCCGCCCGGCAAGTATGGGCCGGTACCCGTGTCGCTTTCAGCGGAAACGGGCGCGACGCCCCGTCGCCAGGAAGACGGCCAGAAGCCCGCCCAAGAGGGCGTACGTGGAAGGCTCGGGGATGACTCCGGTGACTCCGGGCAGGTTATTTTCCGGATCGCCGATCAAAACGTACGCCCCCGTTTCGGTATTGGGCACATCGTCGATAAAGGCGGTCACACGGATGTCGATATTAAACGGATCGTCCTGATCGTCGAACGTACCCAGAGCGATCGTTTCGTCGTGCGGGCCGAAATCGTAGCCGAAGAAGCCGAATGCCTCGGGAGGAGGCGTATTGACCGACGTGGTTGTCAATGTGGTTCCCGACTGCGTTAGGGACACGCCGAACCGGTTGCCGAAGACCTCGGCGGCTGAAGACCACACTGCGGTGCCATCCAAAAGTACCTCAATCGAATAGCCGGCCGCCCATTCGAGATCCCCGGGCGGATCCGCCTGGTTGTCCCAAAAACGAAGCTCAATCGGATCGATGGCCAGATCGAGCTCGTAATTCTCAGGGCTTTGCCCCAATGGCGTTACCGTAGAGCTCCATGATGCCTCCGACACGATGTCGTAGCGGCGTAATGCCGGTTCTGCTCCCATAAAAAAGATACCCGACGAATTCGCTCCGAACTCAGCGACGGGAGAGGATCCACCGCCGATTGAAACCGCCCGTCCAACAGGTGATCCGTCGAACTCGGGCAGCTCCGAGCCCGGCACCGCCAGAAAGTCCTCGGCCGAAACGAGGCCGGTGCCGGAGTCGAAATCATCCGCTATAAGGACACCGTCTTCATACCCCTCCATTTCCGCTTCGAGAGTGCCGGTGATGGAAAAATTCTGGGCGCCGCCGGATGCGACGAACACGAGCGCCGCAACGATTTGAATGAGAGCGACTCGGTAAAACCGTGCCGCGGGTGCCGTCGGGGTACTTGAATCTCGCCTCATTTTTTCAAACCTCCCTTTAGAGATAAGCGTTAATCTTGAGAGTCCCATGCCGTGTGAGCGGCGACAGATTGAAAGCAAAAGTGCGTCGCGCTCCGTTCGCTTGCGGGATTGACTGAAGTAGGACGTTTTAACATGCCTACGAATTAAGGGTTTCTAATCTTGATCAGATTGAATATTAATGGAGATTGGGCAAGCTTTTTTTCGGGCGTGCACGATCGCACGATCTCATGGGGCTGGCGAGTGGAAGTCAGTCCGGTCACGGAGCGGCGGAACGCGGATCCGGCAAGCCGAAACGAAGCTTGGGTGGGTTTGTCTTATCAGCGCGAGAAGTCTGCCCTGTAGGTTTCGCAGGCTTTCAGCGCCCGGTCCAAGCTGTCGGAATTGTTGCGGGCGGCTTGAAAACTCCAATACCGGTCCACGAAATAGAGCAGGCAGCCGTTGTAGTCGGGCCCGACCCGGCCGCGACGGGTCTTGCGCGGTACCAGCGATTCACGAATACTTTGTTTGGTGGAGTCCCGGGCGAGTTCGATGATGAATTCCTTGGGGTGCCGTATGCGGTGGGACTCGACCGGGATACGGTCGCGGGGGATCCCGAGGAACCTCGCGAATCCCCTGCAGTGGGCCAGGAGCCAGGCTTCGACTTCGACCACCGAGATCCGGAACAAGAGGTTGGGGTGAAAGGGCTCCGGGTGCCAGAGCTTGCGCAGGGTCGGCGCGCAACCGTTGTCGTCGAGATCGGTCATGATCACATAGCAAACCTCATTCGCGGCCCGGTTGAACGCGGGCAGGTTCTTTTTGATGAAACCGTAACCTTCGCGGCCGAGGCATGAAATCACCGAAAACTTGGGGTCGAAGTGGCGGAGCATTTTTCTCAGGACGCCTTCGCTCAACACGTCCTCGACTACGAGGATGGTGGGGATGTCCCGGGTCATTGAAAATAGCCGAGTTCCTCGATTCGCGCGGGCTGAATGCGGGGAAGGACCACGTCGCCCGCGGACAGTCCCTGTTCCAGGAGCTTGCTGACATCCGGGAGCTCGGCGGCGCGAATGACCTTGATCGCGCGGTCCTCGGCGGGCAGAAGCAGCACCACCTCCTTTCCGTCGATGCCGGGATCCGAAAGCAGGGCGGGACTGTGGGTGCTCAGGATCACCTGGGTGGACGGGCTCCGGCGAAAGCGGTGGATCAGCCCCGGCAACTGGCGGACCACCGCCGTGTTCAGGGAAAGCTCCGGCTCTTCGAGCAGGAGGAGCGAGTTCTTCTCCATCAGGGACCAGAGAATGCCAACCAGCCGGATCAATCCGTCGGAAAGCTGGGTGTCGTGCAGAGCCGGCGAGCCCTTCCGCCAGTTCCGGAAGGTCGATTCCAGGTGCGCTTCCTTCTCCGGTGATTCATCCAGGCGAAGGTGTTCGAGGAGCGGCACCGACAGTTTCAGGGCCGCTTCAATCTTGCGGAAACGGGAGGTGCGCGTCTTCGGGGGAGCTGCGGCGACCTGCCGGAAAAAATCCCTCCTCGAAAATCCCCGGGACAGCAGCTCGTTGCCGCCGTCGCCTTCCTGGCGGAACTGGTGGGGGATCAGGTGAAAGTAAGCCGAGGAATTGAAGAAGTCGGCAATGGGACGGAATTCGCCGTTGGTGACGACGTTTTCAAGAAGGGTCTGGCGGAGTCTCGGTTTGTCCCGTCGATCCGCATCGTCGGGCCGGTCCAGGATGAGACGGTCGCCCTTCCAGACCCGTTCGGAGGCGACCATCGGCGCCGCGGGTTTTCCAGGAAAGGGCTTGAGATCGAGTGCGTAACGCCAAAGGGCGTCCCCGTTGGGTCCCGAGGAAAAGTGTAGTTCGATTTGGATACGTGCGTTCTTCGGCGCGGCGAGGGAACGGATCAGGTTGATCCCGCCGCGGCGGGTGACGGCCTGGTAAAGCCCGCCTCCGGAAACGACGAGGTCCTTCATGAAGTGAAAGATGTCGAGCAGGTTCGATTTCCCGGACGCGTTCGGCCCGACCAGAAAGACCCGCTCTTCCAGGTTCAGGTCGATGGCGACAAAGTTTTTCCAGTTTCGGACAACCAGGCGGGAGATGATCATGGGTTTCCTCGGTTGGAAGAAAATTAGGTCCCGCGGAAGAAGCGGGCAATCCTGAAAAGCAATCGCCGGAAAAGCAACAAACGCGCTGCAAGAGCCAAACGGTGCCGGGTGCCAAAAGAGAGGTCGAAGTAGACTCAGGGTGTTACCAAACCAGAACAGAAAGGAACCCGTTAATGGAAAACCCGGAAACGATCATCACTGGCAATCATCTGGAACTGACGGAGTCGCTCAAGGCTCATGTCCGGCAGAAGACCGAGAAGCTCTTCCGCCACGAACCCCGAATTATTCGCATCCGTGTGGAACTGGAATTCGACCGGACCCGAACCCGGCACGAGCGCTTCAAGGCGCGCGGGATCGTTGAAATCCACGGTCCGGACCTTGTCGCAAGCGACAGCGGTGATGAGATGTACAAGGTGATTGACCTGATGGTCGGAAAACTGGATCGCATGCTCCGCAACCGCGCCCGCCACTTCCGGGCCAAGCGGGCGCATCCCCACCCGGTCGAATTGTCAGCGTCGATCCCGAAAGTCGAAAAGCAAACCTGATAGCCGCCACGGCCTGCCATCGCGACCCCGGAAATTCGCCGAGGGTCTTACATCCGGCGGCTTCCGTGTGGGCGCGGCTTTATGCCGCGAAAGCAGGATTCGCCATCGCGCGAAAACGGTCGCTGGATAAACCGGCTCCTGCGGTCGGACGCTCACCACGCCTCACCCACCGCAAACCGGATCGGTTTGAGAAGGAGATCGGGGTAGCAACCGAGAGCCAGAGCGGCGGCTGCGAGGGTGGCACAGGTCAGGTTGATGGTCCTCGATGGCAGAATCGCGGTGGCGCCCTCCGGAGTCCGGCCGACATAGATCTGTTTCAGTACGAGCAGGTAGTAATAAAGCGAGACCGCGCTCATTAGGAGCGCCAGAGCGACGAGCCAGAGCATGCCCGGCTGGCTGCCGGCGGTCGCGTCCGCGCCCATGGCCGTGGTAAACAAGTAGAATTTTCCAAAGAACCCGGCCAGGGGCGGGAGCCCGGCCAGGGAGATCAGGAAGACCAGCATGCAGAGGGACAGCAGAGGGGCCTCCCGGCTCATGCCCGCGAAATCCGTTAGATTGTCTCCGCCGCGGGTGCGGATCACCACAGCGACGATCCCGAAGGCCCCGAGTGTGGTCAGGCCGTAAATGACCGCGTAGAAAAGAACGGCGCTCAGCGCTTCCGGCGTGGCCGCCATAATCGCGATCAGTATGAATCCCGCGTGACCTATTCCGGAGTAGGCGAGGAGTCTTCGCACGCTGCTTTGTGCCAGGGCGGCCAGGTTTCCCAGGACCATCGAGAGGGCCGCCATCAGGCCGATCAGCGGCACCCATCCCGCTTCGAAAGCACCCCAGCCCGCGCTTCCTTCAACCCCCGCGAATCCGAGAAGGAGAACTTTTGCGAGAATGAAAAACCCAGCCACCTTAGATCCCGAAGAGATCAGGGCGGCCGCCGGTGTCGGCGCTCCCTGGTAGACGTCGGGCGCCCAGAGGTGAAAGGGAACCGCGGATACCTTGAAGCCGAAACCGGCGAGCGTCATGGCCAGGCCGACGACAAGGATCGGCTCGGACGGGTTGCCCCGCAGCGCCGTGCCGATCTCGTTCAGTGCGGTGCTTTCGGCGAAGCCGTAGATCAGGCTCATGCCGAAAAGCAGAAACGCGGCGGAGATGCTGCCGAAAAGAAAATACTTCAACGCGGCTTCGGCGGAGCGTATGTCGGATTTGCTGAATCCGACCAGGATGTAGAAAGAGAGTCCCGCCAACTCGAGCCCCAGGAAGAGGACGAGCAGCTCTTCGGTCCCCACCACAAGCATCAGGCCGATGGTCGCGAAAAGGAGCAGGGCGAAATTTTCCCCGAGATTGCGGGAAGGCGGCGTTTCCTTGAGGAGAATGACGGCGAGCAGCGTCATGACGAGCACGACCAGTTTAAAGAGACGGGTCAAAGGATCCAGCACGAGCATGCTGCCCAGCAGATTCCCTTCCTGCGGAAAGAAAAGGAGGATCGCTCCGGCTATGAGTATTCCTGAGGCGGATACGGAAGCAATCAGGCCGGGAGGTTCCGGTTGGTTGTCTGCGCCCTTGCGGTGCGCCAGGCTGAGCCCGATCGCGGTCAGAGCGGTGAGCAGCAGAACGATTTCCGGGAGGAGGAAAGTTGTGAATTCCAGGTAGTTCATTCCAGGAGCGACTCCATCAGGATACTGTCAAAACTGTTGAGGATAAGGTCGAGAAGCGGCGACGGATACAGACCGACCGCGACGGTCGTCGCCAGGAGGATGATCGCGCCCGTGTATTCCGGCCAGGTAATCGGGGGAAGCGGCGGGGCGGCCTTTTGTCCGGTCTCGTTACCGAAAAAGGTCAATTGGAGGGCCTTGAGGGTGAAGGCGACCGTGATGATTATCCCGGGGCAGACCACGAACAGCAGCACGGGAACGGAGTCCCAGGTTCCGAGAAGTATGGTGATTTCGGCGATGAATCCGCTGAAGCCCGGCAAACCCATGGAGGCGGCGGAAGCGATCACGAAGGTGACCGCGGCGAAGGGAAGCGCCCGAGACAGGCCCAGCTTATTGAGGGCGGCGAGTTCGCGGGTATGAGTGCGGTCGTAGATCATGCGTCCCACCACGCCGAAGAGAAGGGCGGCGATAATGCCGTGGGAGAACATCTGCAGGACGGCGCCGCCGATCCCGATCGCGGTCAGGGTGACGAGTCCGAGGAGGACAAAGCCCATGTGGCTGATGCTGGAATAACCGATAACGAACTTGAGGTCGCGTTGCGCCAGAGCCACAAGAGCCCCGTAAAGGATACCGAAGGCCGCCAGGAAGGCGAAGACCATCCGCCATTGCTCAAAGCCTTCGGGAAACAGGGGCATGGGCACTCGCAGCGCGCCGTAGGCCCCGAGCTTCATGACCACTCCGGCCAGCAACATCGAGGCCGCGGTTGGAGCCGCGACGTGACCCGTCGGAGCCCAGGTGTGGAAGGGGAAAAGGCCCGCCAAAACGGCGAAGCCCAGGAACATGACCGGAAACGCCCAGGCCTGGAATGCGGGCGGGTAAGTCACATCCGCGAGGTCGAAGAGATTGAAACTGCCGATACCGGCCACGACGTACGTCCCCATGATCGCGGCCAGTACCAGGGCGCTGCCAAGTATCGAGTACAAGGTGAGCTTCATCGCCCCGTAACTGCGATTGGTCGACCCCCAGCCGGCGATCAGAAGGTACTTGGGGAGAATGACGATTTCATAAAAGACCAGCAGAAGAAATAAATCGAAGCTTAGAAAGACGCCGTAGGCCCCGCCGATAATGATCAGGAAGAGAGCCAGAAATTGTTTGGGGGATTGATCGACGTTCCAGGAAAAGAGAACTCCGGTGATTGCGATCAGCCCGGTGAGCAGCAAAAGAACCAGGCTGATTCCGTCCGCCGCCAGGTGAAAGCCGATGCCGAGCGCCGGTATCCATTCCCGGTCGATCACGAACTGGAACGCTTCCGCATTCGCTCCGCGATCGTAAAGGAAGAAGGCGCCCAGGGCGCCGGCGAACCCCGCGGCCGCCGCGACCAGCGCGACGACGCGCGCGAGGGTCTTGCGCTCGGGCGGCAGCATGAGCAGGAGCGCGGCTCCCGCAAAGGCCGATAGAAAGGTCCAGGCGATCATGGCAGAAGTTGAATCGTCACAATGACGGTTTGATTAAAGAGTTCGAGAAGCGGCGCCGGGTAAATGCCGATGAAAAACATAAGGGCGACCGCGGGAGCCACGGTCATGCGTTCGCGAAACGACAGGTCGGGAAGTCCTGTCCAGTTTGCGTTCAGGGGGCCCGAGAAGACCCGGTTGAGAATCCGGAGAAGGAAGACCGCCGTGATCAGCAGGCCCGGCAGCGCGAGAACGGCGGCCCAGCCGGTCAGTGCGAAGGTTCCCTTGAAGATGAGAAACTCGCCCACGAATCCGTTCAGGCCCGGAAGTCCGAGCGAGGAGAAGAGACTGATTCCCATCAGGCCGCACAGAACCGGGGCGACTTTGCGCAGGCCGCCGAAATCGTCCAGTCCCCGCAATCCTCCGCTGCGGGCCTCAATCAACCCGACGAAGCAAAAGAGTGCGGCGGCGGTCAGCCCGTGGTTGAACACCTGCAGGAACACGCCGCTCAAGGCGGCCTCCCGGCCGCTGTTGTTGCCGGCGCCGGGATCGATGACCGTTGCAACCGCGAAAATACCGAGCAGGCAGTAACCGAGATGATTGATGGAGGAATAAGCGAGAATGCGTTTGAGATCGGTCTGCGCCAGGGCGGCCAGAGCCGAGAAAACGATCGTGGCGACGGCCAGAAGAAGCAGCGGGGTCTGCATGGCCTGGACCTGTTCGGGGAATATGGGCAGCAAGATTCGCAGGAAACCGTAGACTCCCATTTTGGACAAGAGGCCGGTCAGGATCATGGATACGCCGGTCGGCGCCTGGGTGTAGGCCTCCGGAAGCCAGGTGTGGAACGGAAAAACGGGAACCTTTACCGCGAGCCCGAGAAAGATGCCTCCGGCCACCAGGAGGCCCAGGGTTTCCGGCGCCATGTTGAACGAGAAACGATCGCCCAGGGCGGCGGTCAGTTCGCCGTTGCGGCCCAGCTCGGCCAGGGCGATGAAGTCAAAAAGCCCGGTCGCCAGGAAGATTGCCAGAAATCCCACCAGCATGGCGATGCTTCCGGCCAGGGTGTAGACGAAAAACTGGTACGCGGCGGCGCTCCGGACCGGGCCGCCCCAGAGTCTGATGAGCAGGAAGGCCGGTATCAGGCTCAGCTCCCAGAACAGGAACCATTGAATGAAGTTCAATGAGAGAAAGGCGCCGAAAACCATTCCCTGAAGCGCCAGCACCAGCGCGAAATAAATATTCCGGTTCCTCGCGGCGGGCGCTGGGGCGGCCAAAGCGAACGGGGTGATAATTCCTGTCAGGAGCACCAGGAGCAGGCTTAACCCGTCCAGCCCGAGATGGTAATCCGCGTTCAGGGCGGGAATCCATGAGAAGCGTTCGACTAACTGCATGGTGCCCGTCGCGCTGTCAAAGCGGATCCACAGAACCAGCGCCAGCGCAAGCGAGACGAATGAGAATCCCAGCGCGACCTGCCGGCCCAGCCCCGCCCGGGTCGACGGTGTCAGGGCCGTGACAACCGCCCCCGCCAGGGGAATCACGATCAAAAGTGAAAGTAGGGGAAAGTGGGTCATGCCTGCTGGATCCATGCGAAGAAGACGATTAACAAAACCAGTCCGGCGCCGATGTAGGCCAGGTAGGTTTGGATGTTGCCGGTGTGCCAGCGGGAGACGCGTCCGCCGGAAGTTCGAAGTGTTTCGCAGCCGGTATCGAAACCGCGGTTGAAGAAGCGGCGGTCAACGGCCTGGCTGGCGCGGGAAAGGAGCACGGAAAATCCCGAAACGGCCATGACGAGTCCGTGCCAGACGAACCGGTCGAGCGCGTCGGCCGCGCGGCCCGCCGCATGGTGGAAGCGAATAACGGTCGCGTCGTAAAATTCATCCACGTAAAGACGCTGTGCCAGAGCCCGGTAAAGCCCCGGACGTTTCCGTTCGAGCGGATCCCGTTCCGCTGTCCCCAGTGAGGTCCGGGCGTACAGGAACCAGGCGGCGCCGACCCCGGCGGCGACCAGGACGATGGAGAGCAGCATGAGCCCGAGGGTGCCCGCGGTGAAAAGTTTTCCGAATTCCAGCGTCGCCGCGCCGCCTTCTATAAAGTGATGAAACCAGGGCCAGGCCGGTGTGGCGACGAGACCCAGGAGAACCGCCCCGGCGGCGAGGACGGTGAGGGGCACAGTCATGATCGGCGGACTTTCGTGCGGCCGGGATTCTGACGCTTTCTCCGATGAGGCCTGATCGGCCCGGTAGTTTCCGAAGAACACGTACACCATTTGCCGGGTCATGTAGAAGGCCGTGAGAAAGGTCCCGGCCAGGGCCAGGTAGAAGGGAATCGGCGAGGCGGGCCATCCCTGGGCCAGATGAAGGATTTCCTCCTTGCTCCAGAACCCGGAGAAGAAAAACGGAAAGCCGGCCAGGGCCATCATCCCGATCGCGTAGGTCGCGAAGGTGGCCGGCATGAACCGGCGAAGCCCGCCCATTTTACGAATGTCCTGTTCGTCGTGACAGCCGTGGATGACGGAGCCCGCGCCCAGAAAGAGCAAAGCCTTGAAGAAGGCGTGAGCGATCAAATGGAATATCGCGGCGGCCACGCCGCCGACCCCGAGGGCGATCATCATGAATCCGAGCTGAGAAACGGTGGAATAGGCCAGGATCCGCTTGATGTCGGTCTGGGCGACAGCGATGCAGGCGGCGAACAGGGCGGTGAAAGCACCAACCCAGGTGACCGCGATCAGCGCGGTGGCTACGGTGTCCGGGCCGGCGGTCGCCGCAAAAAGCGGGAATGCGCGGGCCACAAGAAAGACCCCGGCCGCGACCATGGTGGCCGCGTGGATCAAAGCACTGACCGGAGTCGGCCCCTCCATGGCGTCGGGCAACCAGACGTGGAGCGGAAACTGACCGGATTTTCCCATTGCGCCGCAGAACAAAAGGAGCGCGGTGGCCGTCGAGAGGGCCAGTCCGCCGATTGTGGTGCCCGTGGCGAGCCCGTGCAGGGCGGCTTGTTCGAGGAGGCCTGCCCCGCCGTCGTAGAAGAGCAGGGTGCCGGTTTCCCGGTAGAGCCAGATCATTCCCAGGAAGAATCCGAGGTCCCCGATCCGGGTGGTGATAAAGGCCTTTTGGGCCGCCGCCGCCGCGCTGGGCTTCTGATACCAGAAACCAATCAATAGGTACGAGGCCAGTCCCACCAGCTCCCAGCAGATAAAAAGGAGCAGGAGGCTGTTGGAAACCAGCAGTCCGAGCATCGCGGCCGAAAAAAGCGAAAGGAAGGCAAAGAACCGGGTGAAGTTGGGATCCCTGCTCATGTAGCCGACGCTGAAGATGCAAATCAGCAGCCCGATAAAAGTCACCATCACCAGCATCGCCGCGTTGAGCGGGTCCAGCAGCAGCCCGAGCCGCAGCGCGGTGTCACCGAACTCGAACCAGGTGAAATTGACCGCCAGCCGGACAACCTCCTCGGTCCCGCCCTGCGCCCTGATTACAGTAATGAAGAGGAGCGAAGCCAGAATAAAGGAAAGGATCTGGGCGCCCAGGGTCAGGATGACCGCGCGGTTCCGTCGCGAATTGCCGGATACGGACAGCATCCCCGCCGCCAGTAGCGGAACAACCGGAACGAGCCAGAGAAAATGAGAAATCCAGAAGTGATCAGCCATTGAGGAGACTAAAATTGAACGTGTTGGTCGATTTGAAGTGACGGTAGATCAAAATAATCAGGGCCAATCCCACGGCGGCTTCGGCGGCGGCCACGGCAATGGAGAACAGGACAAAGAGGACTCCGGTGAGCGCATCGGGATCGGGCCCGAAGCGCCAGAAGGCGATGAAGTTCAGGTTGGCCGAGCTGAGCATCAGCTCGATGCCTATGAGGATCATGATGACGTTCCTCCGCGTCAGTACCGCTGCAAAACCCAGCGAGAAGAGCGCGGCCGAGATAATGAGAAAGAATTCAAGCGTCAGCATTAGTTGTTATCCTCTTTCATGGCAAACAGCACCGCCCCGATCAGGGCCGCGGTGAGTAGAACCCCGGTGATCTGCAGGGGGAGCAGGTGACTGGTGACCAGCTTGTGTCCGAGGGCCTCGATGGAAACGCCTGCGTCGTCAGGAGCTCCGGCACGAAGGGATTCGCTGGTTCGTATGGAAATTGTAATTACAAGAAATACAGCCAGCGCGATTCCCAGCCCGGGAAGGGCGCGACGCAGCCGGTCGAAGGTGAAGGGTTGCGGATCGCCATCCGGTCGTGTCAGGAGTATAACAAACATGATCAGGACCGCTACGGCTCCGACATACACCAGGAGCTGGATGAATCCGACGAATTCCGCCCCGAGCAGAATGTAGAATCCGGCGACGCCGACAAAGGCAAGCGCGAGGCTCAGCCCGCAGTGGACAATATTGCGCAGGGACACGGCGGCCAGCGCCGCTCCGAGTGTCACAAGTGTAAGGACCGAATAGGCTATGAATGCGGCGGTGGTACTCATCCTTCGGAAAAACGGTAGGTGCGGCCGGAAGTCGCGTAGCGGTTGGAAAGGCCGCGTGCCAGGATCAGGTAGGGAAGCAGCACGATCGGGGTCGCGATAATCCAGCCGAGCCAGCCGGCTCCCGAGTAGTGCCAGGCTGCCGCGGCGAGAATGATGACAAAGCCCGCGGGAATCATGAACTTCCACGCGAAGTACATAAGGTGATCCGTCCGGATTCGCGGAACGGTTCCGCGAATCCAGATTGCGGCAAGGACGAGCGCGAAGAGTTTGAGGAAGAACCAGATATAGCCGGGAATGAACTCGAGCACCGGCAGGGGCGCGTGCCAGCCTCCGAGGAACAGCGTGACGGCGAGTCCGCAGATCGCGAACAGCCCGATGTACTCGGCAAGAAAAAAGGTGGCGTATTTGAATCCGGAATACTCTGTCAGGTGACCGGCCACGAGTTCGGATTCGCCTTCAGGGAGGTCGAACGGACTCCGGTTCGCCTCGGCGAGGGCGGCGATAAAGAAGAGAATGAAGGCTGCGATGCCCCACGGGGTGAGAGCGAACCAGTCGGGAATGAATCCCATCGAGTACCCTCCCTGGGCCTCGACAATGGCGACCGGAGAAAGGGAGCCCGCCATCATGACGACTGCCAGCGCGGTCAGGATCAAAGGCAGCTCGTAGCTGATCATTTGGGCGATCGCCCGCATGGCTCCGAGAAGGGAGTACTTATTGTTGCTGCCCCAGCCGGCCATGAAGACGGCGACTTCGGTTGTCGCTCCGAGGGCGAAGAAGAAAAGAATGCCCACGCTCAATTCGACAGGGGTCAGTCCCGGCCCGTAGGGCAGGATGGCCAGAACCAGAAGCGCGGGGACGACCATGACGACCGGGGCGAGCAGGTGCACGGTTTTGTCGGCGCCGCGGGGAACAATGTCCTCTTTGATGAGCATCTTGATCCCGTCGGCGATCGGCTGAAAGAGGCCGCAAGGACCGACCCGGTTCGGGCCGTAGCGATTCTGGATACGGGCCAGGACCTTGCGCTCGACCAGAGACGTGAGTGCGAAAAGGATGCCGAAAAGTGACAAAAGTGTGGCGATGGTGATCTGGATGGATGCCAGTTCGAGGAAAAACGGCGATGAGATCCATCCCTGCTCGAGATAATCGAGCAGCCCCCCCTTGAGCAGCAGGGGGGCTTCGGACGGATTCTGGAGCGCTTCCCATGCCGCGGGCAGGAGAATGCCGGGTGCCTTCAGGTTGAGCAGCGCGCCCGCACCTGTAAGCACTATCCCCGCGATAGCGATAGCGACCGCCGGCGGCAGTCGGCCGGGAGGTGCGGTTGCGTGACTGTTAATGTGAGAGGCTTCGAGTTGCATGGCGGGTCTTACTTTGCGGCGGCGCGCTTCTGGCGTGCCGCTTCCTTCTTTTTTCGGTCGGCTTCGAGCCGGGCATCAACGGCGGTGGCATCCGTGGAATTAATCGTATGAAAATAGGCGTTGGACTTGCTCAGTCGCGTTTTGCCCAGGATCAAGGATTGAAAATTTTCGAGGGAGGAATGGTCCAGGTAGTGGTCCATCTTGATCGCGTCGAAAGGGCACACCTCAGCGCAGATCTGGCAGCCCATGCAGACGGAAATGTCGATATCGAAAACTTTCGGGCGTCTGGCAGGTTTGCCGTTTTCGTCGCGTTCGCCGACGATCGATATGGCCTGGGGGGGGCATTCCTTCTCGCAGGTATGGCAAGCGACGCAGCGCAGGCCCGCGTCGGGATCATCGCCGTCGTAAACCAGAAAGGGAATGCTGCGACTGTTTTCCGGGGGCCGGATTTGCTGTTCGGGGTATTGGACGGTGACCAATCGCTTGCGATCGAAATAACTGCCGAACCAGTTCCGGGCGGTGACCATCATACCTTGGACGATGCCGCTCCCGGGAAGCCTGAAGGGTCGCCTTTCGGGCGTGTTCCCGTATTCTCCGGCTGTGGGCCTTGCGGACAAGCGGGTCTCCGGGACTGCATCCGGGACTCCCGAAGAGAGCCGATTCGCCGGAGCGGGATCGGCAATCCCGGAGACTTCCGTTTCGTGATGATATTTCGTTGTGCCATTCAAGCTCATGTCGGTATCCGTGACAGGTTCCTGGTTGGGCTGAATCGAACCGTTGATTCGTGGTTGCTGGTAGAGTTGAGTCATCGATCGACCTCTCCGAGAACAATATCGATGCTTCCGAGGATGACCATGACGTCGGCGATCTTGTGGCCGATGGACATTTCCTCGAGCAGCGTCAGGTTGATAAGACTGGGCGGGCGGACCCTGAAGCGATAGGGTTGCGGCTGCTTGTCGCTGATAAGGTAGAAGCCGAGCTCGCCTTTCGGAGATTCGATGCGGCCGTAGGCTTCGCCTTCGGGCGGCCGCAGGTTGCGGAGTTTCGCCTTCGGGTTGACTATCGGGCCGTCCGGGATTTCGTCGATGGCGGCTTTCAGTATCTTGAGCGATTCGCGCATTTCCAGGAGGCGCATCATCATCCGGTCGTAAGTGTCGCCCTGGTCCCCGATCGGGATCCGGAATGAGAAACGATCGTAGATGCCGTAGCGGTCGACCTTGCGGATATCGTAATCGACGCCGGTAGCGCGGAGTATCGGGCCGGAGAGGCCGGCGTTGATGGCTCGTTCGGGCGAAATCGCGCCGACACCCTGCGTGCGTGAAATCAGAATTTCGTTGCTCACCAGCAATTGCTCCATTTCGTCCAAAAATTCCGGATACTCGTCGATTACCGTTCGAGCCTGCTCCAGCCAGCCTTCGGGGAAGTCGCACCGGCAACCGCCGAATCGCATGTAGTTGCTCATCATGCGCGATCCGGTCAGGGATTCGAAAAGGTCGAGGACTTTTTCCCGTTGCCGGAAACCATACATGAGCGCCGTGCCCCAGGCGCCCATGTCGCCTAGCAGAAACCCGAGAAAGGCGGTGTGGTTCTGCAGCCGGGTCAGCTCGGCCAGGATGATTCGGATGTACTCCGCCCGCTCGGGGACGTCGAGGCCGGTGAGTTTTTCGACAGAAAGCGCGTAGGCCCAGTTGTTGGTGAGCGAGCAAAGGTAGTCGAGGCGATCGGTATAGGGAATCGAGGCCAGGTAGGACACGTTTTCGGCGATCTTCTCGTGGTTGCGGTGCAGGTAGCCGAATACCGGTTGAAGACGAACAACGGTCTCTCCGTCGAGGACCGCGTTCATCCGGAAGACGCCGTGGGTGGACGGGTGTTGCGGGCCGAGTGAAAGCTCGAGGAGCTCCGCGGCGGGATCCCGGTTTTCGGTCGTGTTGAAACTGCAGTCCGGTATGGCAATCATGAGGCTTCTTCCTTTCTTTCGCGGGCGGTGATCGGGTCGCCGGGTTCGTCGTCATCCGGCGCGCAATAGTCCTTGCGCATGGGATGACCTTCAAAATTCTCCCACATCAGCAGCCGCGTGGGGTCGGGGTGTCCGGTGAAGCGGATGCCGTAGAGATCGAGAACTTCCCGTTCCTGAAATTCCGCGCTTTTCCAGACCGGGGTCAGGGAGGGCAGCTCGACCCCCTCGTTTCGGTCGGCGGTGCGCAGGCGCAGGACGACAGGACCGTGCTTTTTGGAGATCGAGTAAAGGTGGTAAACGACTTCGAGGTACCCGGGAACGACGCGCTCGACTTGAGTCTCGACGTCCTCGTCGTCCTCGCGAACGATGACTTTCTCTTTCACGGTTTTGTCGAGCCAATCCACACCGGTGACATTCGAGCAGTAATCGAAGCGCAGCTCCGGGTCGTCGCGCAGAAAGAGGGCGATGGCCAACCCGTGCCCGGAAGAAACCAGAAGCGAGTCCTGCCCGGACGGTCCCGGGTTGGAGATGATCTCAACGCCGGCGTCCGGAACGGCCTCGAGGATGCGGTCGCGAATGGTTTCAAGTGTGAGCATGGTTGGGATGTCGGATTTGAAATTTAGGAATTCAGATTTTGGATTCCGGATATTCCAGGGAGTCGGTTTGCCTGGCCGGTGGGGACCAGATGCACGGGTTGAAGCGGGGAAGGAGGTCCCGGGATTCGGTCCCGGGAACCGCGTATTCGCCGGGGGAGTCGGGATCCGCATGGCGCGCGCGGTCGGGGCCGGTGAGTTTTTGTCCGTGAATTTTTTCCTGGAGTTTCATGATGCCGTCGATGAGGGCTTCGGGGCGGGGCGGACAGCCGGGAATGTAGATGTCGACCGGTATGTAGCGGTCGATGCCTTTGACGACGTTGTACCCGTCGCGGAAGGGACCGCCGGAAATGGCGCAGGCGCCCATGGCGATGACGTATTTGGGTTCCGGCATCTGGTTGTAGAGGCGCACGACGGTGGGGGCCATCTTCTTGGTCACCGTACCGGCCACGATCATGAGGTCGGACTGGCGGGGCGAGGGACGGAAGATCTCGGCGCCGAAACGGGCCAGGTCGTACCGGGCCATGGTGGCCGCGATCATTTCAATCGCACAACAGGCGAGGCCGAACTGCATGGGCCACATTGAATTGCTGCGGGCCCAGTTGTAGATCGAGTCGAGCGAGGTGACGTGAATGCCCTGCTTGCCGAGTTCTTTTTTCAGTTGGTGATCCATACTATGAAGAGAGTTGAGTTGAATTGAGTTCAGTCCCAATTGAGCGCGCCCTTGCTCCAGGCCCAGGCGAGGCCTTCCACCAGGAGCAGAATAAAAACGAGGGTCGCGACCGCGGCACCGACAGAAAGGTCGAGGAAGGCGACGGCGATCGGGATGAGGAAAACGGCCTCGACGTCGAAGATGAGGAAGATGATTCCGTAGAGGTAATACTGGGATTTGAACTGGATGCGGGCCGAGCCCGTTGATTCGATCCCGCACTCGTAGGCGGCGTTTTTTTCGGCACCCGGCTTGGCCGGGGTGAAGGTCCGGCTCCACAGGTAAGCGACCCCGATGGGAACGAGCGGGAAGGCGATCGCGATTCCCAGGAAGACGGTCAGAAAGAGATAAGGAGACGTGTCGCTCATAGATGGGTCCTCAAGTCAGTCGTTCGAGCGCGGAGCGGAGGATCTCCGAGGCAACGAGGCCCTTCGGCCGGGGTTGCATGTCCCGGGCGATTTCGGCTTCGCCTTCGTTGAGAGTCGGCCGGCGGACCTTGTAGTAAATGCCGAAGTAGCCGGGGAAGGCTTTTTTGGTCAGGGAATAGGCGGCTTCCTCGTCGGTGACGTCGTGATCGTCCGGAATCAGCGGAAACTCGCCGCCCTTCCGCGGAACGGCAGCGTCATAGGATCCCCGGTTGAACTGGACGCATTCCGAGAGGCACTCGACTACCGAGAAACCCTCGTGATCCATGGCTTCCTCCATCATGGCCAGCATGTGGGCCGGATCGGCGGCCAGGGTACGGGCGACGAAGGTGGCGCCGCTGGAAATCAATTTCTTGGTGGGATTGAGCGGCGTGGCTTTCGAGCCCCAGGGATCCGTCTTGGAGCGGAATCCGATCGGTGAAGTCGGCGAGGTTTGCTTCTTGGTGAGCCCGTACACATGGTTGTCCATGACCACGACGGTCAGTTGCAGATTCTTGCGGGCGCAGTGATCGAAATGGTTGCCCCCGATCGAATAGGCGTCGCCGTCGCCGATGAAGACAAAAGGATGCAGATCCGGGCGGGTCAGGCTTAAGCCGGTTGCGAACGGAAGAATACGCCCGTGAATGTAGTGGACGCTGTGCGTGTTCACGAAGTAGGGAAAGCGCGACGAGCAGCCGATGCCCGAGAGGGTCACGATGGACTCCTGAGGCAGCCGGCGGTTTTCGAGAAGTTTCTGGTAGGCGGCCAGGACGGCGTAGTCCCCGCAGCCCGGGCACCAGGTCGGTTTGTCGGCTTTGAGGTTGGCGCGGGTCGCCGTGACCGATGCCGGGCAGGACGCCGGGCAAGCCGTTTCGGGTGTTGGAATGGTTTGGTTCATGGTCATGTAACGGTCGAGAGTTCTTCCTTCGGGAGCCGCGCGAGGATCTCGCGTACGCGGAAGGAGAGGCCGTCGGTTTTGGTGATGCCGCCGATTCGCTTCAGGCAGGTCTCGGCCCGGAGGATGAGGGCGAGCTGGCCGCACCCGTTGGCGTCGCTGTCGTTCATCTCCACGACGAGGACTTTCTGAAAGCGCATGAAAATTTCCTCCAAACCTCCCGGAAGCGGATTGAGGTGGCGCAGGTGCAGCGCGCTGAGTGTTCGTCCCTGTGATTTCGCGCGGTCAACGGCTTCCCGGATAATGCCTTTGGTGGAACCCCAGCCGACCAGGAGGATTTCGCCTTCTTCGGGGCCGTAAACTTCGGGGACAGGAAGCTCCCGGGCCAAAGAGGAGAGTTTGTCCCGGCGTTTGTTCGTCATGGCCGCGTGCATCTTCGAACTGGCGGAAGGGTGACCGTTCTCATCGTGTTCGAGCCCGGTAATATTGGGATAGTTGCCGTCCTCGATCAGGGTTCCGGGAGGCGCGTGGCGTGTGAGCGCATCCAGCGGGTAAGGCTTGTGGGTCGGGACGGTTCCGTTCCGGTCAAAAACCGCCGGTTCGATCGTTGAGAGATCGGGCATATCAAACGCTTCGATACGCGTGGCAAGAGCCTGGTCGCTGAGGAGGATGACCGGAACACTGTACTTGCAGGCGATTCGGACGGCTTCGGCGGTAAGGTGAAAGCAGTCTTCGACGTCGGTCGGGGCCACTACCACGCGAGGGGCGTCGCCGTGTCCGGCGTGACACGCCAGATTGAGATCGGATTGTTCCACGTTTGTGGGCATCCCGGTGGACGGACCCCCGCGCTGCACATCGACAATCAGGACGGGAATCTCCGCCATGACGGCGTAGCTGATGGCCTCGCTTTTCAGGGCGATGCCCGGGCCGCTCGAACCGGTCATGGCAACGGTTCCGCCGTAGGCCGCGCCGAGGGCGGCGGAGATGGCGGCCAGTTCATCTTCGGTCTGTATGAAACTGCCGCCGTACCTGGGCAGGTCCTGCCGCAACTGCTCCATGACTTCGGTCCAGGGAGTGATGGGGTAGGCGGCCCCGAAGCGCACGCCGCCGGCGATGGCTCCATAGGCCAGCGCCTGGTTCCCGGTCATGCTGACCTTCGGCCGTCCCCCCGCGGAGGGGGTTTCGAATGAGAAAAGCGACATGACATCTCCGATCGAATAGGCGTAGCCGCCTTCCAACGCCAGGAGGGCGTTGCGCAGCACCGATTCATCCTTGCCGCCAAAGCGCTCCCGGATCAGTTGCCTGACCTTCTTCATGTCCAACCGGAACACCCGGGCGAGCAAGCCGAACAGGAAGATGTTTTTCCCTTTCTGCTTGCCGGTGCCTCCCAGGATTTCGATGGTGAGGGAGGTCATGGGGACGCCGGCGGGCGTGATTCGGCGGGCGCGGAGTGCGTCGATGTCCGGGGTCACGTGGGTGGTGTCGTAGAGCAGGATACCGCCGTCGCGTACCGTGTCCAGGTGTTCTTCGTAGGAGTGCTGGTAGAAGGCGACCAGGATGTCGGCGGCGTCGCCGGCGCTGAGGACCTCGCCGCTGCCCATGTGAACCTGGAAGATCGAGGGACCTCCGGAGATGGTGGCGGGGATGGTCATGTAGGTCATGACTTCCATGTCGCTCCTTCCGGCCAGGCGGGCCAGCATGGCGCCGACCGACTGAATGCCGTCCTGGGAATTGCCCGCGATGCGGATCACCGAGTCGCGAATGGTGAGTGGCCCGGAACGAACGGCGGTATGGTTCCCCGTTTCTTCGTCGTGCGCTGTGATTCGTTGGTCTTTCATGGGAGGCTGGTGTCTCTTCAAAGTGAAATTGGAGGGACGGTGGAGGAAGGCGGCCTGTCGCCGGGAAATCCGCCGGATTCGTGGCCGGGATCTTTTGGGCTGTTGAAGAGGTAGCGGTGAATCCCGCCGGCGGCTTTTCGTCCGTCGCGGGCGGCTTCGGAAACGAGACTGGGCCCGCGGAAAGCATCGCCTCCGGCGAAAATTCCGGGGAGACTGGTCATTCCGTTTTCATCGAGAACGACGCCGCCCCATTGGTTGACTTCCATCTCCCCGTCACCGCGAGGGGGAGGAGCCACCGGATCGAATCCGTAGGCGACCAGCACGTGGTCGGCTTTGACGGTGTGGTGAGAGTCGGGGACCGCTACCGGGCGGCGCCGGCCACTTTCATCGGGTTCGCCCAGTTTCATGCGGACGCAGCGGACGCCTTCGACCTGTCCATCGGCGCAGCCGAGGATCTCTTCCGGGTTGGTGAGAAAATGAAACCGCGCACCTTCTTCGATGGCGTTGTCAAACTCCTTCCGGCTTCCCGGCATGTTGTCGAGGTCGCGGCGATAGAGGCAAACGGCCTCGCTGGCGCCCGCCCGGATCGCCGTCCGGAGGCAGTCCATGGCCGTGTCTCCGCCGCCCAGCACGACAACCCGCTTGCGGTGCACATCAACCGGTTCGAAGCCGAGAGAGTTGTCCACATTCTTTTGGATGAGGAAAGGGAGGGCTTCGTGCACGCCCGCCAGGGATTCGCCGGGAATTCTTGCGGGCTTCGGACGCTGGGCGCCCACACCCCAGAATACCGCGTCGAATTCGCTGCTCAACTCGGCCAGCGACACGTCCTTTCCGACCCGTACCCCGAACTGAAAGCGAACACCCCGTCGGCGAAGGAACTCCAGCCGCCGGTCAATAATCGATTTTTCGAGCTTGAAAGCCGGAATACCGTAGACCAGAAGGCCGCCGGCGCGATTGAGAGCTTCCAGGACGGTGACGCGGTAGCCGCGCTTGGCAAGTTCGTCCGCGCAGGCGATTCCGGCGGGACCGGATCCAACGACGGCGACCCGGAACCCGTTGAACGGGGCGCGTGCGGCGGAAACGGCGCCGTGTGCCAGGGCGTAATCGTTGATGAATTGTTCGATGGCCCCGATAGCCACCGGCTCCGAGCGCATATTCAGCACGCAGGCGCCTTCGCAGAGACGCTCCTGGGGGCAGATCCTGGAACAGATCTCGGGGAAATTGCTGGTGGTCCCGGAAACCTCCGCGGCTTCGAGGAATTCGCCGGCAGCCGCCAGCGAGAGCCATTCCGGAATACGGTTCGACAAAGGACAGCCCTCCATGCAGCGGGGTTCGCCGCATTGGATGCAGCGGGAGGCCTGCCGCTTGATTTCTTCTTCGTCGAAATGAGAGTAGATCTCATTGAAATCGCCGGTTCGCTCGGCGCCCGGCCGTTTGGGAGGTCCCTTGCGATCGAAGTTTCGCCAGGGGGATTTGGCCGGATGGACCGGCGTGGCGGCGAGTCGCCTATGAGGGGTTTCCTTCATGCCTGGCGGGAGGGACTGCTGCGGCGGAACGCGTTCGGTGCCATAGCGAGCAAACTCTGGTGGACAGTGTTCATTAAAAAATCTAATTCTCGCAAAAGATTGGCCGAGGCGCTCGGCAGTACTTGTTCTTTTTTGTGTAAAGATTGTTCCTCAAGGTTGGCTGGTTGGTTGATGTCAAAGGATTTGCCCTGATTAAAGCATGGCTCATGCCAACCCGGTCGCCATGACATCCGGGAAGGTGGAATTCGTTGCTGAGCCGTGCCTGGTTCAGGGGTTGCAGCCCGGCGGGTGCCCTGTGCGATCGCGCTCCGGAGGCGGCCTAGTGCCTGTGTGCCCGGTCGAGGTATCGAACGTGGCCTTCCACTGGAAGCCGGGGAAATTCAGATGCGCCGGGTATTTTAAATGAGCGCTGTTTCAGTGTGGTGTCACGCGTGCGTGACAGCGGGCTTCGTTTAATGATGGTTCCGATCCGGCGCAGCCGGAACCCGGAGCGAGCCGCGTCGGGGCGGAACAGCTTACGCTTCCCCTGTTACGCCGTACCGGGAGGGGTTACGGCGGAGGTGTGAGGCCGGAGTTTCCCGCAAACGTCGCGTCGTGCGTGCGAGAGGGGTAAGGCGTTCCAAGGCGCGGAATACTCATGCGCAAGATGCGTGGAATTTCCGACGTAAGAGACGGATCGCCCATGTCACATGGATGTTACAATCCCGATGCCGATTCATAAAAATACGACACCGATACGGGTGGCGCGGAAAACGTGAGCCTGACCTGCGGGCACCCGCCGGGAAGGAGAAGTGCGAACAAGGCGGCATCCCGGGGTGTGTCCGGGGCGTTTTGGGTTAGGAGTCTGCCGGCCGAATCCGACAGGATGCTAGAGGTTCCAGCTCAAAGAAAGGGTTTGGCGCGTTCGATCAGAGTGTCGAGATCGGGTTCGTTCGGATTTTTCGGTTGCCCGGGATGAATGATGGAGACCTGGCAGTTTTCGGCCGCGCGAACCAGGTCCGCGTAGGTGCCGGCGTTAAGATCGGCGATAAAGGCTTGTTTGTTCTCGTTGTACGCAAAGAGCCGGTTATTGATCTTGATGCATTCTTCGCAACTCGTGCAGCGGGACGTCTCGATGAAGGGTTCGTCCGATGCCGGCCGGCCCGTTTCCGGCCGGGCTTCGGCAGTGGCGCCGTTGTCGATGTCGGCGTTGCCGGCTGTTTCGGGTGCGGGGGGCGCCGCCGTCTTGTTCGCTTCCTCCCAGCGACTCCGCTCCCGTTCCAGCAATTGCCTGGCGTGGGAGTTGTGAATGCCTCCGAGTTCCTGCAGACGCCTCCATTTCCGGCTGTAGCCGGCGGCGACGCGCAAGAGCTCCTCGTCGGGAATCCTTCTCCATAAACGGTTCCTTTCGTCAACGGCCAGAATGTACGGTCGCCGGCCGGTGCGCTCGTGGTCGGGCAGATCGATGAATTCGGACGCGGGAATCATGTCGTCCGTCCAGTTCGCGGATGAAAGCGTTTCGAAGCGAGCGTCATAACGGCGATTGCAGCCGATGAAATCGATCGGCGTAAACGCGACCTCTTCGGAGACGCGCTGATGACCGTCGGTCTCGTAGGTGAACGGATGCGCGACCCATCGCTGCTCGGGCCGGGGATTTCCGGCGAGGGCGAATTGATCGGCCCACTCCCGGCCCGTCGGATCGAACGAGAATGTTGGAAAAACCCGCGATTCCGTTGCGGCGGCCGCCAGGAGATAGGGAGGTGCGAGGGGAGTGTGCGTGGCGCAGCCTGAATAGAAACTGAAGAAAGCCGGCCGTTCCGCTCCGAGCCCGCGTGATAGTGTTTCGGCGATGCGGCCCAGCGAGGAGGCGGCTGCCTGCAGAACGAAAACATCGTTGAGGCCGATTGCCATGGAGGCGAGTTCGGTCGCGAGATTCGAACTCTCGGCCAGGTCGTCGTTGACCAGGACCACTTTCATGGGGTGACCGGAGGCCACAGTCTTGACGATCCGCGCGAGGCAATCCGCATCCGGGACTTCGCGCAGAACGATGAGCGGACAGGGGAATTGCGAGAGCTGGTCGGGCGTGAGCGAGTGGCGGTTGAACTCCTTCAACACCCCGTCATGCACCGATTCCCGATACCAATTGTTGATTTCCAGCTCCGCCACGCCGATCGCCCGGAGGAGCGTTGCGATTTCGTCGAGGCGGGCTTCATGCGCCTCAATCGCGTTCTCGTAACGGTCGAAGAGGTAATCGCTGAAGGAAAGGTCGTCCGGGTGAAAGAGTTTCTGAGACCGCAGGACGGAGAGCGCTTCCGTGATCCGTTGCCTGCGTTTCTCCGGAAGACGGTCCCTGCAGGTCACGGAGCGGACCGCCTTCCCCATTGCCTCAAAATCGAACGCATCCGTGAAGGCGCCTCCCATCGTCCGCTGCAAGGATTCCGGGGTCCAGGCTCCGGGCGTACGCATCGCATCGGCCTTCAATAGATTCCGCAGCCTGTGGATGAGACGGTCGATGCGCCGGAGAAAGGCGCGGGCCTTGCGGGATTCGGCGCCGCGCCACAAATGGATGACCACGTCCGCCGTCGCGTTCGCGTCGCAAGCGACAAGATCTCCGTCGGTCGGGAGGGCGGCCCCGGCCTTGGCCAGATCGGCCCGGAGTTCGTTTCGCCCGGTTTCGCCGGAGGCCGGAAGAACCTCTTCTTCCGCGCTTTTCCACGCGTCCGAAAGGCGCTGTCTGGTGTTCGGTGCCGCCCGGCCGCGAACGTTCTCTTCCAGCGTGAGCACCTCGCAGCGCAGGCGTTCGCCGTTTGCCCCGGGTGGGGCGATGGCTCGAAGCGCCTCATTGATCAATTCCGAAAGCGGACGCACCACCGCCTCTCCCCGCTGCCAGCCCAGGACCAGCGGAAAATCGTGGCGCAAGGTCGAAAGATCCCGGTAGGCGGCAAAGAGGGCGGGGCGAAAATCCGGAGACGGAGCCTTTTGGTTCCCGGTTTCGAATTGATCCTCGCGGGCGGGCGGTTGATCCAGAGTGCCCGGCCGGCCGTTGCGAGATTGCCTGGTTTCGAAGGGTTGCATAGGGTTATCAGTTAATGGTTGCCGGATAAGCCATTTCCCTCATGCCGATGCTTGAATCGTGATTTTATCCAACTCACGTTCGAGAGCGGTTCCCGTGGTTTCGGCGGTGTCGGTGCGGTCGGAATCGAAGCTGTCCTCGTAACGGGGCACGGCCGGATCGCGATAGAGGATGCCGACCGGAATGGGATCCGAGACCGATGCGATTTCGCGGGCCCGGTGGATGTCGAGGGGATCGTGTTCCTCCTGGTTGCCGTAAACCCGTGCGATCGCGGGCGTGGGAACCAGGCCGTCCTCATGCGTGAGCAGCCGAACGCTCGACGGATCCTTCACCCTGGCTTCGAAGGTATTGGGAAGGTAGGCGGGGCAGCGCTGGAGAATCCGGACAAAGGAAAAACCTTTATGGTGGTAGGCCATTCGGATGATCTCGTGCAGAATGTCGGGAATCCAGTCGACGGCCTGGGCGACAAAGGAAACATTGGCCACCCCGAGGGTCGCGCTGAGCGGGTTGAGCGGATTCAGGTACGAGCCGCGCGGCGTCGTATTGGTCGTCAATCCGCGCGGGGACGTCGGGGACGCCTGTTTCTTGGTCAGTCCATAAATCTCGTTGTCGTGCAGCAACACGGTCATGTCCATATTGTAGCGAATGGCGTGAATCCAATGCGCCGCGCCGATGCTGCAGCAGTCGCCGTCGCCGGTACTGACAAAGACGTTGAGCTCCGGACGGGCCATTTTGATGCCTTCCGCAATGGGCAGGGCACGTCCGTGAATGCCGTGAAAGCCGTAGGTTTCCATGTAATGAGGAAACCGGCTCGAACAGCCGATCCCCGACACGCAGACCGTCTTTTCCGGCGGAAGCTGCTCGTCGCGGCAGAAGCGTTGCACCGCTGCAAGGATCGCGTGATCTCCGCAGCCCAGGCACCAGCGTGGGAGCGCCCGGCCGTAGTCTTCGACCGTGAGCGCGTCGTCCCCGGAGTGACGGCAACACTCGGGAATCAGATTGCAGGTAGTCATGACAGTTTCTCCCGGATGACGTTTTCGATGGTGGCGGGCTTGATCGCCTGTCCCATGACCTCCGACCAGCAATCGGCGTCGACGAGGTAGCGGGCGCGCAGGAGCAGGGCGAGGGCGGAATAGCGGCGATTGTCCTCGTCGATGCCCGCGCCATCCGCCCGGTCGCTCCAGTTGTTTTCGACAATGAGCACCCTTTCGAAGCGGCGGAGAATATCCCCGATTCCCGGGGGCATGGGTTGGATAAAGCGAAGATGGAGCGCGCTGACCTTTTCGCCTTCGGAACGGACGCGCCGGACGGCCTCTTCGATCGCTCCCCGGGTGCTGCCCCAACCGACGACAAGCAGGTCGCCCTCCCCGTCGCCGAATACCGGGGGTGTCTTGAGCGTCTTCTGCAAGGTAACCAGTTTCTTGCTGCGGTTCTGGAGGCCTTCCTGGTTGATCCGGGGATCGTAGGCTACCCGGCTCCTCCTGTCGTGGGCGAGTCCGGTGACCGCGTGCATGCCGTTGGGTTGTCCCGGGATAAAGCGTCGGGCAAGTCCGGTTTCGGGATCCCAATCGTACCGTAGGGCACCCTTCGGAACCGGGCTCTGGTCGATGGGAGGAGCGTGCCAGGATTCGTCGTACCGGGGGCGTGGAAAAAGCGTTTGGGCTGTGGCGAGGCTGGCGTCGGTCAGGACGACGACGACCATGTTGAAGGTTTCGGCGATTTTCCGGGCCGTGATTATCGAATAAAAGCAATCCTCGATGGAGGCGGCTGCGATGACGATCTTGGGGGCGTCGCCGTGACTGCCGAACACGGTCGTCAGGAGGTCGCCCTGTTCGACCTTGGTTGGCTGTCCGGTGCTGGGGCCGCCGCGCTGAACATTCACGACCACCAGCGGAATCTCCGCCATCACCGCCAGGCCGATCGCCTCCTGTTTGAGGGAATACCCGGGGCCCGAGGTGATCGTTACCGCGCAGGAGCCCGCGTAGGAGGCGCCTATCGCGAAGCAGCACGCCGCGATTTCGTCCTCGGCCTGGTGGACGAAGCCGCCGACTTTTTCGAAGATCTCGCTCAGGTAATGCGAGGCGGAGGTGGCCGGAGTGATGGGGTACATCGCGCAGGTCTTCATTCCGGAGGCGACGATCCCGAGGGCGATGGCGGTGTTTCCGTTCGCGACTACCAGGGGTTGGTCGGGCCTGGTAGCGGGGATCCGGATCCGCAAATCGAAGTTTTCCCGTGCCCAGGCGAAACCCGCTTCCAGCAGACCGACATTGGCGTCGATGACCGCGCGGGATTTTTTTGCAAAAATCGATTCGATCTGTTCCCTGGCCAATTGCGTATCGAATTCGTAGATACCGCACAGCAGGCCCAGGACGAACATGTTCTTGCCGCGTCGCGCGTTTGAAACGTGCTTGAGGCATTCCTCCTCCATCGGCACCTCCCGGACCTTGAAGCCCGCTTGATCGAGGTCGTCCACGGTCCTTTGATACGCGCCGGCGACCGAGGAGTCCGGATCGTCCTTCCACTTGTTCTCCAGGAGGATGGTGCATCCGGGCTTCATTTCGCCGACGCGCCCGAGAAGGACCTGCTCGTTGAGGGCGATGACCAGATCCGCGTCGTCGCCGCCGTTGGTGACCGGGCTGGAGGCGAAGCGGATGCGGTTGCCGCTGGCGCCCGCGACGCTTCGGGCCGGCGGCTGAATCTCCGCTGGGATGATCTCCACCGTCCAGACACCGTATCCCATCCGGGCGGCGATGGTGCCGAAGGATTGGCCGCATTTTTGGGCGCCTTCACCGGAATCGCTGACGATTTCCACCACGTGTTCGGTGAGGTTCCGTACGTTTCCTTCACGAAGGGCGGTCGAGGACTTGGGGAGATCGATGGTCTTCATTGTTGTGCCGGATAATTCAAGCCGTGACGCGGGCGAAGTTCTTTTCTGATGCGGGAATTCCAAAGACGTGCTCGGAGGGGGGCTCGTAAACGGTTTCCGAATCCCGGATGCCGAAATAGGCCTTCATGCCGCGGGCGGCCTTGCGGCCCGCGCCCATGGCCCGGATGACGGTGGCCGCGCCCGTGACGATGTCGCCTCCGGCGTAGATTCCGGCGATCGAAGTCGCCAGGTCTTCATCCACGTCGATGTACCCGCGGTTGGTCAACCTGAGCTTGGAGGTTTGTCCCAGGATCGGATTCGGATGGGTTCCGATGGCGTAGACCACAAGGTCGGCGGGAAACTCGAATTCGCTTCCGGCAACCGGCACGGGCCGCCGGCGGCC
>PWMU01000059.1 GCA_003558065.1 Opitutia bacterium | reverse complement strand
GTGGAAGGTCGCGGGAGCATGCGAATGACTCCCGCCGGGTCCAACCGCCGGATGCGGAAAACCGCATGTCCGGTGGTGTGGAAGGGTCACGGGGCGCAATCCCCGTGACCCCATCCGATCTTTGAGCTTAACCGTGGCATTCGAACTAGTGCTCCGCGCCCGGGTCCGGCCGGACTATTTGCCCCTTCGGCATCGAAGCCGCAATTGCGGCGCCGTTCAGCCTGCTTGACGGCTGACACCTAAATCGTTTGAAAAGAGCAGGGACGACGTTCAATGTCCCGCCGCGATATGAAAAAGCACGTCCTCGCCCTGGACCAGGGAACCACGCATTCCCGAGCCCATTTGTTTGATCGCAACGGTGAGATTGTGGCCCTCGCGCAGCGCGATCTCACCCAGCATTATCCCCGCCCGGGATGGGTGGAACACGACCCGGAGGAAATCTGGGAGTCCCAGTGGGCGGCCGCGCTTCAGGTAATCGAAGAGAGCGGAGTCTCCCCGGGCGAGGTCGAGGGGGTGGGAATCACGAACCAGCGCGAGACGACCCTCATCTGGGACAGGCGAACGGGAAAGGCGGTCTGTCCGGCGATCGCCTGGCAGGACCGCAGAACGGTGCCGATCTGCGAGCGGCTGCGGAAAGAAGGGCACGAACCGCTGATCCGCTCGCGGACCGGGCTGGTGCTCGATTCCTACTTTTCGGCAACGAAGATCCGCTGGATTCTCGACGAGGTCGACGGTGTCCGCGAACGGGCCCGTCGCGGCGAGCTCGCTTTCGGGACGGTCGATTCCTGGCTGGTGTGGCGAATGACGGGAGGCAGGGTTCACATCACCGATGTGACCAACGCTTCGCGGACCCTGCTGTTCAATCTCGATGAACAACGATGGGATGAAAGCCTGCTCGAATTGTTTGATATCCCTCCCTCGCTGCTCCCCGAGGTCCGTTCGAGCAGCGAGGTGTATGCCGCCGTGGGGAACCGTTCACCCCTCGACGGAGTGCCGGTGTCGGGGATCGCCGGCGATCAGCAGGCCGCCCTCTTCGGGCAGGGGTGCACTCAGTCCGGGATGGCGAAGACTACCTACGGAACCGGCTGCTTTGTTTTAATGAATACCGGTGACACCCCGGTGATGTCCGACAATAACCTGCTGACAACGATTGCCTGGAAGATCGGGGACCGGACCGAGTACGCGCTCGAGGGCAGTATCTTCATTGCCGGGGCCATCATTCGCTGGTTGCGGGACGGGCTCGGGCTGATTAAGAACACCCGGGAGATCGAGAGCCTGGCCGGCCGGGTGCGGGACAGTGGAGGCGTGGTGCTGGTGCCCGCCTTCGCCGGTCTCGGGGCGCCGCATTGGGATTCCTATACACAGGGGACGATCATGGGGATCACCCGCGCCACCACCGCCGCGCATTTTGCACGCGCCGCGCTCGAAGCGATCGCGTTTCAGACGGTGGATGTCCTTCACGCCATGGAGGCGGATTCGGCGATCGTGCTCAAAGAGCTCCGTGTGGACGGGTCCGCGGCTCAGAACAACCTGCTGATGCAGATCCAGGCCGACCTGCTGCAGAACCGGGTCGCGCGTCCGCGGCTCTCGGAAACCGCCGCCCTCGGGGCCGCCGGTCTCGCGGGACTGGCGGTGGGTTTCTGGAAAGACCGTGAAGAGGTGGAGCGATGCTGGGAACTCGACCGCGAGTTCGAACCGGAGCTTCCGCCGAATGCGGCCGCGGACCTCAGGCGCGAATGGCTCCTGGCTCTCGATCGAACGCGGGCATGGGTGCGGCAGGATGAATGATCCCGCTCCGGCAGGCCCCGTTGCTGTTTTTGACCCTGATCCGATTCCGATAGAGGCTCGATGAATCTCGATTTTCTGGCACAACGCATTCGTGAATTTCGCAAGAAACGCGGGTTTACCCTGGAGCAACTGGCCGAACGCAGCCAATTGACCCAGAGCGTGCTTTCCAAAGTGGAAAACTCGCGGGTTACTCCGTCCCTGGTAGCCCTCAGCCGCATTGCGGACGCGCTCGGAACCACCTTGTCCGAGCTGATGAAGGGTGTGGACGACGAGCGGAAGATCCTCGTCGTTTCCGCAAAGGAACGGGAAGCCGCCGAAAGGAATCATTCGCCCTCGGGCATGATTTACCGTCCCCTGGCGCCAACGAGCCGCGACAAACGAATGGGCCCTTATGTGATCGAAGTGCCGCCGGAGGACGGGGCGGGCGCCGAGGCGTGGTCGCGCGAGGGCGAGGCGTTCATTATGGTGCTCAAAGGGCTCGTTGAGTTGGACTACGGAAATGAGCGGTACCGCCTGCGGAAAGGCGATTGTGTTTACCTCGACGCCGCCGAAAAACACCGGATCCTGAATCCCGGAGACAGGGTTGCCGAGATTCTCTGGGTGTTTTCCGGAGATCACTCCGCGAAGATGGAACCCGAATTCTGAAGGAATCCGGTGTCTCCGCGGGCGTTCGGAAGCGGAGCTCGTTTTGCTGAAAACGAAAAAAATCTTGCACAATAGGAATGTCGCTTGAAGGATGTTTCTATAAGTGAAACTGCGAGGAAGTACACCCAAAGAGCTTTTCCGGACGACCCCTGCAAACCGGACGGAACCGTCCTGCGGGTCCGCGATGAGGGATCCGTGGAAACGCGTTACCTCCGGGCGGCTCCGGCAGGCCCGCGCGGCCGTTTGCGTCGCGCTCGGGATGCCGCGGGTCAAGCCGGATAACCTTCCGGGGTTGTCCGGGATCCCGGGAAGAATTTTCCGCGTGTCAAGGATATGAATACGGCAGCCGATCTCACCATTCTGAACATTCCGGCCGGCGTCGCGCTGATTCTGTTTGGAGCCCGGTTTCTGCGCAAAGGGTTCGACCGGCTTTTTGGCCAGAACCTGGTGCATTGGCTGCAGCGTATGACCGCCCACCGTTTACGTTCATTTCTGGCAGGGATCTCGATCGCGACCGTGGCGCCGTCCTCCACGACGCTTGCACTGGTGACCGTGCGGATGCTTCGGAGCGGGAATCTCACCGCCGACAAGATGCTGGCGGTCTTTCTCGGAGCCAATATCGGGATGACGGTCATGGTCCAGATGCTCGCTTTCAAAGTGGCCAATGCTTTCTCGATTTTCCTGATCACCGGCCTGTTCGCGTTCCAGTTTCTCAAGCGGGATGTATTTCGGGGAGTCGGCCAGTGTCTTCTCGCGCTGGGCTTTATCTTCCTGGGAATCTTTGTGATCTCGGAAACCGCGGCCTCCATCCCGCCCGAAGGAGCGTTTGGGCAGATTCTGGAGATCCTGCGGGACTACCCGCTCGTTCTGCTCCTCAGCGCCGCGGTCATCGCCTTTCTGCTGCAGAGTTCGACGGCGACGATCGGGCTCGGCATCGCTCTGGTCCAGGGCGGTTTGGGAGGACTCGACTTTCTTCTCCCCATCGTGCTCGGGGCCAACCTCGGAGTGGCCTGTACCGCTTTGCTTGCCGGTTGGCCGACCCTTGAGGGCCGCCGGCTCGGCAGCGCGAATCTGCTGCTCAAGACGTTGATGGCGGTGGTCCTGTTCCTCTTGTTCGCCGAGGTTGTCAGGCTCTGGGCGGGCACCCCCGGTTACGCGCCGCGTCAGGCGGCGAACTTTCACACCGCGTTTAACGTCATGGTGGCGCTGCTCGGCCTTCCCCTGGTCAATCCGGTCTACCGCTTCGTCGAGAAGGTGCTCCTTCCCGCGCCCGCCGCCGAAGAAGCCGGGTTGACCGCCGCAAAAGAGAACTTCCTGGACGAAGCGGCTCTTGAAAGCCCGTCCATGGCCCTGGCGAATGCCACCCGGCAAACCCTCCTGATGGCCGAGCAGGTCAAGCTGATGCTGAACAACTTCTGGAATTGTTTCCGGGCCCGTAATGCCGCGCTGGCGCGGCGTATCCAGGAGTTGGATGATGAAATCGACCGCATGAACAACGAGATCAAGAGCTACCTCAGCCGGGTGAGCGGAGAATCGATGGGCGCCAAGGACAGTCAGCTTCATCAGGCCCTCCTCAGTTTCACCAGCGAGCTCGAAGCCATCGGCGATATCATCGACCGGAATCTTTGCCACCAGGTGATCAAGCAGGAGAGCCATGGGGACAGTCTCTCGAACGAGGACGTCGAACGACTGAAGGCTTACTATGAGTTGATCGACCGGCGCTTCGAAATGGCGATCAATATCCTGGCCAGCCGGGACAAGTCTCTGGCGGCGCGGCTTCTGCACGACAAGGACGCCGCCAAGGATCTTTATATTCAACAGCAGAAGGAACATTACGCCGCGCTGAATTCCGACAGGCCGGGCAGTCTTGACGGAAGCTCTTATTTTCTCGACATGCTGAACGGGCTTCGCCGGATCAGCGGTCACCTCACATCGATCGGCTACCATTTTGTAGAGCCGGGAGCCGAACTGAAATGAAGTCATCACACACAACCGGAGAGAGTGGATCCAATGAACCGTGAACAGGGAATCCAGCGCCTGCGCGATGAGAATGAAGCGTGGGATTTTTTGATTATCGGCGGGGGGGCGACAGGCCTGGGGACGGCGGTGGACGCCGCCGCCCGCGGCTATCGGACGCTGCTTGTCGAGAGTTCCGATTTTGCCAAAGGCACCTCCAGCCGGAGCACCAAGCTGCTTCACGGGGGGGTTCGCTACCTGAAGCAGGGAAATGTCGGCCTGGTGATGGACGCCGCCCGGGAACGGAGCCTGGTTTGCCGCAACGCCTCCCACCTGGCCCGGACCCTGGGCTTTGTCATTCCCGTGTATGATTGGCACGGGAAGGCCTTCTACGGGATCGGCCTGACACTGTACGATCGATTGGCCGGAAAGCTCAGTCTCGGGCGTTCGCGGATACTATCCCGACGCGAGACCCTCGAACGCCTTCCCACTCTGAAGGATCACAGGTTGAGGGGCGGCGTGCATTATTGCGATGCCCAGTTTGACGATGCCAGGCTGGCGGTGAACCTGGCGCAAACCGCCGACGAACACGGCGCGCTGATGCTGAACTATATGCGGGCGGTGGGGTTGATCATGGAGAATAAACGCGTATCCGGCGTACGGTTACGCGATAAGGAGAACGACGAGGAGTTTGAGGTTCGTGCGAAATGCGTTATCAATGCCACCGGCGTCTACTGCGACCGGATCCGGGAGATGGAGGCGCCCGGCAGCAAGCCGATCCTGGTCACCAGCCAGGGCACCCACCTGGTCCTTCCCCGTAAATTCCAGCCGGGCCCCGAGGCCCTGATGGTGCCCAAAACCGCGGACGGACGGGTGTTGTTCGCCCTTCCCTGGCGCGGGCGGGTGGTGGTCGGGACCACCGACACCGCCTCCGAAAACACCACCATGGAACCCCGTGCGACGGAACCCGAGATCGACTTTCTGCTCGAGCATGCAGGCAAGTACCTCACGCACGCGCCGGAACCGGGGGATGTGTTGAGCGTGTTCTCGGGGCTGCGGCCGTTGGTCTCGAAGGGAAGCAAAGGCGCGAAGACCGCCTCCCTGTCACGGGATCACACGATACTGATTTCCGAAGCGGGCCTGGTGACTATTACCGGCGGCAAATGGACCACCTACCGCAAGATGGCCGCCGATGTGCTCGATCGGGCCGAGAGTTCCGCCGGCTTTGAGCACCGTCCGGCCATCACCCGGGATCTCCGCATTCATGGATGGACGGAGGCGGAAGCGAATGGGTCGGAGCTCGCCGTCTACGGTTCCGATGCCGGAGAGATCGCAGCTCTGGGCCGGGAAAAGCCCGACCTGAACCGGCCGATTCATAAAGAACTGGACTGTCTTCGTGCCGAAGTGGTCTGGGCGGCGCGCCGGGAAATGGCTCGCACGGTGGACGATGTTCTTTCACGGCGGACCCGGTCGCTCATTTTCAACGCGAAGGCGAGTATGGAAGCCGCCCCGGAGGTTGCGCGCCTGCTGGCGGAGGAATTGGGCCGGGATCCTTCCTGGGAGAAATCGCAGGTGGACGCGTTTTTGAAAATGGCCGATGGGTACCGGCTCTCCTGAACCGGGCGGGGTGAATGGGCGGTCGCCACTCAGAGAGCGGCTAACTCGCCCCCGGGCGGGAGGACGCCAACTTCCGCACCCGGCTTCAATGTGCTGGTCGCGCTGATCGGGCTTCCCCTCGTCAATCCGGTTTATCGGTTTGTCGAGAAGGTGCTCGTGCCGGTGCCGCCGGCTGAAGAGGCGGGTTTGACCGCCGCAAAGGAAAACTTTCTGGATATGCTGAACGCACTGCGCCGGATCCGCGGTCACCTGACCTCGATCGGGTATCCTTTCTCCGAAACGGGGGTCGAAGCAAAATGAAAAGCTTCCACGCAATTCGGGGGCAGGGAGTTTGATGAATCGGCAACAAGGGGCGCGTCGCCTTCGCGATGACAACGAACCCTGGGATTTCGTGATCACCGGCGGGGGCGAGGGGATTGGGTACGGCGGTCGACGCCGCCTCGCGAGGGCACCGGAGGCTCGCGTTTGTGCCGCACCCGGTCGCTTGTTTTCGATGTGCGCGGAGGTATTGAGGCAGCTCCGGAGGTCGCACGCTGTTGGAAAAAATCGAACGGCCTTAAAAAAAACCACTGAATTTGCGGCGATATTTCAGGGGCGACTGCTTCTTTTCGCGTCGAAACACAACGGTCAGGTACTCCGGGGAGCCGAAGCCCGAACGCTCGGCAACTTCGTATATTGGCAGGTCGCTTTGCTCGAGCAAAAGTTCGGCTTTGCACAACCGGCTCCGTCTCAAGTCCTCGCCCGGGCTTCGCTGCAAAAGGTCCTGAAAACGGCGCTCCAACACCCGCCGTGACACGCCGGCATGCCGGGCGATGTCCTCCACTTGAATGGCCTGGTCGAGATGCGTGCGTATGTAATGCAGGGCCGTCGCTACCGCGGGATCGGCGACGGCAAAGATATCGGTGGATTGCCTGGTGATGATGCCTTTTGGCGGAAACAGCTTTCGGGACTCCGACGACTGGCCGCTCTGCCATGAGGCGTTTAAAGTTCGGGCGGCCTCGTATCCGATTCGCTCTCCGTCAAGCTCGACCGCCGAAACCGGAATAGACGAAATCTGGCACTCGAAGTTGTCCATGGCCGCCAGCACGGCCACATCCTCCGGAACGCGCATGCCCGCGAGCTGGCAGGAATGAATGATCTCCCGCGCTCCGCTCCAGGTGAGGACGGCCAGGGGTTTGGGCAACGCGGCGATCCATCGGCCGAGGTCGTCGAGGTTGAGGCTCCAGTCCGGCTGCTGACTGCCGGCGCGCAACGGTATTTCCCGCACGGCACATGCAAACCCTCTCTCTCCCACCGCGGCGACGAATGCCGACCGTTGACGTTCGACATACTCCAGCCCGATCAGGCTCAGGTAGGCGAAATTGCGGAAGCCGCGATCGATAAAATAGTCGGCCGACGAACGCGCCACTTCTTCCATATCGTTTGCCACGGTCGGAAAAGGTTGCCGGGGAAGATTGATCGCCGAGACATTGACGACCGGCAGGCCGCTGCCTTGCAGATGTTCGACCATTTCCGTGGAGCTGACCCGCGCGATAACCCCGTCTCCCCGCCAACCGGAAGGCAAACGCATCGGCTCAAACGGCCCGCGCGGTTCAAAGAAGATACGCCAGTTTTCCGTCGTGCGCATAAAGCCGTTGATTCCGGTCACAATACGCCGGCCCCAATTGGTGGCCGTGTCCACCAAAACAGCGACGTGACGATCGGAGTGCACCGTCTTGGACGAGCTTTGTGAAGGCAACTCCACCGGCGTACTTTCCGCCCTCGGTGCCATCCGGTCAAGTCGCAAAATCGCAGATATTAGACGCGATCACGTCTTGTGGATCGAGTGGCCAAGGGGCACAATCGGAGCCGTCGGTCATTCTTCGAGCGAGATGCATCCGCTTTACCAGAAGGAGCCTAAGTATTTGCACGATGGCCGACGGATTTTCGCGGCATAAAGCCGCTCCTACAAAAAATCGAGGCGCAAGATCATACGCACCTATTAGTATTTTGATATGATTGGCAATGGAGAGAAAAAGGACTATGACGTTACCGTGATTGGAGGAGGCCCCGGTGGTCTGCCCGCGGCAATAGCGTCGGCACGAAATGGCGCGAAGACTTTGCTCGTGGAGCGAAACGGGTTTCTCGGGGGAGTCGCGGCGACCGGACTTCCCCTGCTGGCGCTTTATGACCGCACCGGCAGACAAGTCGTTGGTGGTATTGCGGACGAGCTTGTCGGCCGGCTGGAATCCGTCGGCGCCACCTTCGGGGGGGCGATACCGTGTCCCATTCACAACTCCATTACGCCGGTGAATCCGTTCTGGCTTCGCATCGTCGCAATGGAGATGTGCGAGCGGGCGGGCGTGGATCTCCTTTTTTCCACCGGGATCGACGACGTTTGCACCCGCGACGGGCGAATCACCGGTGTTCGGCTCAGCTCGAAGAGCCGAAAGTTCGAAATGGGCACACGGGTGCTGATCGACGCGACCGGCGATGGAACCGCGGCCTCCCTCGCCGGAGCGGATTACGAGATGGGAAGTAACAACGACGGGAAGGTTCAACCGGTCTCGCTCGTGTTTTCGCTGGGCAACGTCGACATCGACGAGGTGCTCCGGTACTTGAAGGCTCATCCGGAGACCTTCGCGAATCCGGAAACGTACGGCGTGCATTATTCGCTGGAGTACTTCCTCAATTCCAAGTCGTTTTATTTTACCGGTTTCGGCGAGTTTATCGAGGAGGCAAGGCGATCCGGCGAGTTTGACATACCTCGCGACCGGGTGATTTTCGCGAAACAGCCGAACAGGAACGAGGTGGTCGTGAACGCTACGCGAGTGCTCGACATCGATCCGACCGATCCTTTCAGTATGAGCCGGGCGGAAGTCGAGACCCACCGGCAGGTAAGGATTTTGTTCAACTTCTTTAAAAAATACTGTCCCGGTTTCAGCGACGTCTTTCTGGCGAATATCGCATGCGGAACGTATGCAAGGGAGAGCAGACGAATCGTGGGTATCAAGACGATGACTCATGAGCACGTGGATCAGGGGTTGATCCCGGAGGATTCCATTGCGCTCGCCGGCTACAACGTCGACGTGCACACCGGTCACGGGATCGTTCTCCAACCGTCGGAACATGCGATCGGGGTTCCGTACGGCTGCCTGGTTTCCGGAAATATCGGTGGATTGCTGACCAGCGGCAGGTGCATTTCGGTGGAGCCTTATCCGCTCGGACTGACCCGTGCGATGGGAACGTGCTTTGCCGTCGGCGAGGCGGCGGGAACCGCCGCCGCATTGTCCGTGGAGTCGGGTGACGCCCTGGCGGACCTGGATCCGGCCGCCGTACGCACGAACCTGCAACAGAACGGCGCCATCGTAAGCGCCCCGGCCGAAGTTACCGCGAAATCGCGGTAATCCATCCGCTGCGATAGTCGCTCTCCGCAATGACGGCCCTCGATCTATCCGTTTTTGGAATCTACCTGGTGGGCCTGCTGGCCATGGCCTGCGTCTTCGTTCGCCTTCGTACGACCCGGGAAATGTTTGCCGCGGGCGGTCAGTCTCCCTGGTGGCTGTCGGGGCTTTCCGCGTTCATGACCACCTTTTCGGCGGGGACCTTTGTCGTCTGGGGCGGTATTGCCTACCGGGACGGGCTGGTCGGCGTGTCTTTGATCGCCGTTCTCGGAATCTCGGCCCTGATGGTCGGCTGGCTGCTCGCGAAACGGTGGAAGCGTTTCGGTTATTATTCCGCGGCGGAGTTCCTGCACGATCGTTTCGGACGGTCGATCGTTCAATTTTATACGTGGCTGCAGGGGACCTTGAGCATGATTACGATGGGCGGCGCCGTTTACGCACTGTCCGTTATCGTGACCGCGTTGGTCCCGCTGCCCGAAGGGCATCTGCTGGTCGATGACGCGACGGGTCACCTTTCCGTGACCGTCGTGTCATTGGTGCTTTGCGTGGTGATTATCGCGATCACGTTCAGCGGCGGGCTCTGGGCCGTGCTCGTCACCGACGCCCTGCAATTTATCATCCTGACCGTTTCGGTGCTGATTGTGGTACCGCTGATCATTCATCGCGTGGGAGGCGCCGAAGAGTTCGTGACTTCGGCGCCGGATAATTTTTTCTCTCCGGTTGCCGGTGAATTCACCTGGTTCTTTCTCGCCGGCTGGTGCCTGATCTTCTTTTTCAAGATGGGGGGTGAATGGGCCTACGTGCAACGCTTCGCCTGCGTCCCCTCGGCCCGGGACGCGCGCAAATCGTCGATCCTGTTCGGACTGCTTTATCTGGTCAGTCCCCTTATCTGGATGTTGCCGCCCATGGCCTACCGGTTGATCGATCCGAACGCCGATCACGAGCAGGCTTACATCCTTGCCTGTCAACTCGTTCTCCCGGCCGGAGTCCTGGGTCTGACGATTGCGGCGATGTGTTCGGCAACCGCCAGTATGGTCACCACCCAGCTCAACGTCTTTGCGGGCGCCTTTACCACCGAGCTTTACCGGGGGGCCATTCGTCCTTCGGCCGGGCAGCGCGAGCTGGTCCTCGCGGGCCGCATCATTACGCTGTTGCTGGGCGGCCTGGTGATCGCGGGAGCATTGCTCATTCCACGCCTCGGGACCTATACGGGATTTATTCTGAGCTCGATGGCGTTATTGACCGGGCCCTTCGTGCTTCCCACGATCTGGGGCCTGTTCTCGCGGAAGATCGGACTCGGCGCCGCCTGGAGCGTGACGCTTCTGGGGACTGTTGTGAGCATGGGGGTAAAGATTGGAGCAACCGAGGGCGGTTTTTTCGAGCGATTGGGCCTCCTCGGGCCGATCACTGAATTGTTGCAACGCAACCCCCGCAGCACCGACATCGTGGTCGGCATCGGTTTTCCGCTGGTTCTCCTGCTGGTCGCCGAGTTCCTGTACCGCAAGGAGAGTCCGGGTTGGGCGCGCGTCCGGCGGCACCGCGAGGAATATCGCCAGGAAGCCGCCGTTCCGTCCTCGCCCCTGCCGGCCCGGCTTTGCGCCCTGTCCACCGGCCTGGTCGCGCTGTTGCTGGCGATTCTCGGCGTCATCAGCGCGGAAGACCGCCTGATCATCGGCCTGTTCTCCGCAGTCCTGTTCCTGATAAGTGCCGCCATTTTCTACTTTGCCCACCGGTTGAGGCCCCGTTCCGACGATGCCAACCGGTCCGGCGATGCTCAAACAACCAAACCGGAAACCGAACAACCGTCACGATAGACCATGGACGAAAATAAATCAGGCGACACGACATCAGGAAACGTAACCCGGCGCGAGTTTCTAAAACGCACCAGCCGGTTTTCCATTGCCGCCCTCGGCGGCGCGGGATTCATCGCGCATGCGGCAGGCAATCCCGACGGTGCGACCGGCTCGGCCATTGCCCGGGGGACGGTTTTTCTCGACGCGAACCGAAGCGGGCGGGCCGATGGGCAGCGCGGTCTTCCGGGAGTCCTCGTCTCCAACGGAGTCGACCTAGTCGAAACGGACGAGGCGGGGGAATACTCGTTGCCGGTAACGGAGGATACGATAATCCACGTCATCAAGCCCCGCGGCTACCGCACGACGATCGACGACTTGAATCTTCCCCGTTTTTATTACATCCACAAACCCGAAGGGAGCCCCGACGACGATTTTCTCTACAAGGGAATCGCGCCGACGGGACCCCTTCCCGCGCGCATCGATTTCCCGCTCTATGAGCAGGAGGAACCGGATGCTTTCGAGGTGCTGTTTACGGCCGACCCCCAAGCCTACAACCTGCAGCACACTTCGACCGACGAGCGAATCGTCGTGTGCGCCCACATCCCGATGGTTGAACGACCGGGCGTGGATGAAAAGCACGGCACCCCGGAGTTCCCCGAGTTGCTTCAACTCCTCTCCAAACATCCCTACACCCTGTCGTTTTCCGGCCACCACCACATCAACATGAATCACTTTTACGGGGAAGAGACCGGTTATCGGGCGCCCGGTGGCGCCTTGCACCATCATTGCAACCTGACGGCCGCTTCCGGGAGCTGGTACCGGGGGCCGCTCGACCGGTACGGCGTGCCGTTTTCGCCGGGTCGCGACGGCTCCCCCAAGGGTTATGCGCTCGTCCGGTTCGAGGGAGGAGACCGTTACCGCATAAGTCTGAAAGCCCTCGGGTGCTCCGCGGATGAGCAGATGTCGGTTACGCTGCCCGCGGAAGTGGAACGGGCGAAACTGGCCGGGACAAAGGTGCAGGTGAATGTCTTCAGCGGCTCCGAAAAGACTCGTGTGAGCATGCGGGTCGATGAAGGACCGTGGATTGAACTGGAGCAAAATTCGACCGTCGACCGGCAATACAGCGCCTTGCGACAACGAAGCGAGGAGCATCCCGACGCGGGCGAAGGCAGGTTGAGGAGGGCGATCACAACCGATCACATCTGGGAGGCCCCCCTTCCCGCGGAGATCGCCGACGGCTGGCACGACGTGACGGTCGTCTGCAAAGGAACGTTCGGGGAGCGGTGGACAGCGAAACGAACCTTTCTCGTCGTTTCCGATCCCGCCGCCCTGGCCCCCCTCAGGCAGGGGACACGGTCTCCGCGGGAGGTTTGAGCGGTAATAAAGCGTATAAGACACAATCGCGTCTTGTCGGTCGGCAGGTGAGAAGGTATAAAGCCCAGGTGGAGGACAGTGTAAGGACTGCCAAAGGGGACCGGCTTGTATGAAGCCTCTGTTTTCGAAGGATTTGTTCTTGCCTGGGCTCGTGCGCGAGGCCGTTGCGCGGATCGTCCGTACCGCTTCCGGAAACGGCGGTGCGGGCCCGGGGGAAACGGCGGTGCTTGAAGAATGGAAAACGCCTGCCCGGGGCGTTCCGCAGGTGCGGGGGCGGAGCTTTGATGCTGATGGCCCCCAAATGCCGCATGAGGCGCCGCATCATGCGGAAATCCGTGGTAACCGCGTGATTCCGTTAGCGTCGCGTGTAAAAAAAATTTTTAACTATTAATATTGACAAATACGAATACTAATATTCATTCAAGGCATTGTTGGCCGTTTGTCTTTCCAAATTACTGCTGATTTCGTCGTCTGGGATCGAGACCCTTAAATGAGTTTCCCGCATATTCGGTATGACTATTTACCCCCCGTTCCGTTGTCTGTTGGGGCTCCGGCCTTTTGTTGGACGAGCGTTCGGTGGGACCGGGCAAACCGGAGGCTGCTGCGGGAAAGCTGTTAATTTCAGCGGGCGGAGACCTTGAATCCGCGTCACCACTCTTCAACCCATACTTGACTGAGCGGAAAGGATGGCAACCAAGAAGAGGGCGGTTATGGATTATGAAACAGGATCAAAATTAAAAATCCGTGTTGACAAATAAGAATGACTTTATTCTTTTTGAGAAATTCGTTTCCCGAGAAACCACATCAACCCTTCAGTCAGGTCCATCGTGGAATTTTTTCTAGTGGCGGCAACCAAGCGGGCATCGGCTGTGATTTGCCGACCGTGGTGCCCGGACCGGGTTCGGCGCAAAATTAATATTGACGAATAGTGGATTAAATAGTCGCACTGGGAAAGTTTTCGCCTCATCTCTTTCTGACCCCCACCCGAAATAAGCCCTTAAATGCTTTCAAAACCAACGAGATCGACCGCACCGTATCGCCGTCTGTCGGGCCGTCCCGCCACGGTTGTTTTCACTTTGTCCAGTGAGAGCACCCGGGTACCCGCCTGACGGGGACCAAACCGAACCCATCCCAACCGGAGAATTGTAATGAAATTGAACGAAGCCAGATCAAGATCCTTGCGTCCGAAGTCCCTGTTGCGGGGCCTCTGGATTTTCGGCCTGCTCGCGCCGATCATCCTCACCGGAAGCGCTGCCGCTTCTGAAATCTTTGACATCTATGTCTTGCGAAAGGGCGACGGTGTCGAGGTGACAGGCGCCATGCAGGCCCACCACATCGACCATTTCTCCGTAATCAACGGCGGGTCGATGGAGCTTGTGGAGTCCCGGGCGGCGCCCGACGAGGACCCGGGTACCCGGATCACCCAGGGCGGGGATTTCTCGACCTACTCCCAACTGACCCAATCCGTGGATGGCGACTACCTGACCTTTATGGGCCGCTCCGCCGAATTGGGCGGGTCCGGGGGAGAGACCGACCATGTGGTGGGGATCTTCGATCTGGAAGCCGGCACCTTCGACACCTCCACGCGTGTCGTGGCCGACGATTTGGACCAGAGGGGCGGTCGCGGATTTCGAGGAGGCATTACAACGGATGGCAACGACATCTGGTTTACGGGGCGGAACCAGCGCGCGTGGTACACCACGCGCGGTTCCACAACGGCGCAGGACATCGGGCAAAACTGGCAATACAACCTGATCGGGATTCACGAGGGGGACCTTTATATTTCCCGGCGCGCCGGCTCGACACACGGGTTGCACCGCTGGGACGGCCTGCCCACGGAGGAGCCGACCGACGAGGCCGCCCGGCTCGCGGACCTGGGCACGGGTTGGGACAACGACAACGGGCAGTATGGAGACTTTGCCTTCGTCGGGGATTACCTGTTTGTCACGACGACGCATCATGGAATGGCCGACCATATTGCCGTTTTCGAGAATGACGGACCGGACGTATGGAATTGGATGGAAGGTCCGCGACAGGCCCTTTTCGACACGATAGAGGGCGTGCCGCACCTGGCCGCCGCCGTCGACAGAGACGATTACGTACAGCTTGTCTACACAAATGAGGGCGGGGGTGAGGACAATTCGCTTTATTCGGTCATCTGGGATTTGGAAACGGAGACATTCGGCACGCCGGTTCATCTGGCGGACGCCGGAACGGGCTATACCTTTGCCGGAGTTGTCGGCGTTCCGGTGGAGACGGACGAGGTGGTGCCGCTGACCCTTGCTTCCGAGCACGCCGGGACCGATCCCGAAGCCGGCGTTTACGGCTTTGCGCCCGGAACCGAGATCACGGCGACCGCCCCCGAAGAAGTCGCGCTCCCGGGCGGATTATTGTCCCAGGTGACCGGCTGGACCGGAACCGGCTCGGTGCCGGCCGAGGGGACCGGCGACAGCGTGACCTTTACCTTGAACGAAGCCTCGACCCTGGAGTGGCAATGGGAAACGCTCGCCGCCCCGGCCGAGCCCCTCGTGGAGTACGATCTGACCGGCAGCACCGGCGACACGCAGCCGGCGACGGGTTTCGCCGACGGCATAAACCCGTTGGAAATCACCGTCGGCCCGGGGGTCAATCCCTCCGGGCTCGCCAACGGTTTCTCGTCGAACGGCTGGGCGCCCCGGGACAGTTTTGATCGGGAGACGGCAATCAACAACGGCGATTACCTGCAATTCGGGTTCGAGGTCGAGGAGGGGCGTGCGTTCCTTACAACGCTGGACACCGCGCTTCGTCGGTCCGCCTTTAACGGACCGATGTTTTTCGAATGGCAGTACAGTCTGGACGGCTTCGCCACCGAGGGGGTGACGATCGTTCCCAACGGCGAAATCTGGGATAACATCGATTGGGAGCCGGAGGCCTCCTACGTTCACGGGACGGACACCTTTGAATGGGCGGACGGTGTATTCGTGTACCGGGGACGGAATTCGGGAGGCCCGGACCGCAGCGTGGTGATCGATTACAATTATATGACCCGGGATGTTACCATGCAGGGAGCGAACAACGTGCCCGGCAATCCGATCCCGACCATCGACCTGCGCGGAATCCCCGATTTGCAGGGAGTGCCCGCGGGAACCACCGTGACCTTCCGGCTGTATGCCTGGGGCAATGAGAGCACCACGGACACCAATTCCCTCGCGTTCGGCCGCTTCGACGGGCCGGCCGTCGGCGGGGCCGTCGTGGGTGACGATCAGCTTCCCCTCACGGTGATTTCCGACCGGCCGGATACGGATCCGCTGCCGGGAATCCACCGCTTTCCCGAGAACTCCGAAATCACAGCAAGTGCGGCCGAGGAAGTTCTCGAAGGCGAGGACGTTCGTCACAATCTCGAGGGTTGGAAGCGGTCTTCGGGCGCGGTTCCGCCCGAAGGCGACGACGAGAGCATCACCTTTACGCTCAACGACCCGACAACGCTCGACTGGCGCTGGTTAACCGAGCACCGCTTGTCGGTCGGCGCCGAGGGGAACGGCGCGGTCGGCGTCCAGCGGACGATTCCGGTTCCGGTGCTGGGCTTCAACTTCGCGCCGTACACCCGCGAGGATTCCCTGAACCAGGACGAGGTGGGGGTGCCGGCCTCCACCGTGGACGATCGTTTGGAACCTTCGACGATCATGCGGGGTTCGGGAATCCTTTCGAGGAATCTGGCCCCCGGCGGGATGAGTTCCGACAACTGGAACGGCACGCCGAGTTTCGATTCCGCCGTGGCGCAGGACAAGTACCTCGAGTTCAACGTGACCCCGGCCTCCGGCCAATCGGTCGACCTGCACTCGATTTTCATACCCTACCGGTATTCTCAGACGGCGGCGCACAGCATCGCTTTGGTGTACAGTTTCGACAATTTCGAGACGTTTACGATGGTGGAGTCCCTCCGGATTCAGGACCAGGCGTCGGGGACCCAGGTGGACAGGCACCTGTTTTTGCTTCCGGAGGACGAGCGCCTGCAGGATATGACCGAGGAGGTGCGGTTTCGCATTTACGGCTGGGGCGGCACCGGTGCGGGGTCCGGCACGTTCGCCCTTTTCAACGAGCGGGGTGCGTTTCTGGACGACATGTTCGTCTTCGGCGGCGCCAGCGAGAGTTCTTCGGTGGTTGGCAACGGGAGCGAGGAATTCTGGTTTGCTTTGGAAGCCCATATCCGGGCCGAAGCGCAACCGGCCGCCGACAGCGTGTTTACCGGGTGGAGCGGCGGCTTTTTCAACAATAATCCTGTGTTGAGCGGATTGACGATGAGCCGGCCGTTGGGCTTCACGGGGAATTTTGCAACCGACAGCGACGGTGACGGGATCCCGGATTTCTGGAAGGAGCGGTTTTTCGGGGATATCGATAATCCGGATGCCGCCGCGGGCGAGGACCCGGACGGTGACGGCGCCGACAACCTCGAGGAGTACCTGCGCGGCACCGACCCGACGGTCCCCGACGAGCTGCTCGCGGGCGACACGATTCCCTTTTCGCCCTGGGAAAACGTCCAGCGCGATCCGGAAGTGCCGGGCAACTGGGTCGTGGAGGATTTCGGCGACGGGTTTATCGGGGCCTGGGAATCGAGCAACGACAATCGCAGTGCGCTGGATCCCTTCCGGGCCGACGGAGAGTCGGTACAGGCCGTGGCCGAAGTCAGCTTCGAGGGACCGCGGCTGATTCTCCGCGACGTGGTCTGGGAGGAGGAATGGAAGGACGCCACCCTCGAAACCATTATTTCGGTCGGTGACGACGACGGGAATATGCTGTATTTCCGTTACCAGGACGAACTCAACTGGTACCGCGTTACGATCTCCGGCGAATCGAACGGGTCGAGCCGCCCGGATATCGGCGTTTCCGTGCAGAAACGGGTTGACGGGGAGTACACGGAACTCGTTCCCCCGGATCTGGCCATCGCTACCGATCCCACCGACACGGACTGGTTTAAGCGGATCCGGGTGCGCGTCGAGCAGGACGGAGCCGATTTTACCATCCGGATTGAGGGCTGGGACGTCTTTCTGGATCCGCCCGACTGGAACCCGGACTTTGTGTTCGAGGAAACCATCACCGACACCGATCATGAGTACGGCCGGGCCGGTATCGGGACCTGGGCACAGGGCGGCTTCCCCGACAGCGCCGACTGGAATCCGGTCGACGCGGGCGCCTTGTTCGAGACATTCACCGTCACAATGGACGATTCCGTCGTCTACGATCAGGATTGGGAAGCGCTGCCGCAAGGTGACGAACTTCCGGCGAATTGGGACAATGCCTTCGCCGGAACCGGTTTCGAAGGCAATTGGCGCATGAGCGCTCACGGGACCATCGCGCAGATGAGTGCTGTCGGAGCTCCCACCAGCGGCACGGAGGAGACGCCGGCGGCGGACGCCGACGGCCCCGTCTTACTCGCGCCGTCCATCGATGATGCGTCGACCTACGTGCTCAATATGGGGTTCCATCCGTTCCGAACGGGGGCGTCCGGGTTTGTTTTCGATTATATCGACGAAGACAATTTCGGACGCGTGCTCTTCTCGAACGTCCTGGGGGAAGTTGCTCAAAGCGTACCGAGCGGCGTGGTCGTGAGTCGAAAGATCGATGGCGTTTGGACCGATCTCTTTATAGGGGACAGGACCTTTGTGTACGATTTGGCGCAGCCGTTCCATGTCACTTTCTCCCGGGCCGGCGAAAATTACGTCATGACCGTTCAGGAGATCGACAATTCCGAACCGATCTACCGGTGGGATTGGGAGGATGGCTCCGCTCCCGGCACGACGGGGCGGCATGGCTTCGCCAGTTGGCAGACCGATAACTCCCACTTTTTGTACTCCGATGTATTCGGGGTGCTGACGGTGCCGGGCGAAGGTTTGGAGGTGACCGGCATCGAAGTGGGGGTCGGTACGATTACGCTCCAGGTTGAAAACCTGCCTTCCACCGAGCCTTACAACGTCCAGCGAACCACCGATCTGAATGCCGGAGACTGGCAGACCGTGGACACCAACCAAACAGGTTCGACCTGGACGGGGGAGGTGCCCGAGGGAGAGGACCGGGTGTTCTGGCGTCTGGTGAGAGTCGCCGACTGATGAAGCGAAGGAACGAAAAGTTGGGAAGACAATGGATTGGAGCCGGCCGACCCGGAAAATTCAATGAAAGAGAGGAGCAAAGTAATGAATCAGAACGATAACACGACAAGCATTATAGAAAAGGGGTTTCGACCGATCGAAGCGCGGCACCGTTCCGCTTCGCGGGTTCGACGGCGCGGCTTCACGCTGATTGAGCTGCTGACCGTCATTGCGATTATTGGAATCCTCGCGGCGATCCTCATACCCGTGGTATCGGCCGCGCGCGAACAAGGCAACCGGACGGTCTGCCGGAGTAATGTCCGGGAGCAGTTGCACGCCATGCACTTGTGGGCTGAAGATCATTTCTGGCCGAATCCGGTCGGCTCCGAATCGGAGTCCGGACCGGGCTATTGGACGGTATGGGATTCTTCCGCTGATAATGCGCCCGTGGACCTTTATCCGGACTATGTCGACGATCTCGATCTGTTTATCTGCCCGAGCACCCAGAACCGGATCCGGGTGGACCAGCGGAGCCGGGGGGGGCACATAATCGACTTGGAGCGGAATGCCCGGGGCGGCAGGGAGGACGCTCGCGGCGGCCACAGCTACGAATATTTCGGTGTGTACTCGGGCCATTGGCGGCATGGCAGGCAACGGAAAACCCCGCTGTCGACCCAAGGGTATGAATCGATCACCTTGCTAATGTTCGACGGTGATGATACCCCCGGCAGCAACAATTGCCCCGATCCCACCAACAATCACGGCGCCGATGGCTACAACGTCGGGTTCGCCGACGCACATGTGGAGTGGGTCGCGCGTGACCGGGTAAATGACGTGTTCAACCTGAGCGGCCATGGCCGTTGGTGTCCGGAATAGCCCCCGCCCGACGGTCGCCGTGCCCGCACCGTGACCTCGAGCCAATCCTTCAGGTGTGCCGGAAACAATCTAACATGAGTCATCCGATCCGAAAAATGACAAACTGCTCCCACGACCGGTGAAGCTATGTGGTGCCGCTGAGCCGTTGTTTGTGAACGGCGATTATTCCTGTTCGAAACTTATAATGTCATTATTACGATTCCTTGTCGCACCCGTGGGGGTTGTCCTTGCGCTCGCCCTTTCAGGGTGTGGACGGGGGGAGTCTCCGCACTGGAGGTTCAACACCGGCGACCAGGTCCGGTCCACACCGGCGATTGCATCCGACGGAACAATCTACTTCGGCTCCGACGATAACCGTATTTACGCTGTCAACCCGGACGGTTCGGAAGAATGGGCCGTATTCACCGATTATCCAGTGCAGGGATCACCGGCCGTCGGGAACGACGGAACCGTCTACATCGGCGGCGACGATTATTTTCTCAGGGCGCTCTCTCCCGACGGGGAGGAAAAGTGGAACTTCGAGGCCTCGGATCGCCTGCGGGGCGGCCTGGCGCTGGATTCCGACGACAACGTCTATTTTGTCTCGGAGAGCGGCACGGTGTATTCAGTGGATCGGGACGGCTCGCTTCGATGGGAGCGTGATACTGAAGGCCGGGTGGTGGCTTCGCCCTCGATCCACAACGACGACACCCTCTATATCGCGCGTTTGGGTGGGACGCTGATGGCGATGGACCTGGATGGCGGGCGAACCCGATGGACCTTCGACCTTGATGTCCCCATTGTCGGGTCACCGGCGGTCGATGCGGACGGAACGGTTTATTTCGGCGCCCATGACGAGCATTTTTATGCCGTGAATCCCAATGGCCGGGAGCTTTGGAGGTTCGAGGCGAGCGAGTCGATTCAAACGTCCGCGGCGATCGGGCCGAATGGTGTGGTGGCTTTCGCGGATGAAAACGGCAACTTTTATTGCCTGGACGAGAACGGGATGCTGCGGTGGACCTATGCGTTTCCCGCCTCGCTGAGCGGCGCCCCGGCCTTCGACCACAACGGAAATATCTATTTTGCCGCGAACGACGGAATCTTGTACGCGTTGAACTCCGAGGGAGAGGAATTGTGGCGCTCGTCCCAGCTTCAGTGGGGTTTTGAATCCTCTGTGGTCATCGCTCCCGACGGACGGATCTACGTCGGGGCGGGCGACTTTAATCTGTATTCGTTCTCGGGTGCCGCGCCCCCGGCGGCGGAGGGATGGCCCATGTTTCGCGGCGGGCCGTCCGGACGAAGCAATACCCTCGCCGTCCGCGGCGACGAGACCGTTTTCAACTGATGCCGGAACAGTACCGGTAATCCCAACCCAAACCAACCCAAACCCAACAACCACTATGAAACCTACCCAGATCCAATCCAAAACCGTCGGTCCCGGAGACCGATTTCTATTCGCCCGGATCCTCGGATGCGCCGTGCTCCTTTGCTTTGTCGGGAGCGCGTCCGCGTCGGCCGTATTCGATATCTATGTATTGCGCAAAGGCGACGGTGTTGCAGTGACGAACGACATGCAAGCGCACCACATCGACCATTTTTCCGGCAGTGCGGATTCGGTGACCCTTACGAACTCCTGGGCGGCTCCCAGTACCGATCCGGACACCCGGATTACCCAGGGCGGGGATTTTTCAACCTATTCCCAACTCACCCGTTCGGTCGACGGCAATTACCTGACGTTCATGGGACGGTCGGCCGAGGTGGGTGGAAGCGGCGGAGACACCGATCACGTGGTCGGGATGTTCAATCTGCGGACGCAAACCTTTGACACTTCCACGCGGGTCCTGGCGTCGGAGGTCGACCAGCGAGGCGGCCGCGGCTTCCGCTCGGGCATCTCGACCGACGGTAACGACATCTGGTTCACCGGGCGTAACCAGCGCGCCTGGCACACCACGCTCGGCTCCGATACCGCCACCGACATCGCGCGCAACTGGCAGTACAACCGGATCGGTATTCACGGGGGGGACCTCTTCATTTCCCGCCGTGCGGGTACGACCCACGGGCTGCACCGCTGGGACGGCCTGCCCACCGACGAGCCGACCGACGAAGTCGCCCGGTTTGCGGATCTCGGAACAGGCTGGGATTCCGACAACGGCCAGTACGGGGATTTCGCCTTTGTCCGGGATTACCTGTTTATCACGAGCACCAACGACGGTCCGGACGACATTTCCGTGTATGCCAGAGGCGATGGGCCGGACGAATGGAACCGCATGACCGGTCCCGGGCAGACCTTGACCGAAAGCATCGAGGGAATGCCCATGTTCTCCTCCGCCATCGACAGGGGCGATCACGTCCAGCTCTTTTACAGCAACGACGGTGGCGGGGATAACAACGCCCTTTACTCGGTTATGTTCGATCTCGAGAACGAGGCGTTCGGAACGCCGATCCATCTCGCTGACGCCGGCGAGGGCTACGGCTTTGCCGGCGTTGTCGCCGTCCCGGAACCGTCCACCTATGCGCTGCTGTTCGGGCTCGGTACCCTGGGAGTCGTTCTAGTTATTCGCCGCCGCAGGAGGCCGGGTAAACCGGATACCGTTTGACTGTTTGAAAAAAAAGGCCGCCCGGGCGTGGAACCGGGCGGCTTTTGTTGGAACGGACGACCTGGTCCGAACAAAGACCGGAATCGATCGGTCTAATCTTGTTAACATCGCTTTTGAGTAGTAAATCTTGGTCATTAAACGCTTTAAAATTTCCTCTTTTTTCGAGTCACGGGATCGTGAACCCGGCGGCAAACCAGCGATATCGTGCCGGTACTTCCTGCGTCTTATCGGCGTTTTGACGCTTGCAGCGTGGTTTGCCGGCTGCGGCGGTCCCGAGCCTGCGGGTGATGGCGACCTGACGGGACGGTATGTTGACCGGACCGGCGACCTTGTGGCGGATCCGCCTGAAAATGAAGAGGAATGGCAGAATCCCCGGGAACTGATTTTTGCTTACACTCCGGTGGAGGATCCGGCCGTTTACCGCGATGTCTGGAGCGAGTTCATCGATCATTTGGAGAAGGTTACGGGAAAACCCGTCATCTTCTTTCCCGTGCAATCCAACGCCGCCCAGCTCGAAGCGATGCGGGCGGGCCGGCTCCACGTGACCGGTTTCAATACCGGGAGCGTTCCACTGGCCGTTAACGTTTGCGGCTTTGTTCCGTTCGCCATGATGGCCTATGAAGACGGGAGCTTTGGCTACGAAATGGAGATCATTGTTCCGGCCGGCAGTTCCGCCGAGAAGGTCGGCGATTTGAAAGGAAAGACGATCGCATTCACATCCCCGACTTCCAACAGCGGCTACAAGGCTCCGTTGGCCCTGCTTCGCGAGGAGTTTGACATGGTGCCGGACCGGGATTTCGAGTTCCGGTTTTCGGGAAAGCACGACAATTCGATTCTCGGGGTGATCAATGAGGACTACGACGCGGCCGCGATAGCGAACGTGGTCCTGAACCAGATGCTTGATCGTGAGGTTGTCGATCCCGGTGGGTACCGCATGTTGTATCGATCCGACACTTTTCCCACCACCGCCTATGGGTACGGCTACAACCTTCATCCCGACTTGAAGGAGAAAATCGAAGAGGCCTTTTTCACTTTTGATTGGGAAGATACGGGGCTGCAGCGCGAGTTTTCCGAGGAGAAATTCATCCCCATCACTTACAAGGAACACTGGGAAATCATTCGGCAGGTGGATCGCGCCGAAGGTATAACCTATTCAGATCGATGACAGATAATGCTTCAATGTTGGATATAAAAGATCTGCACAAGTCCTACTCTACCGACGTGGAGGTGCTGTGCGGAATAACCATGACGCTCAAGTCCGGTGAGTTTCTCACTGTCATCGGTCCTTCCGGAGCCGGAAAGAGCACGTTTTTGCGGTGCATAAACGGGCTCGTGGACAGCACCAGGGGGAGTTGCCGGCTCAAGGGGGAAGAGATTCTCGGTTTGAACGGGACGGCGCTTCGACGGGTCCGGCGCCGGATCGGGATGATCTTTCAATCCCACGCGCTCGTGGACCGTTTGACCGTGATGGAGAATCTTCTCTCCGGCCGGCTCGGGTACACGAATTTCTGGTCAAGCTGGATTCGCCGGTTTCCGCAGGAAGAGGTGACCCGTGCCTTTGACCTCCTCGAACGGGTGGGGTTGGAAGGCTACGAGGACCGTCGCGCCGACCAGTTGTCCGGAGGGCAACGTCAGCGGGTCGGGATTGCCCGGGCACTGCTTCAGAGACCGGAACTCCTGCTGGTCGACGAGCCGACTGCAAGCCTCGATCCCAAAACCTCCCGACAGATCATGAGGCTTCTTCGCGAGCTTGCCAGGGAGAACAATCTCGCCGTGATCGCCAACCTTCACGATGTGGCCCTCGCAAAAATGTTTTCCGATCGCATTATCGGTTTGAGCGACGGCAGAATCGTTTTCGAAGGAAAGCCCGATGAGTTGGAGGACGAAATCCTGAGCACCATCTACGGCGAGGAGGATTGGTCGGCTGCGTGACCCCGGAATCTATGTCTTTGTCCAGTGATAAATCGCCCACCCCGGCCCAGCCGGGAACCGTGAATCCGCAACCGCGTCGCTGGCGCCGTCCGCCGCTGATCAGGAATCCGCTGCTTCGATGGGCCGTTGTAACCGGGAGCATCATCTATTTCTACTTCGCCTTTACCACGATGGGGATCGATCCGGCCAGGATCGCCCAGGGAATCCCCCGGGGATGGGAGTTTCTGAAGGGATTCTTCTGGCCGGATTTCTGGACCCGTCGTTCCGACATCGCGGAGGGAGTTATCGAAAGCCTGAGCATGACCCTGATCTCGACGGCGATCGGCGTGGTGCTGTGCATTCCCCTGGCTATTGGAGCGGCCCGCAATATTGCTCATCCTGTGATCTATGCGATTTGCCGCGCCATCATCGCCATAACCCGGACTTTTCCCGAGGTCATGATCGCGATTTTCTTCGTGATCATGTTCGGTTTCGGGCCGTTTGCCGGGATTGTGACATTGGTCATCGCAACCATCGGGTTCCTGGGAAAACTTCTCGCCGAGGAAATCGAGGCCTGCTCCATGGACCAGATCGAGGCGATTCGGGCGACGGGCGCTTCGACTCCGAAGGTGATTATTTTCGGCCTGGTCCCGCAGATTTTTCCCAGGCTGGTGGGGTTGAGCATGTACCGTCTCGACATCAATTTCCGTGAGTCGGCCATCATCGGGGTCGTGGGGGCCGGCGGTATCGGCGCCACGCTGAATACGACCTTCGACAGGTACGAATTTTCCAGTGCGGCGGCTATTTTGCTGATTATTATCGGAATCGTTCTCCTGGCCGAGAATGTTTCAAGTTACATACGTCAAAAACTCATCTGATGCCGGTTGCTGAAAGAGACGGATTGAAAGTCTGGCAAAGACGAACCCGCGGGGCGACGCTGACGCGCTGGGCCGCGTGGCTTGTGTTCCTCCTGGTCTTTCTGTATTGCTGGCAGCAGATCAGCGAGCGAACGCTGTGGATTTTCGTTCTCGATTCCCACAAGCAGGCATGGGATCTTGGCGTGCGCATGACCCCGCCGAGGTGGACCTACATCGGAGACCTCTGGGGGCCTTTATGGGACACGCTCAATATCGCAACCTTGGGGACGGTGCTGGCGATCCTGATGGCCACTCCGCTTGCCTTCCTGGCCGCCAAGAACACGACACCCCATCCGCTGATCCGGCAGGTCGCCCTGATCCTGATTGTCGCAAGCCGGTCCATCAACACGCTGATCTGGGCGATCCTGTTTGTGGTGCTCTTCGGTCCCGGGGTCGTTGCCGGGGTTCTGGCCATCACCTTGCGCTCAGTCGGATTTATCGGAAAGCTCCTGTACGAGTCGATCGAGGAGATTTCACCGTCGCCGGTCGAAGCGATCCGCGCTGTCGGGGGGACGCCTCCCCAGGTATTGACTTACGGAATCTTTCCCCAGGTGTTTCCGGCGTTCGTGGGGATTTCCGTGTTTCGCTGGGACATCAATATTCGCGAATCCACCATTGTCGGCCTGGTGGGGGCGGGCGGAATCGGCCTTCAGCTCGACGCGTCGGTGAATTCTCTCCTGTGGTCGCAGGTCAGTCTGATTCTGCTCATCGTTTTCATCCTCGTCCTGTTCAGCGAATGGCTCTCCGCCACCATCCGGAAGGCGGTGACGTAAGCCCGCGACGCTTGACGAGAGGTTGATCTATTCCGGAGGCTGTGAATCTTTCCCAACCTGTTTACAAGAACACGAAACCCGAAATCGTCGTTTACCATGAAACTCCACAATATCAGTGTCACACTCTTGGTCGTTTTGACCGCAATTCTCTTCCTGACCGCCGCCGATTGCGCCCGGGCCGATGCCGATGCCGAGCCCACCGAGAGATTGGAGGCGTTGATGGCACTCGATCGTCCGCTGGTGATCGCTCACCGCGGCTACAGCATGGCCGCCCCGGAGAATACACTGCCCGCCTTCCGGCTGGCGCTTTGGGCGCACTCCGATCTGGTGGAACTGGATTATTTTCACAGTTCGGACGGAATCCCGGTGGTGTTTCACGACCGGACCCTCGACCGGACCACCAACTCGGTCGAGCTTTGGGGGAAGGAAGACGTTCCGATTGCCTCAAAACCCTACCGGGCCCTGCGCGAACTCGATGCGGGCACCTGGTTTTCCGAGGATTTCGCCGGGGCGCACGTTCCGACGCTGGACGAGGCGCTTGACGTGATCCAGTCCGAATCGATTACCCTGATCGAGCGCAAGCAGGGCGATGCCCAAACCCTCTTCGAGCTGCTCGTCGAAAAGAACATGCTCGATGATGTGGTGGTGCAGGCTTTCGACTGGGACTTTCTGGCTGACTTTCACGATTTGGCGCCGAACGTTCCGCTCGGCGCCCTCGGACCGCCGCGACAAGCCGACGGCAGTCGCTACCCGCGGGACGAGCGTTATCTGGACACGGGATTTCTCGACCGGCTGGAAGCCGCCGGCGCTTCGGTGGTGGGCTGGAACCGCCAGGTTACCCCGGAATCGGTGAAGCAAGCGCAGGACCGCGGTCTTCCCGTCTGGGTTTACACCATTAATGAACCGGACGAGGCGCGGCGGCTCCTCGACATGGGAGTGGACGGGATTATCACAGACAATCCGGCAATGCTTTGGAAGGTTCTTGCGTTGAGGGAGGATTCGACGGAATAGTCGGCTCTCTTTATGAATCAATCCGACCTCGCGAAGATCCGTCATCTGGCTCTGGACATGGACGGGACGCTTTACAGCGGTAAGACGCTGTTTTCCGTTACCGTGCCCTTCCTCGAAACGCTGTCCGGCCTGGGGATCGGTTATACCTTCTTTACCAATAATTCCTCGAAAAGCGTTCGCGATTACGTGACCCACCTCGCCTCCATGGGAATCGCTGCGGCGCCCGAGCAGTTTCAGACATCGACTCTGGCGACCATTGCGTACCTGACTAAGCATTACGGCGAAGGTGCCCGCGGGTTTTTCCTCGGAACGGAGAGCATGGTCGCCGAGTTCGAGGAAGCCGGCTTTGTTTCCTGCGACGAGGACCCCGGCTTCGTCGTGGTGGGGTTTGATCCCGCGATGTCGTTTCCCCGCCTTTGCAGGGCGGGCTATTGGATCAAAAGGGGCAAACCCTTTATCGCGACTCACCCGGACCGGGTCTGTCCCAGCGACCAGCCGACCCTGCTGATTGATTGCGGGTCGGTTTGCGCGGCCTTGACCGCCGCCACCGGACGCTCGCCCGAGGCTGTCCCCGGGAAGCCCCACCCGATGATGGTGGAGGAGATTCTGCGTCGTCACAGCCTGAGCCCACACGAACTGGCGGTGGTGGGGGACCGGATTTACACGGATCTGGCCATGGCCCACGCCGTCGGGGCCTGGGGAATCCTGGTGCTGACAGGGGAATCGGCCCGTGAAGAGGGCGAGTCGGCAACCCCTCCGCCCGGCCTGATCCTTGAGTCGGTAGGGGAGCTGGCGGCGTCTCTGGAAGGGGCGAAAACCCGCGCTTCCGAGGCGGGGTAGTTTCTAACTGCTGACCCCTTCCCGCTCCACCATGTGGATGGCGAACTGGGTCAGTTCGGTGCTGTGCTTCAGATTCAGTTTCTCCCTGATTCGGAAGCGGTGCGCTTCCACGGTTTTGAGGCGAATATCCAGAATGGAAGAGATCTCCCGGTTGGATTTTCCTTGTCCGATCAGTTGAAGCACCTGCAGTTCCCGGTTGCTCAGTTTCCGTACCGGGTTGACGAAACCCGATGTTTCACTGTCCATGTTCGAGAAGAGAAGACTCTGAAGGCGACTGCTGATGTAAAAGTCTCCCCTGAGGACTCTCCTTGCGGCGATGACCACACGTTCGGGGGATTCGGATTTCATGATGTACCCTTTGGCCCCTGACTGCAAAACACGTTCGGCATAGAACGATTCATCGCGCGCGGAGTAGACCAGTATCTCCGCACGGGGATAGCGTTCGGCCAGCCGGGTGAGTACCTGAAGTCCGTCCGCGGCGTGGAGCATAATCTCGACCATGAACAGATCCGGGGGGGCGGAAGTGAAAGAGTCCGGAATCTCTTCGGCCGAGCGGGCACTTCCGCACACTTCGAGATCGGGTTCATCTGCAAACAGCTTAGCCAGACCGATCGCGACTACGGGATGGTCGTCGATAATGAAAATCTTTGATGGTCCGGGTTTTTTCACTGTGAGATTGGCTTCGCGTTGCGTGAACTCTAGAGCGGGATTCGTGTTCGACACGTCAGCCGATTGGGCCAATTGTTCGGGTCAGGCGCTTCTCTTTGAGATTCTGGTAAGATCAGGTGATTCAATTCCTTGTTAGTATAATCCCGGCGCCCATGGTTCGCAATAAGGTGGAGGCATGAACGCCATCTAATTGCTTGTCCCGAAAGGTGCTAAGTAAAACACCTCAATCGGTGCAGGGGGCACCCTGCGTCTGGACATCGCGCTACTCAAAGGCCGGCCCCTGCGGAATCCTTCTCCTCGTTGCCGCTCCTTTGCTTCGAGCGCATTCGAACGCCGGGTGGAATTCCCGGAACACCATATGAAGGAGTTTCCACTTTGAATCATTTTTGATTAACATGAGCCGTTCAATTTCTCGACTCCAGGCGGAATGGCGTTCCGTTAAGGCGCTGGCTCGAAGTAGCTTAGGCTTCCAAGCCTGATACAACATGCTGGAAGCGTGTTCTATCTTTTGGCTTAACCGAGTGCCATTCACTTAAGGCCTCAGCACTAGGCGCTGCGTGCCCCCCTCAGAACGATGTTGGCCAACACGCGGAAGAAATAGTTGGCATCGGTCCGCAACGGCGCTTTTTCGCGGGCGAGCAGGTACCGTCGTTCCGATTCCACTATCTCCTCGAGCGATTTGGGCAGGTCGGCGTAATAGGGAGGCAGCAAGCCCGGCTTGTGACGTTTGCGCAGTTCCTTCAAGTCGTCCGGGTAAAGGCTGAGGTAGTGGGCGCTCAGCGGCCGCACGCCGACAAGCTTAAGATCGCCCTTGATCCAGTTCAGCAGCATCGGCACCTCGTCCAGCCAGACTTTCCGGCAGAATCGTCCCCATGAAGTCACCCTGAAATCCTCCTTGAACTTTCCATTCTCATGCAGGGATTGCGTCTGGTAAACGTATTCCTGAAGGTATTCGGAATAGGGATGCATCGTCCTCAGCTTGTAAACCTTGATCTCCTTGCCCTGGTAACCGCTGCGGCGAAGCCGGCAGAGCGGTCCGAACGTCGGGTGGTTATCGTAAGTCGGTTCCCGGCTTTTCTGTGCCGCCAGGTAAACCAGGCCGCCTTGCTCCCGGCGGGAGACAAGATCGAAGCCGCAACAGACCAGACGGCCGAGGATCTCGGTTTCACTGACCACGCGGTAGCGTCCCAGTGGCGTCTTGAAATAAAGAGTCTTGAATCCGGGAAGTTTTGGAAACACCCGGTTCAAAACAAAATCGAAGGCGTAAAGGACGTGTCCCAGGCCGGCCGGGTAGCGGTTGAGAAACCGTTGGCGACGGTGGTGAATCACCTCACAGCAGATCATCAGCAGGCCCTTGTCAGGCAGGATGCGGTTGGCGGCCTCGAAGAATTTATTGATTCTCTGCGCCAGGTTGATCTGAACCGGACAAACCAGGTGCTGGGCATCCTGGAGCGGGATATCCGCGTTCGGCGTATGGATAGCGGACGGAGACGGCACGAGCCGGGTGACCCCTCCGGCTTTGACCAGCAACGGATGAAAGAGCGTTTCAAAGGGTCTGTAGGTTGCACTGGGTTTCCGGCGCCGCAGGATTGCGAGGCGGCGGGCTTTGAGTCCCCTCGGCTCAGGTTCGGCCATGGTGGGCGCGATTGTTGGTGTGTGACTGCTCATGATAGTTGCGGAAAAGGGCGG
>PWMU01000139.1 GCA_003558065.1 Opitutia bacterium | reverse complement strand
TGATGCAGGTGGAATACGCCCTGGATGTCGTTTTCAAAGACCGGGACTTCTTGGGGCCTCTCTACGAACAGATCAGCCGGCAGGCGATTCTGGCGGTGAAGGTTCCGGACATGGCCAGTTTCTGGGGGAAACGTTTCAGTGCTCAGGCCGAAGCTCAGAGCGACTTCAAGACTTTGGTTGAAGGCACGCGCATCAAGCATGTCCTGGACAAGCAATCGATCAAGATGTACGACAAAGGTTCCCGGGTATTGCGCATCGAAGCCACCAGCAACGATATCACTTTCTTTCGCCATTACCGCAAGGTAATCGGTCGGGACGGACGCCAGCAGTATAAGATGGCTTCTTTGAAGAAGTCCGTCTACAGCCTCTCGGACGTCGCCAAGATACTCTCGGCGGCCTGCCGGCGTTATCTCGACTTTGTCGGGCAACTCGAGGACACCACTCCGGCCCGATACGACCTCAATAAAATCAGCCGCACCGTCCGCGATGAAAAGAATTTTCGTCTTTGAATCTGTGGTCATCTGAGCCATCTGTGGTCAAAAATTCCGTGATAGACCAGAGCCTGCGGCATCGGTCGATATTCTTAACCGAGCCTCCTAGGCTCCAGGCATTTCAAACGCCATCCGGTTCCGGCTGAAGCACGGAACTCCATTAACAAACCTATTCTTGAAAGGGAGCGGCAGGCTTCAGCCACCGTTCGGCACCCCTTGGCAGGTAGTGAAGTGCCGTCTTTCGCCTCAAAACAACAATTGGTATTGGACGCGAACGATCTCGGTGTCGCGCCAGTCGTCGGTGTCGTGGTGCTGCTCCCAGCCCGCTTCGAGATGGACCTTTGAGCGGTGCCCGTTGTGATAGAGTTGAAGGCCGCCGATCACCTGGCGGGCCTTGCCTTCATCCCGGGTATCATCGGGGTTGGCCTGCGAGTACCGCAACCCACCGAACAGTCGCTCGGGCAGAATCAGGTATCCGCCCTGCACGTTGAGCCCAAAGCCATTAAAGGTGGAAAAGCCATCCTCCCGAGGATTCACCTGACGGAAGAAACCGGCGGCGTGAGCCGAAAACCTCCCGTTCTGCCACTGTACGTCCAGTGTGTTCGCAAAAGCATGAGCGGTTTGATCCTCGTCATCGTCCCACGGATACCAATCGCGCATGGCGCTTTGATTGGCGTACCAGGCGCCTGCGCCGAAAGAAAGATTGGTTCCTTCGACCGGTTGGACCAGCGCTTCATTTCTCGGGTAGTCGCCGAGCGGCGACCAGGTCGCGCGCCCGGACACCATGACCCCCTCGGTGCTTTCTCCCGAGAGGTTACGCCCTTCTCCACCGAAGACGCCGGCCGCGTAACGCACGTCTTCCACCGGTTGACCATGGAGCGTCGCGCCGACATCCTTTCCGCCGCCTCCAGGCCACTGGAATTCGTTGTTGGCGGTGGAACGCTCCGTCAACTGGTGCCGGCTGCTGGATGAATCCCGCTCCCAGGCGAAAGGCACGTTGAACTGACCCGCTCGTATCTGGACGGCGTCGGAGAATCGGAAGTTGACGTAGGCCGTATCCAGCCGGGCGTTGTCGCGCAACTCCGGCATAATCCGGAACGTCAGGTTCTCATCGATCACGTGGCCACGGAAATCGACCCGGAGCCTGCGGAAACGAGCGCGCGCGGCGTTCTCCTCGCCCCCCCTGCGCTCGTACTCGAAGCGCGGTTGAATCCGACCGCCAATGTTCAGCCGGTTCCTTTCGTCCGGAGACTGTATGAAGAAACGTCCGTTCTCCAATCCGGCCACCCCGACTCCCTCGGCGGCCAGAATCTCTCTCATGACACGGCGCAGTTCGTCCTCATTGAGACCGGTCGCCTCCGTCCATTGGGAATTAGCGTCTTCCGTTTCCGCACCGACCGGAGAACCGTTCAACCCCATCACTCCAGCAAGCAACGTCGCCAGTAAGGCCGGCCGATAAACTCGCCATCCGAAGCGTTTCAAAAAACACCTGACCGTTTTCGAATATTTATTGATAGAACTCATTGGCGCCAAATGAAAATCTTTTATTTGATTAGTCAAACTTCAAATTTTGACTTTAAGATTGCGGCGTTTCCTGATCGTGCTCTTCCTGTATTCAGTTTCCGGAGTCGTGCTTGCCGCGGACGAACCCGGGCCTTCCGGTGCGGGGCCTTCGGACCCGGTTCGCGCTTCGGGAACGCCCGAAGGCGAACCCGGCGGGGTGGACGAGGCAGTCGATCTGCCGGCGCTCCGGGTGTTGGGCGGTCCCCTGGCTCGTGGTCCCGGCGAGCATGCGCAGCCGGTGATTCTGCTCGAGGAACGGGAACTGCAGCGCCGGCTGGACCAGTCGCTGGGCGAAACGCTCACCGGATTGCCCGGAGTTTCGAGCACGAACTACTTTCCGGGGATCCAAGAGAAAACTCCATGCCTCATCGATGGTGACGGACAGTTTCTGACTGGTTTCAAATCGAGCGAGGTTCATGGATGGATTGCGGAAGTGTTTCTTCGTGCGCCAGAATAGAATCCGCGGCAGCCAGACCGGAAAGCGCCGCCCCTTCCACCCGTCCGCCTCCAAACCCGTCGCCGGCGAGGGCAAGACGAATCTCGGGACAATTGTAGTGGTCTTCCGGGTGTACCTGAACCGGTTTGGCAAATCCCCAGCGGTGGGCCTGTGTTTGCGCCGCCGGCGAACGCAGAAAGGGTTCGGCCGCTTTCAGCAGGACGGCAATCTGCTCGTGGTCCGGCGCATCGAAATGACTTTCCGCGAACCGGGGGCCGCTGTGCAAAGTGACGGCGGGAACGGGCGATACCCCTTTTCTTTGGTTATCCGCGATGAGGGCCAGGGGCTCCGCTTTGTCCAGGCGCAGCAGACCCGGTGCGGGAAGACCACTCGGCCCCGAAAGGGCAACCATAACCGCGATGCATTTTTCGTAATCGATACGATTCAGCTGCGTCCGATCCGAGGCGGGCAGTTCCACCCTGTTTCGATCGATCAGGTCGAGCGATTGCGGGACGGGCGCAGTGAGCACGACCCAACGCCCCTCACAGGTGCTTCCGACGTCATCTGCAACCGTCCAGCGTTCGCCGTTAAAAGCGAGCCCGGTGACCCGCCGGCCAAGAACCGGATTCAGGCCCTCCGCCAACTGCTTCCCAATGGCCGTCATTGCCGGAAGTCCGACGTAGTGACGCTCAGGCGGAGAATCCGGCGCGGAGGCTTCCCGCTCATACCAAACGGTCGCCTGCCCGTTCGTCACCCACTTCGACACATAGCCGGAAAACCGCGGATCCCGGATGGTGAAAAACTGGGCTCCATGGTCAAGGCACGCCTCTCCCATCCGCCGATTTGCCATCCGGCCGCCCAACCCGCGTCCTTTGTCAATAACCGTGACCCGCCAACCCGCCCGAGACAAACGGCGGGCCGCCATCAGTCCAGCGATGCCCGCACCCACGATGACGGCGCTCTTTTGATCCGCATGGCTCATGCAGGGACCAGGCTAGACCCAATTTGAAAAGCCTTCAACGTCGTAAGTCGTCAGTTCGATTGTGCGCTTAATCGGGTTTCGCGCGGCGTTGTGGCGGGTATTTTCAGCCCGCGAATCAGCGAATAGCCCGATAGACAGACATATATTCACTTATTCTCGCCTGATTCCCTTGTCTTTTAAACCTCGATATGCGCTTTGATGAGATTTAGGCCGCTTGGCGGGCGCCGGGGGGGGAGGGCGGCGGAGCGAAGTCGGCGAGCATATCAGTATTTACAATACCGAATCGGTCCGGCACGGCACGGCACCGGAGTTGGCGCCGCTGCGCTCCCTCACACAGGAAATCTACCGGGTCAGCGCCGCCCTCTCCAACGCCTCCCCCGGCCGTCCCGTGGAACTCCTCGACCTGCGGATGGCCGAAAAGGGCTCATCGACCCCTGGTGCACGAGGCTTGAACGGACGGACAACAGTCTGCACGTGGCGCTGCTCAACGAGAAGGGCGACCGCTTCCGCTTCGAACTCGCGCGGTCCCTTCCGGAAGGCGCGGAGATCACGGTATTCGGCTACACCGACGTCACCAGCCCCTGCTCCGCGGAAGCCGTCGAAGTGATCGCTTTCACTCTGAAACACCTCCCGCCGCCCGAAGGTCTGGACCTGATCGGCAATCTTCTGGGAGACGACTGGCACCGTTACTTCTTTCCAGGACAGACGGTCGATCCCTTCGGGGACGCCGACGGCGACGGTGCCACGGAGTTGCGGGAATAGTTTGCCCGTTCAAGCGTCAGATTCACCGGATTGGGTATAAACCAGGTGCTCATAATTGTCTCGTCGCCGTGAAGCTGGTGCGAGGGCAAGGAATAGGTATCGCCGACAAAGGCTTCTTCCCTCAATCTCCCACCATCGACATGCCAGTTCCCTCCGTCCTGCTTTTCCTGAAAAGCCCGGTACCGGGCTATGTAAAAACCCGGCTTGCCAGGGACGTCGGCGACCGGGCCGCCTGCGCGGTCTTTTGCGCCCTGGTCGAACGGCAGGTTGCAGCCCTTCCGCCGGGGTGGCCGGTGGAAATCCATTTTGCCCCGGCTGATGCCGAGAGCCGAATTCGCTCGTGGATTCACGGAGCAGACCGGTACCTGCCGCAGGTCGAAGGCGACCTCGGCGCGCGTCTCGCTGCGGCCTCGGCAAACGCCTTTAGCCGGGGAACGGGGCCTGTATTCTTGATCGGCGCCGATTGCCCGGATCTCAATCCCGACGACTTTTACGCCGCGCTCGATTCCCTGGCCTCCGGTTGTGACGCCGTGTTCGGTCCCGCGCGGGACGGCGGATATTACCTGCTCGCCCTGAAACGTCACACGCCGGAACTATTCCAGGGTATCTCCTGGAGCGGGCCCCAAGTGTTACGGCAATCCCTTCAGCGGACCGCGAAGGCCGGCCTTCTCACATCGCTCCTCGAAGAGAAGGAAGACATCGACGACATTCACGCGTTACGACGCTGCTATCCCGAATTTGAAGCTCGGTGAAACGACAGGTGAAAGCGTTGGCGGATTCCACCACTTCAAAGTCCACCTAAAGACGGCGAGCAGCCGAACCGTTCTGGACGCGCTGGATAACTGAATCGCCGGCGTTTTCCGAAAACGCCGGTCGCGTTTCCAGGTAGGACCCCTTCCCGGCTAATTTCGACAAGCTGCTAGGCCCCCTTCCTGGCGAGCTGGACTTTCACGTGTTTGAGGCGGGCCTTCTCCTCGCGATCGCGTTCCTCGAACTTCATGGCGAGGGCGCTAATGGTCGACTCCAGGCTGGGAACGACGACGTATTCAAGAGCGTTGGTGATCCGCTTGGTCCTGCGGATTTCGGCGCCCATCACTTCGAGGGACCGCTGCAGCGCGGCCAGTTCCACAATCGCCTGGAGAACCTCGCGCCCGGCGGCTGCGGATTCGTCCACCAGCGACGAGGTGTGCGCCAGGCTGTATCCGGGCAGAGCGGCCTCCGGAAGATTCAGCTTCAGGGAAGGAATGCGAACGCCCGCCACGTTGTCCGTCGCGACCGCAACCGTTACCCCCGACTCGCTTGCCGCCAGTTCCTTTTCCAATTGGAGAGAGCCGTGGTAACCGCCGGCCAGCGCCATGGCTTTCACGGCCCGCTCCACAGCCCGCGCCGTGTTCCGGCGAGCCACGATCGCGCGCCGGGCCGTATCGATAAACTCAAGTGTGAGGATGGCGAGGCGGTCTTTGAGGATCTTCTTGACCCTTTCGGACAACCCGAGGCGCCGCTTGAGTTTGACAAGCTCGATCTTGGTCGGGCGGACTTTAAGGATGCGGGCCATAGCCGGTTAACTGTCCGCCTCCTCCCCTGTCCTGTCCGGATGATACCGCGAAATCAGGTGTTCCTCAATCAGCTTCAGGTCTTCCTCCGGCAAGGCGGAAAAAAGTTTCCATGCGATGCCGAGCGTTTCCTCCACGGTGCGTTTTTCATCCTCGCCCTGGGCGATAAAACGAAGCTCCATCCTGTCGGCGCTGTCCAGGTAGAGACGGTCCCGGTCGCCGAGGGCCTCTGCCCCGATGATCGTCGAGATTTCGCGGAGGTAGGTGCCTTCGGCGTAGGCTGCATAAAGCTGCATGAATACGTTGTTGTGATCTTCCCGCGTCTTTCCCTCGCCAATCCCTTCCTTCATCATGCGCGAGAGCGAAAGAAAAACATCGATGGGCGGGTAGACACTTTTGCGTTCGAGATTCCGGGAAAGCACGATCTGCCCTTCAGTGATGTAGCCGGTGAGGTCGGGTATCGGGTGAGTAATGTCATCGTCGGGCATCGTCAGTATCGGCATTATCGTGACCGATCCCTCACGGCCGCTCACACGCCCCGCGCGCTCATAGATAGTCGCCAGGTCCGTGTACATGTAACCTGGATACCCCCGGCGCGACGGAATCTCCTCGCGCATGGACGACAGTTCCCGGAGGGCCTCGCAGTAATTGGTCATGTCGGTCAGGACAACGAGCACGTGCATGTCGCGCGTCCAGGCAAGGTACTCCGCTGCGGTGAGGGCAAGACGGGGCGTGGAGATACGTTCGATAACCGGGTCCGAAGCCGTGTTGATAAAAGCGACCGCACGCTCGAGGGCCCCGGTTTCACGCAGGTTGTCGATGAAGTACGCGGCGTCATCGTAACTGATCCCGACAGAGCCGAAAACGATGGCGAACTTTTCCCCGCTCCCCTTGACGGCGGCCTGGCGCAGAATCTGCGCGGCGATACGGTTATGGGGGAGGCCCGCTGCGCTGAAAATCGGCAGTTTCTGGCCGCGCACCAGCACGTTGAGGCCATCGATGGCGGAGATCCCGGTTTCGATAAATTCCGCGGGCGGTTGACGGGCGGCGGGATTGATCGCTTCGCCGTTGATATCGAAATAGGCCTCGGGAATGATGGCCGCGCCGCCGTCAATCGGTTTGCCCATGCCATTGAGGACGCGTCCGAGAAGATCCATCGAGACCGGAAGCTTGAGGGTTTCCCCCTTACAGCGGATGCGCGCTCCCTTAAGGTCGACCTCGCCCACCCCTCCAAAGACCTGGATGACGGTGATCTCGTCACTGATGTCGATCGCCTGACCTGTCTTGATCTCGCCGCTGCTCAAGTGAACCTCGACAATCTCGTTGTACTGCGTGCCCGGAATCGCTTCGGCGATGAGGAGGGCTCCGCTCGCCCTTTGAATGGCGCGACCTTCGCGAACATAGAGGTTTTCATGCTCCGCCTGGGTCGATTCGGTTGTGCCTGGCCGGTATTCGGCGCCGCCGCCCCGGAAGATCGTTCGGGAGGTTTTCATGGGTGGTTCTCCTTCGGGCTGGCTTCCGCCTGCGTTCCCTCCCTATTCCTGCCGGGCGGGGCTTCCCGGCTGTCGGCCCGCAGTTCGGTGTCCATCTCTCCCCACAGAGTTTCGTTTTCCTGCTCAAACGCCTCATTGGTGATGCCCTTCATACGCGCGATGCGTGTCACGATAGTCGACGAACGGATCGTCTCATAGGGCACCGCGGCATCCAGCATGGCACGCGCCTTCTCGTGGTAACGCAGAATCGTTTTCAGCATCAGTCCGGCCTTCTTGGGCGTGCAATAGGTGTCCGCCTCGGAGAAGGCGCTCTGTTGCAGAAAATCCTCGCGGATCATACGGGCGACCAGGAGCAGGAGCTTGTCCTCGTCGGGAAGCGACTCGGGTCCGACAAGGCGAACGATTTCCTCGAGTTCCGCTTCGTTCTGAAGAAGGCGCATGGCGCCGGCGCGGGTTTCCTCCCAGCCGGGATCGTGGTGATTCCACCATTCCCTAACCGCGCCCACATACTGGCTGTGGCTGGTGAGCCAGTTGATGGCCGGGAAATGGCGCTTGTTCGCCAGCGCCACATCGAGGGCGAAAAGGGCGTCGACAATGCGGAGGGTGTGTTGCGTGACCGGCTCGCTGAAGTCGGCACCCGGGGGGCTGACCGCGCCCGCGATGGTCACCGATCCGGTGCGATCCGGACTGCCGAGGCAGTCTACCCTGCCGGCACGCTCGTAGAAGCCGGACAAGCGCGACCCCATGTAAGACGGAAACCCCTCTTCGCCAGGCATCTCCTCCAGGCGCCCGCCCATCTCGCGCATGGCCTCGGCCCAACGGGAAGTCGAGTCGGCCACAAGAAGGACGTCATAACCCATGTCCCGGAAATACTCCCCCATCGTGACGCCGACAAAGATACTGGCCTCGCGCGCAACCACCGGCATATTGGAGGTATTGGCAATAAAGATCTCCTTTTCCTGCAGGGGCCGCCCCGTTTTCGGTTCCTTGAGATCGCGGAAACTGTGGAGAACATCGGCCATTTCGTTGCCGCGTTCCCCGCAGCCTACGTAGATATTCAGGTCCGTTTCGGCCCAGCGCACCAATTGCTGCTGCGTAACCGTTTTTCCGGTACCGAAACCGCCGGGAACCGCTGCTTTGCCGCCAAGGGCAAGCGGAAACATGTAGTCGAGGATGCGCATTCCCGTGGTGAGCAGGCCGGAAGGCTTGCGTCGATTGAGGTAGGGTCTCGCCTTTCTCACGGGCCATTCCTGCATCAAAGTAATTTCGCGTTTATCCCCGTCGCGCTCGATGACGGCCACCATCTCCTCCACCGTAAAGTCGCCACCGCGTATCTCGGCGATCCGCCCCTCTACTCCGGGCGGTATCATAATCCTGTGTTCGACCAGGGGCGTCTCCGGCACGGTTCCGATGATGTCGCCGCAGCCGACCACGTCGCCGGCCTTTGCCGTCGGGGTAAACCGCCAGCGCTTGTCGCGTGGCAGGGCATGGGCCTTGATACCGCGACGGATAAACGCCCCGGTATCATCGATCAGTGCAAGAAGCGACTTTTGTAGACCATCGTAAATAGACCCCATCAGGCCGGGACCGAGCTCGGCGCTGAGGATGCGTCCCGTGGGACGCACCTCGTCGCCGGCCCGCAGACCCAGAGTCTCCTCGTGGGCCTGGATCACGGCACGATCCTTGTCGAGACCGATGACTTCGCCCACGATGCCTTCCGCGCCGATTTCCACCACTTCGTAAACCTTGGTACCCCGCATTTCTTCGGCGATGACCAACGGTCCCGAGACTCTCCATATCTTTCCCATAGCCAAGATCTCCTATGGGGACTCCC
>PWMU01000115.1 GCA_003558065.1 Opitutia bacterium | reverse complement strand
GCCCTTTCAGCCCAAACGTCTGCATCAACGCCCCTTGAGGGGTGAATAGTTACCATAAGCCTTTGAAAGGGGCTCACACGACCCAAAGTGGGGTCAAGGGAAAGAGAGCAACCTTTACGCGCTTTACAATTCATTTACAAACCCACTCTACTCTTACTCTGCGCAGCACAGACCAGAAAAGCGCGTGACGGCACATGATTACCGCAGGAAATGCAGCCCGATTTCGTTTCGTCTTAAGCTCCGGCCAGCCAGGCATCGGCGGAGGGCCGGTGCCGTTCACCCGTGACTGGTCAACCGATTTTACCGTCAGGGAAACCGTTGCACAGCTTCGCGTTCCAGTTGATAATTCCCGAGTGCTGTCACCTTCATCACCCCTTCCCTATCACGACCGCAAACCGCAGGGGGCGGCGGATTTTTATTTCGCCATCAACGCCACATTCCGTTTCATCCGATTGAAGTTCGGGCTTGAGGATTTGCGGGAGTATTGGACCGACCTCGGACGGGATTACCTGCAGCCGGTGTGGCGGCGTTGGAAGGAAGGCGGCCTGCCCGCCGTCGCCGCATACTGGAAGGCCTTCTTCGCCGCCGAGCCCGGCGCGGAGGTCGAGGTCGAAGAATCCGCCGGGTCGGTCACCCTGCACGTCCGCACCTGCCCCGCCATCGCTCACCTCAAGCAACACGGCCGCGAGATCGTCCCTGAATTTTGCCAGCACTGTTATTTCGTCTCCGAAGCCGCCGCCGAGCAAGCGGGCCTGACGGTTCGCGTCACCGGCGGCGGCGGCGCCTGCACCCAGACCTTTCTCCGCCGCGAAAACGCCCCGGCCCCGCAGGACCTCGCGGCCATTTCAATCAATCGGCCGCCGGAACATAAAATCCAAGATCCCCAATCCAAAATCCAGAATTAAGAGATGCTCGGCTGTTACGATTTTTGCGCGCACTACGAATGGACCTTTGCCTGGCTCGAACGCCGGGGCGGGCGGGAGCTGCTGGAAGCCTATTGGGACGAAGCCATTCACCGGGATTCCCAACGTCACGCCCGCGAATTGATCCTCGAAAAGGGCTTTGCAGGGATGAAGGAATATTGGGGCCATACCCTGGCGGAGGAGGACGCCGATTTCCACACGACCGCAACGCCGGACGTCTTCCGCGTCGACATGCCGCGGTCACCCTCGAAATGCTTCCTGATCGATAACGGCCTCGAACAGCACGCCGATTACTGCGATCACTGCATGGGCTGGATCGGGCCGCTCATGAAGGAGGCGGGATTCGTCGTGCACCACGAACACAATCACCGGGGCCAGTGCTGGTGGGAGTTTCGGAAAACAGGAAACGACCCGGGCCCGTCGGCTCCCGGCGAACTGGCGGGCGCACGGGATGTCCGCCTGATGCCCGGCTGGGAGGAACCGTGCACCCCCGTCGACCGCTTTATCGCGGCCCAATCGGTTCGCGGCAAGCAGCGTCGGGGTACCGGCACTTCCGGGCCATCGTATTGACCGGACTGGGCCCGGTCCGCGGTACGGAGAGATTGATTTCAGCCGACAGCATCCGCTAGAGTACATCATGAATATTTACCTCCCGCTCACCTCGCTTCTGGTCTTCATGACGGGTGTCCCCTTTGCCCACACCGAGATGTCCGCACGTGACGAATCCGTCCGTATCGTCGCCCACCGCGGCGCCATGGCCGAGCGCCCGGAGAACACCATGGCCGCGTTCCAGCGGGCCCTTGAGCTGGGCGCGGACGTCGTCGAAGTCGATGTCCGCACCAGCAGCGACGGGCGCCTGTTTGTTCTCCACGACTCTACCCTGGATCGAACCACAGATGGGAGCGGCAACCCTTCCGATCATACGCTCCAAGAGCTTCGCCGGCTCGACGCCGGGAGCTGGTTCGCTCCGCGGTATTCATTCGAAATCATCCCCTCGCTTCGCGAAGTGCTGAAATGGGGTGGGGACCGGACGGTAATCCTGCTCGACCTGAAGGAGTCGGGACGAGAATTCACCGAGGCGGTGGCGGCGGAAATCCGGGCCACCGGAAATCCCGACGCCGTGGTCATCGGCGTGCGCAGCCCGGAACAGGCGCGGGAATTCAGGGAGGTCATTCCGGAATGCCGCCAACTGGCATTCATGCGGCGGCCCCATTTAATCGAGGAATTTGCCGAAGCCGGTGTCGACATCATCCGCTTGTGGCTGAATCGTGACGGCTGGCTTGCGGACAACCCGGAATTGGCCGATCGGGTGCGGGAAACCGGAAAAAAGTTGATGATCAACGGCACACTCGGAGCGTTGGACGAAGCGAAGGCACTCATGCGCTTTGATCCCGACTGGATTCTGATCGACGACGTCGCACAACTGAAGGAATCCCTGCTCACCCTGAACCAGGAATCCCGCTCCCGCTAATCGGAATGGCATTCGGGCTGAAGGGTGAGGCACGGGGCCATGCGATCGGTCGAACCCGTGCCGGGATGACCGTCACGACCACTTGACCAGGCCGTCAAGGTGTTCCCGCCGGGGACGTGCGAAAAAGCCGCTCAGCAGATATCCGAACACAAAGGTCACGGCACATCCGACTGGCGCGTACCAGAAAAAGTGCACCGGGGTACCGAAGGCCACGTAGGCGACGGTGCCGAGTCCCAACAAAACGCTCAGCAGAGCGCCCCAGCCGTTCGCACGCCGGGTAAGCACCCCCAGGAGAAACACCCCGAGCAGCACGCCGGCGGTCAATCCGTTCAGGGTCTGGATGATCTCCATGATCGTTCCGAGGCGATTGACAAAGACCGCCAGAAAGGTCGCCACGGCGCCCCAGAAGAGCGTCAGTCCCCGCGACAGCCAGAGTTCCTTCCTGTTCGCCGCCAGCGACGCGGCGTCGGTCAGGTCCGCCGTTTCCCCGGCGGCCGCATAACGGTCGCCGTGAACGAACCGGCGGTAGAAATCCACCATCGTCGCCGCGGTCAGGCTGTTGATCCCGCTGTCCACGCTCGACATGGTGGCGGCAAAAAGACCCGCCACCACCAGGCCGGAGATTCCCACCGGCAGTTGGTGCACGATGAAGTGCGAAAACCATTGGTCCGCGCTCAAATCATCGGCAAGAAGACCCGGGAACACCGTGTAATAGGCAAAGATACAGAGCCCGATCACGGCCAGCCCGAGTACCAGCGGGATCACCAGCACCCCGTGGATCCAAACGGACTGCTTGAGGGTTTTGAAATCACGGGTGGTGAAACAACGCTGCACGATCACCTGGTCGACCCCGTAGGTCGCGAGATTGATAAAACTGGCTCCGATGAGCACCCCCCAGGTGGAAATCCCCGTGAAACCGCCCCTGAAATCAAAGATCCTGGTCCGCCCCTCCTCCCGGCTCACCGACCACACCTCGCCCAGGCCTCCAGGGATCTCCGTCAGACAGATCCATAAGACCAGGACCATTGCCGCAACCAGGATGAATACCTGGACGACATCGGTCCAGATGACCGCCTCCATTCCGCCCAGCGCCGCGTACACCGTGGCCAGCAGCCCGATGACCAGGATACAGGGAACGAGTCCGAGCCCCGTAATGGTACTCAACGCCAGGCTGGTTGCATAAAGCGCGGTCGCAAGCCATCCCAGGCGGAGAAATATGAACATCCCGCTCGATAGCGAGCGCAGTTCCGGATTGAAGCGCTTCTCGATGTATTCGTAGGCGGTATACAGCTTTAGATGATAAAAAAAGTTCAAAAACAAATAAACCGTCAGGGGAAGCACCCAGACCAGGGTGACAATCGCAATGGCCATCACCATGTCGTTCGCCACGATGTACCCCGGCATGCCCAGGAAGCTGATCGCGGAAAAATTGGTCGCCATGACGCTCAAGCCGACCGGAAACCAGCCCATTCGGCGGCCCGCCAGGAAGAAATCCTTCGCATTCGCCTGCCGCCGCATAAACCAACTGCCGAACAGTGTTATGCCAACTATGTAGACAAACAGAATCGCGTAATCGATCGAACCGAAAGCGGCAAGGAAGTACATGGAGTATCGGTTATTCGTTACACTGGAAGGCTGTGAAAATTCCCGCGCGACAAAAAAGGCGGCAGATCGCAGCCGCTCCTACAAGGGAGTGTGGTGCAGGAATCTTCGCGAAGAATGATATCGATCGGGCGCAGGCTCGCCGTTTTCATTCGATCCGCCCTGATCATGCGAACATGGATTCTTTTTATCGCCGACAAGGAATTACAGATAGCCGGCAACCACTCACTGATCGCCGAGGAAGTCTTTCTCCTGCAAGCGCACCCGCAGGCCGCCGCGCATGCTGGTGATCCAGAGTTCGCCGGGGGACGGCTCGAAGAGGTAGGGATAGGAAATGTCCCGCCGCCGCATCGATCCTTCCGCACGCGCGAAAACGACCGGTTCGCTCCAGGTTTTGCCGTCGTCCCGGGAAAACGCGATCGACATCTCCCAGCGATGGTTGATCGCCGGTTCCTCCGACCACTGGCGGTCGCCCCCCACCCGGGGAAACTCGTCGGCGCCGTAGCCTTCCGGCAACAGCCGGTTCCAGACCAGCGCGAGACGCCCGCTTTGCAGACGCACCAGCAACCCCGGCGCCGAACTCGCATCGATATCGGTCGGCCGAACCGTTCTCCAATAACGCCCCCCGTCGTCCGAAAAGGCCTCCCAGAATCGGTCCCAGTTGGTCCGGATCAGCATCCACAGGCGTCCGTCCGAGAGCTCTTCGACAGTGGCTTCGATCGCGCCGTCATGATGGCCGGCGCCGCCGAGATCGATGAGATTGCTGCGATGCCAGTTTTCTCCGTCATCTTCCGAAAGATAGGTTACCGTGGCGTGCCGGCCCGGGTCATGGAGCAGCATCATCGAGGTGAAGACGATATCCCCGGCCTTGGTCTGGATCATGTTACGGATCGCCCCCGTCCACTCTTCGTGCAGCATCTGCAGATCCTGCCAGGTTTCGCCGTTATCGAGGCTGCGGATCGTGTAGGTCGGGAGCCGCGCGCCCGGCGCATCTCCGATTTCCGGATCCCAGGTCCACTCCCGCTCCGCATCGTTCATGAACGCCAGGATGACGGTTCCATCCTCCGTCCGGATCAGCGCCCGCTCCGGGCGCACCGAATGATCCACGCCGGCGTTGAAAAGGGGTGAGGTTTCCCAGGTTTCGCCTCCATCGGAGCTGACCAACGCGTTGCGCTCGTTTACCGTCAGATAACGCCCGTCCCCCAGCGCGACAAACGGCCCCATCGGTATATCGAGAGACTCCGCGTCCTCATGCAGCCAAATGTGCTCGTTGGGCCCCGCCAGACCTTCGATAAACAAGACCGCCCCGCAAAACGCCAGCAGTGTACCCAGTAGTCGTCTTTTCATTTCCGGAAATGGTTAAGCTGTCTCAATCCAAAAGTGCAAGACCGCAGCATGAAATCGCCGTTCCCGGCTCACAACCGCACCGAACATGTAAAATCAGTTGACCAGACCGGGACCTGTCGCCGGGTTTTCTCCTTGCGACCGCCATCCGGCGACGCTTACGCTTCACGCCTTAAGTCTCTTCGAACCACAGTATTGAATTTCATGAGATCCGTTACATCTACTTCCGCCATTCTCTGCCTCTTTCTTTCCCTCTGTGCCCTGCCGGCGGCGCCGGGAAGCCAGAACGAAACACCCAGACTGGTGGTCGGCATTGTTGTCGATCAAATGCGGTACGACATCCTGTACCGCTACTGGGACAAATACGGCGACGACGGCTTCAAGAGACTCCTCAACCACGGATTCTCCTTCGACCACGCCCGTTTCGACTTCGCTCCCACGTTTACCGGACCGGGCCATGCATCGGTTTACACCGGAACGACGCCCTCGGTCCACGGAATCATCGAAAACCGTTGGTTTCTGCGCGACGAACGCCGGCAGACGTCCGTTGCCGAAGACCTGAGCGTGGCAACGGTGGGCTCTTCGACCAACGCCGGACAACGATCGCCGCATTACCTGATGACAACCACGATCGGTGACGAGCTGCGGCTCCACACGAATATGCGTTCCCGGGTGGTCGCCATTTCCCTGAAGGATCGCGGCGCCGTCCTTCCCGCCGGTCACACGGGCGAGGCGTATTGGTTCGACGATGAAAGCGCGACTTTTATCACCAGCACGTACTACCACGAGAAATTGCCCGACTGGGTATTGGAATTCAATGATCGCAATCTGGTGGACGAGTACCTGAGCGAGCCATGGGAACCTCTCTTGCCAATCGAAGCCTACACGGAGAGCGCCGATACCAATGAGCCCGAAGCGGCCTTCCCGGGACAGGACCATGCCGAGTTCCCACATAACCTCCCGGAAATTGCCGGGCAGACAGGTCCGGGAATTGTAGCGTACACGCCGTACGGAGATAAACTCCTCTTTGAGTTGGCACGCGCGGCCATCGAAGGTGAATCGCTCGGAGAAGGGAATTTTCCGGACTTGCTCGCCGTTTCGTTTTCCTCGCCCGACCTTATCGGACATCGTTTTGGCCCGGCGTCGAGAGAGGTCCAGGACACCTTTCTTCGGTTCGACCGCGAGCTGGGGAAGTTCATCAACTACCTCGATAAACGCTTCGGGAAGGAGAATATCCTTTTCTTTCTCACGTCGGATCACGGTGCGGCCCACGTGCCTTCTTACATGAAACAGAAGAACATACCCGCGGGCTATATCAGCGAAGACGGCGCCGACGAAAAGCTGAGGGAATACCTGAAAGGAATTTACGGTGTCGACCCCGTTTTGGAATTCCGCCGGTACCAAGTCTACCTTGACCGCGATCTTATTGCAGAGCACGAACTCCCGCTTAAGGAAATCGAGGAAGAAACCGCCAGGTTTCTTCGGGGGATTGACGGCATTGCCGGAGCCTTGACGGCGACCACGTTGGCAACAACGGAATTCAGGGACGGCATTCGGGCAAAGATGCAGAACGGGTTTTTCCCGAAGCAGTCGGGAGACGTTCTCTATTGGCTGGATCCTCAGTGGATACGCGAACGCCGCTCCGGAACCACCCACGGCTCTCCCTACAGTTACGACACCCGAGCGCCATTGCTCTGGTACGGCTGGAACATACCCGTCGGCCGAACGGTCCATCCGGTCTTCATCACCGATATTGCCCCCACCCTGGCGATTTTCCTCAACACCGCCTACCCCAACGGCGCCACGGGTAACCCCCTGAACGATTTGATGCGCGCGACCGAATAAGCCCCCCCTTCTGTTATCCATTCGCTGGTAACCGGATTACACCAGGATCACGTAGAGCAGAAAGGTTACCGCGAAGGCCGTCATTCCCTGCACCAGCGTCGCCAGGGTCTGGGCCTTGTACGCGTCTTTGACATCCATCCCGCTGAACTGGGTGACGACCCAAAAATAACTGTCGTTCGCGTGCGACACCGTCATGGCGCCCGCTCCGATCGCCATCACCACCAGCGCAAGCTGCACCGGCGATTCGATCCCCATCCCGCCAAGCAGCGGGGCAACGAGCGCCGATGTCACCACCAGCGCGGCGGTCGAGGATCCCTGGGCGGTCTTGAGCCCCGCCGCGATCGCGAACGGCAAGAGGAGAACGAAGGCGCCCCCGGGCAATCCGCCCTCCGCCATCCCCTTGATCAGCGCGTCGATCGGCGTCTCGCTCAACACACGGCCGAAAGCGCCGCCTGCGCCGGTTATCAACAAAATCGGCGCTGCATTTTTTATCCCTTCACCGATCCAGCCGGTAAGCGTCTCTTCGTTGAACCGCGGAAAAAGGAAAAGCGAAAACAACAACCCGGCGAACAGCGCCACCGTTGGCGCGCCTAGAAACAGCAACGTCTCCGCACCAAAGCCGGCGTAGCCGGTGAGCGATACCACCGATCCAATCCCGATCAACAGAATCGGCGCCAGGATGGGTGCGAATGCCTTCCATGCGGACGGAAGGTCTCCGAATTGTTGGAGAACTTCGTCGTAGGAAATATTTTCATCTTCGCCCTCGATCCGGATCCTGCTCGCCACACGGGTCGCCCACAGGTAGCCGGCGAAAATAGTCGGAACCGACACGACCAAGCCGATGAGGATGATCGTCCCCAGGTAATCACTCGCTCCAATATTCCCGGCGGCGGCGATCGGGCCGGGCGTCGGCGGGACCAGTGTGTGCGTCGCATAAAGACCGGTGGCAAGCGCCACCGCCATCGAGGCCAGGGCGACCTTCGCCCGCTTCGCCATCGCTTTCTTCAAACTCGACAAAATCACATATCCGGAGTCGCAAAAGACGGGAACGCTCACGATCGCCCCGATCAGAGACATCGCCAGTTGCGGCCGCTTTTCACCGACCCGGCGAATCACGATCTCCGCCATTTTCAGCGCCGCCCCCGTCTTTTCGAGGACGGTTCCTATAATCGTGCCGAATACGATCACCAGCCCGATGTACCCCATGATCGCGCCGAAACCGCCGCTGACCGCCTCCGCGAGGTCCGTCAGCGGCATGCCCACCAACAGTCCCACGAAAAACGCCGCTGCGATGAGCGCCAGAAAGGGGTGGAGCCTGAGCTTCGCGGTGGAAACGATTATCAACGCGACCGCGAGGAGCAGTATGACGATCAATAATGGGCCTTCGATCATTCGGGTAATGGTGTTACACGGATTTGGATCGGATACGTGTCGTCCCGATTGCGGACGAAACAGCCACGGTTCTGCAGGACTTGAACGCCTTCGTCCAGCCAAAAAACCTTACACCCGCGAGCAGGTCCGAAGACCAACAGCGTTCGAATCAAAGAAATTCCAGTGCCAATTCCGCTATCACCCGGGGATTATGGCCGTTCACCCGCCAACTTCAAAGCCTCGTGAATAATCGCTGGGTTCAACAGCGATCCGCATTCGATCAAACGCGACAATTCCGGCTCCAGCGAATCAATGAAACCTGACCGCTTCGCGCAAATAAGGATGCCGTCTGTGCCGATAACACGGATTCCGGAGAAATCGTTGGGAAATCGTTGGGGTCAGCCCTTAAGTTAAAAGTTAAGGGTTCCTTCATCTCGTTTGCATGGAAATCGTTGGGAAATCGTTGGGGTCAGCCCTTAAGTTAAAAGTTAAGGGTTCCTTCATCTCGTTTGCAGGCGCTCCTTTCGTTTTCGCTCCAGATTTCGCTCCGTCTTTCCGGCCAGTCCGCGCAATCGGGCATCAGCGGCGAGCCATTCCTCGTAGCGCTTGACCTGAATACTCACCGACGCACCGGTCCCCATTCCCAGCAAGTCCGCAACCTCCCGCTGAGTCAGGCCCGTGTATTTCAAAAGAAAGCGGCACGCTACCGCCCGCAACGGCGAGTTGCGTCGCCGCTCCTGAAACGCCCCCACCTCGACACGCAG
>PWMU01000062.1 GCA_003558065.1 Opitutia bacterium | reverse complement strand
TCAATATCCAACCTTCCGCCTGATTTCGCCTGCATCGTACCTTCGTTGACGAAGGCATCGCCGCGGATCTCGATCGTCTCTCCGTCGGTTTCCGAAATCACCGTTCCCTGCAACGTTAGCGCGCGATCCGCATGGCCGAGGCGCGCGCCCATGTCGCCGGTGCGAATGGTGACGCCGGCCCCCACGATCAAGTGGCCGCCTTGGTTCACGGCCCGTACGCCCTGCCGGTCCGGGTTGCGCGTCTCCGAGCCGTCGAAAATCACTTCGCCCGTTCCCGCAAGGTGCTGGGTGTCGCCATCGTCGAAACTCAGGCGCGTGTAGTCGAAGCGATTGGTCCGATCGAACCGTACGATCGCGTCATCCAGGGTCAGATCGCCGGTCACGAACAAATCATTATCACTGCGCAACACCAGTTCTCCGGAAGAAAGGGTGGCTTCATCCAGACGGCTGTCCGCGGTCACCTCAATCGATCCATTCTCACCGATAACCCAGGGCCCGCCGGCAAGCGTGCTCCCCGCCAGGTCCAGCGTGCCCTGCAGCACGTCCGCGGCCCCGGCCACGCTCAATGCGTCGCCGGCATGCTGCAAGGTCGCGTCCGCGGCATTCAGCTCCAGTTCCTCAACGAAAAGATTCCCGTCCAGCGAGACCGTGTAACTTCCCTCCGCATCGATGATGGCGCGGTATCGGTAGCCCTGTTCGGGCGCGTCGTTGCGCGGGTAATGATCCGTATCCCAATTGTCCGAATCGGTCCACTCGCCGTCGCCGCCCAGCCACCGGGCTTCGACGATCTCCTCGGGAACACCGGTGGGTCCGGTCGCGGAGTTGAGGACGACATTGTCCAGGCCGAGCGATGAGGACCCCGTCCAATATTCCGCCCGGATCAGGAACCGTTCGACGTTTCCGAGAACCTGTTGAAACTGGGCCTGCGTGGGGGTGTCCCCGCCACTCTCCCAACCGTGTCCGTCCCAATCCTCGGAAACATCCACGACCCGCCATCGGGAGCCTTCCTCGAGGGCCACCGTGTATCCCGTCCAACCGTCCGGCGCCGGACTTGTCTCGTGTCGATAGATCAGCCGCAGGCTTTCGCCTTCCAGTACGAGGTCGTCCCTTTCAAGATCGCTGTCGGTTGTGGTGGAGTAGAGGTCGTATTCGAGATCCAGGCCGTAGGCTCCCGAGCGATCCCCCAGAAACTTCGGCGGGGCGGAGTAATAGATGACCGCTCCGCGCGCCAGGTCCTCCACCGCAAAATAACCGTCGGGATTCCCGCCCGTCGGCTCCCAGCGCGGGTTTCCGATATCCGGATCATCCGTCCCGCCTTCCGGCGTCAGGGCTATCCAACCTTCCGCACGGGCCGCCGAATCGTCAAAATCACTGACGATTGAGTACGGGGTCTCGGCGGGCGCGAAGTCCGCGGACAGCGACCCGGGAGTCAACCCCGCCAGGAAAGCGGCTCCGGCGATTCCGAAGCAGGCTGCAACCCGGGTTCCCCGGCATTCCGTCGCCCGGGAGAAACGCAGTATCATGAGAGACGCGGGTCGAACACGATAACCCGAAAGGGAATGAAGAAAAGATGGAATAGCCATATAAAAATACAGCCCGCCAGCCTACCCTCATCATCTCCCCGGAAACCATACGTAATTCTACGTAATTCTCCGGCTCGCCGGGCACCCGCGACAGACCGTAGGACGCCCATGCCGGGAATGCCTCCCGGTCGCGGAAAGGGATCCCGCCGAACCGATAATCGCTTTTGCCAAAGTTGTAACTCGAATGAACATGGATTAGCCTGCGAGCTTATGCTAAGGTCGAACCTCATCTATGAAAAAACAACCGGAAACCAGTGCCGCCGGAATCGGTATCATCGGCTGCGGAAAGCGTGTTAGAGGTTTGGCCCGGCTGCTCCAGGAATGCCGGGGACAGGCCATCCGCACCGCAGCCGTGGTCGACCCGAGTGACGAATCGATTCGCCTCGCGCGGGAAGCGCTTAATCCCGAATTGCGCGTCTGCCGAACCGTTGAAGAGCTCGTGCAGTCACCCGATATCGAGTGGGTCATCGTCGGCTCCCCTAATGCCGCTCACCGCGAACATGTGGTGGCCGCGTTTCGTGCGGGAAAGCATGTTTTCTGCGAGAAGCCGCTTGCAATCAGCCTGGAGGACTGTCTCGAAATGCGCGATGCACAAAAGGCCTCGGGCCGGAAGTTCTTCTTCGGGCTCTGCCTGCGCTACTCCCCCTTTTACCGCAAGATCATGGACGTCCTCAGGAACGGGGGTGTCGGCGACATCATTTCCCTGGAATTCAATGAAACTCTCGATTTTAATCACGGAGGCTACATCATGGGAAACTGGCGGCGGCTCCGGGAGAATGCCGGCACGCACCTCCTCGAGAAATGCTGCCACGACATCGACATAGCCAATTGGCTCATCGACAGCCCGGCCATACGGGTCGCAAGCTTCGGAGATCTGAATTTCTTTCGTCCCGAGAACGTCCGCCACATGGAAAGACTCGGAACCCACAGCAGCGGCAAGCCAGCCTACCAGGTTTGGCCCGACCCGAGTCCTGAGAATCCGTTTACCGCGGAAAAAGATATTGTCGACAATCAGGTCCTCATCCTGGAATACGCCAACCAGGTGAGAGCCTGCTTCCACACGAACTGCAACGCCGGGATCCCGGAACGGCGCATGTACATCCTCGGCACCGAAGGCAGTATCCGCGGCGACGCCCGCGAAGGACGGGTGGAATTCCGCCGAATCGGATTCGACGAGCCTTTGCAGGTCTACGATACGGGCGTCCGTGGCGGGCACGCAGGGGGGGACGAGCGGATGATAGAGGATTTCGCCGCCTGCATCCTGGATGGCACACCGCCTCCAACGGGAATGGATGAAGGTATTCGCGCTGCCGTAACCTGCTTTTCCGCCGATCTGGCGCTGGATAATGGCACAATCCAGGACATCACCGATTCCTGGAAAAAAGCGGGGATCCATGCCTCGCCCTCCTAGCAGCCTGTCGGACTTAGGCTACCGCCTAAATCCGACAGGCTGCTCATGGAGGAAATCTTATGACAAGAGCGTGGAATAGGCGTGAAAAAAACTCATGACCGCGTAAGCGATTGCTTTTCCCCTGTTTCCGCTTTTGGCTGACAACCATGGAGCCGGACACTGTCCTCACTCAGCACCAGCGCCAGGTTCATCTGGACTTCCATACATCACCTCATATCCCGGACGTGGCTTCCGATTTTGATGCGGCCTCCTTTGCGCAAACGTTTCAAACGGCGCGGGTCAACAGCGTAACGGTTTTTGCGAAATGCCACCACGGGATGTGCTACTATCCTACCAGCACGGGTATCATTCATCCGGCGCTCCACGGAAGGGATCTCCTGGGGGAGCAAATCGAGGCCCTGCACCGTGCAGCTATCCGAGCGCCGATATACATCACCGTCGGATGGGACGAAGATGCGGCCTTCAAACATCCGGAATGGCGCCAGCTGCGCCGCGACGGGACATTCGCCCGCACGGGCGCTTCCGCCAACGGCCAACTGCGGAAACCCGGCGGATGGAGATTTATGAATTTCCTCCACCCGGAATACCTCGCCGCGATCGAGTCCCATGTCCGGGAGCTCTTGGACAACTACGAAGTGGACGGATTCTTTTTCGACATCGTTTTTTTCGATCGTCAATCCTGTTGGAGTGAAACGTCGATGGCCTTCCGTGAACAGAGAAACCTCATGGAGGATACCATGGCTGTGCAGGCGCGTTTCGAGAGCGAGGCTCAGGAGTATTTTCCCAGCCGTTTCACCCGAATCGTTCATGGCAAGTGTCCGTCCGCAACGCTTTTTTACAATTCGAACAGCCGTCCGTTCATCGATAGTCAGGCGGGTGTGCGCCGTCGTTATCCCCACAACACGCATTACGAGATCGAATCGTTGCCCTCGGGCTTTTGGGGGTACCAGCACTTTCCCCGGCGAGCCCGGCTCTTCGCCGGCTGGGGCAAACCGTGGCTGGGAATGACCGGCCGATTCCAACGGATGTGGGGTGATTTCGGAGGTATAAAACCCCGGGCTGCACTGGAATTTGAGTGTTTTCGCTCCCAGGCAATGGGCGGGGCGAATTCGATCGGCGACCAGCTTCCTCCGCGCGGCGTGCCGGAGCGTGCAGCCTACGAACTCATCGGGGAGGTTTACAAGCAGTGCGCGTCAGCGGAACCCTTTTACGAACAGTCGGAGTCTCTACATCAGATCGGCGTCCTGTTGCCTCATTACCCGGGAGTCGACGAAAACACCACGGGCAAGAGTGAGGAAGGGGCTGTCATGATGTGTGAAGAATCTCATTACGACTGCTCGGTATTGGACGATGCGGGAATTCCTGACGGCCTCGACCTGCTGATTTTGCCGGACAGCGTCGTCGTTACGGAACGACTGAAAGGTACCCTTCAAGCGTTCCATGAAGCGGGAGGCCGGCTCCTGCTTTCGCACCGCTCGGGATTCGACGCCGACGGGAATTGGGCACTGGATTTTCTGCCTCTGGCATTCGAAGGCGACGTGGAGCAAACTCCCGCCTATTGGCGTACGCGGTGCGAATTCTGTCCCGAAATGGCCCGAAGCGACCGCGTCGTCTACAGTTCCGGGCTCCGGGTGTCTCCCGGTCCGGGAACCGAGATTCTTGTTGATCGCGTGCTCCCCTACTTCCGCCGCACGGATCTGAAATTCTGTTCGCATTTCCAAACACCCCCCGGCCCCGACATCGACCGGTATCCAGCCGTGGTGGCCGGTCGGGGTTTCGCCTATTTCGCGGAACCGATTTTCCGTGAATACCGTCAAACGGGCAACCTGGCTGCGCGGCGGCTTTGGAAGAATGCGATGGAACGTCTGATCGGCTGCCCTCCCTTCGGTGAAGGGTTGCCGACCACCGTGCTGCTTCTGCCCCGGCGTCGCAGCAGCGATCTTATCCTGACGCTCCTCCATTACGTTCCCGTACGCAAGGCGCTCGACATCGACGTGATTGAAGAACGAATGAGCTTCGCGGGACTGACCCTGATCACGCCAAAAGAGGTGAAGGAGCTCCGGGAGTTTCCATCCGGGCGTCGACTGGAACCTGTCGAACCCGGCGTCATTCCACTGCCCGCGGTCAACGGACGGCTGCTTCTGCAAGCCCCCGGCTTCTTCAAAGGCTGACGGCCCCGGAACGGGACGAAAGCGAATACAACGGCTCGAAATCACACCGCTTCCTCCCAGCCCCCGCAGGAGCGGGTTTACCCCGCGATTTCCCCGGAACGACGACACCGCCGGCGTTGTTTCACTCTTGCGACGCCTGGGGCGTTGCCGGCCTTGGCTTCTTTCGACGGTTTCTAAGTTTTTCCGCGTATTGTATGCTTCGAATCGAGAAAAAATCCGTCTCCCTGTCGCCACTGACCAGACAATAATCGTAATAGACCCACTGGCTGATTTCAGCCTCGGCGTTTTTCAATCGTCGTTCGATTTCGTCCCGCTCGTCCTGACCCCGCTCTTCGAGCCGCGCCCGGATTACCTCGAGGGACGACGGTGTCAGAAACACGGATACAACACGATCCCTCAGCTGGGGATCGGAATCGACCGCCCGCTGAAAGGTATCCGCACCCTGCACATCAATGTTCAGAATAAGGTCGATATCGCGCGCCAGCTTGTCCCTTACTTCCCGCTTCAGGCAGCCGTAAAGGTGGTCATGCACGCGCGCCCACTCGAAAAACTCCCCGTTATCAATCCCTTCCTGAAACGCCTCCCTGCTGAAAAAGTAGTAATCCACCCCGTCCTTTTCACCGATCCTGGGAGGGCGTGTAGTCGCTGTGATGATCCGTTGCAGGCCCGAAACCTCCGCCAACATCCGATCGCAAAGGGTGGTTTTCCCGCTTCCGGCGGGACCGGAGACGATCAGCAACAAAGCCGGATGATCGCTTTGAGGTGTCATCGGAGGTTCAATAGGTGATAGCGACGACGTTCAACAAGGTCCCGTACGCCAGAAACGCCCCCCCGAGGAGCCGGGGGCGAATCTCACGGGCAAACAGCCAATCGAAGAAATCGCGCAGGCGGTAGGGTACCACAGCAAGGTACAGGGACAGAACAATGCCGATGTAAACCAGGGTCACGAGAAAAAGCCGGCTTGCCGGCTCCTGCATCCACGCGGCCCCCAGCAGCACCGCGGCAACAAGCAGGTAAAGGATGCAGAAACTTCGCACGGCCAGAAACTCCCTCACGTAAAAATAGGAAAGCACGGCAAGCGCGCCAAACCCCATGAACAGCGGCCGCTTGTAAGCGCCAAAATCGGCTTCAGTGAGCTGGGTAATGAGGTAGAGAAACCAGGCGGCGGCCAGAGACATTCCGACGAGAGCCGCTCCTTGCGACCGGGGAAAGCCTTTGATCAGGGCCGCGACGGGCTTGCCGTTCCAAAGCAGCAAAGCTCCGGCAAGCAAAAGGACCAGTCCGGTCAAAAACGTAGCGAGAAAGAGATCCATGCAACAATAAGGTTGGCTCAAGTATCGACCCCGGCCAGAACGAGGGAACCATACAACGAACTGGGAGTGGCTCTGTCGACATACATTTCCACTAACTCGCCAACCAGGCGCTCATTTCCCTCGAAAAAAGCGACCCGATTGCCGCGGGTGCGCCCGGTGAAATACGGGCCCTTGCGGGCGGGGCCTTCGACGAGAATCTCCTGAGTGGTACCGACAAGTGCCTGGTTGCGCCGTCCGGACAGCTTCTCCAGCCTCCCGAGCAACTCCTGGTTGCGGGCCTCCTTCACCTCGCTTGAAATCTGATCTTCCATGGCTTCAGCCGGAGTCCCCGAGCGTTTGCTGTACTTGAAAATATAAGCCATGTCGTAGCCGACCCGGTCGAAGACCTCGCAGGTCTGGTGAAAATCGTCTTCCGTTTCGCCCGGGAAGCCGACAATGATATCGGTCGAAAAGTACATATCGGGAACATTCCGGCGAAGGTTTTCCACGATCTCCAGATACTTTTTGCGCGAATAGGGACGGTTCATGCGGCGCAGCATCCTGTCCGATCCCGATTGCAGAGGCAGGTGGACATAGTTGCATAGCTTGGGAAGATCACGGTAGGCCTCGGCCAGATCCCGATTGAATCCCCGCGGGTGAGGGGAGGTAAAACGGATTCGCTCGATGCCATCGACCTCGTGAACACGTTCCAGGAGCTGAACAAAAGGACTCTTGCCGTTACGGACGGGGATCTCACCCCGCCCGTAACTGGTGACAATTTGCCCCAGCAAAGTCACCTCCCGGGTTCCGTCGGCTGCCAGCTCTTCGATCTCGCGCACAATTTCGCCGATGGGACGGCCGCGTTCGCGACCCCGGGTCTTGGGCACGATGCAAAACGTGCAGGCCATGTTGCATCCCTGCATAATCGAAACGAAAGCCGAAACCTTTCTCCGCTCGGGAAGATGCTCCCGGATCGTGTTCTGGGAGCCGGTTTCCTCTTCGAGATCCACGATGGAGGACGGCACAGGGACGCCCGATTCGCGGGATGCGGTCAACCGGTCCAGGTACTCGGGCATGTGGTGAAAGCGTTGTGTCCCGACGATCAGGTCGACGTCGGGGAGGCGCTCCAGGAGTTCCGGTCCGCGGTTCTGGGCCATGCACCCCATGAATCCGATCACAAAATCCGGATTGCGGCGCTTGCGCTTGGCCAGGTGGCCCATCTTGCCAATAGCCTTTTGTTCCGCCTGATCGCGGACGCTGCAGGTGTTCAACAACACAATATCCGCCTCCTCCTCCCGGTCCACGATCCTGTAACCGCGCGCGACGAGCTGGGAAGCCACCGCCTCGGAATCCCGCTCATTCATCTGGCAGCCGTACGTTCTGATATGGACGCGGTTCATGGGAAACTTTCCACTATGAAAGATGTCCTTTGGGTGGTCAAATGAGAAATCCGTGAAACCGCGCACTCCAGCACGCGAGAGCCTCACCCGTAAAGAAAACCTGACTGTTTTGTAAAAAAACCATTAAACCCTGTAAAATAAAACTGGGTTTTTTGCAGGTTCCCCGATAATCTTGTTCTTTACCACCACCTAGGAACCAACCCGATGTCCGGCACCGCAGGAAAAGAAAAAAAACAAGAGGTCACGATACTCCTTGCCGAAGACGACCACATCGTCCGGGCAATGGTGAGGGAGATCCTTGTGCTCGACGGCTACGACGTGATCACAGCCGCCGACGGACAGGAAGCCTACGAAGAGTTCCAGAAGCATCCCGATGGCATCGACCTGATCGTCACGGACGTCGTGATGCCCCGAATGAACGGGAAGGAGCTGGGCCGTCAGTGTCGCGGCAGCTCTCCCCGAATAAACATCCTTTTCATGTCCGGGTACGTGGACAATCGCCTCAACCCGGAAGAAGACCTCAAAGGAGCCGCGGACTTCATCGCGAAGCCGTTCCGTCCCGCCGATCTGCTTCAGAAGGTGGAACGGCTGCTCGGCGGGAGTAATACGGTTTCAGAAGCCATTGGCAACTGACCTGAGAAACGGGCCGATAGGCGACCGGCTTCTCGAAGAGGATTTTGCCCAAGGATTCGATCCGCCTGCCTCCATGGTTCAGGAACCCACCCGTAAGTCTTGCGTCAGCACGGCTGAAGCTTTATTAACAGGAACAACCACAACCGCTAGTTTCGATGACCATTCAGAGAATTGACTGCCACATGCACACGCCGTTGTGCGGTCACGCCGTCGGTGAGCCGATTGAATACATCCGGCACGCGGCACAAACCGGAATTGATCTGATCACGTTCACCTGCCATGTTCCGCTGGACGACGACCGGCTCGGCGGCCCCGCGATCCGCATGGCCGAACGGGATCTTCCCAGGTACGTGGATCTGGTTGCGGAGGCGGCCGAAGAAGGGGAAAACCTGGGGGTTCGCGTGCTGACCGGAATCGAAGCCGAAATTTGTCCGGACGAGGCAATTATGGACCGCATGGACGACGTGCTGTCCCGGCATCCCTTCGACTTTATTCTCGGTTCCCTCCATCATCCCCTCCCGGCCTACCGGAACTGGCTGGAGGAACACGGCCTGGAAGAGCCCCGGGAAGTCGTGGAGACTTATTTCCGTCATTTGGCGGACGGAGTCCGTTCCGGCCGCTACAACAGCATCGCGCATCCCGACGTGATCCGGATTTACGGAACGGTGGACGCCTTCGAGCCGGCGGAGCATGAAGGTGTGATACGCGAATTTCTTCAGACGGTGGTCGACGAAGATTTGTGCCTGGAAGTAAATACCAGCGGTTTGACCAAGGGCGTCTACCAGGTTCATCCCGACCCCCTGATTCTCGACTGGGCGGCCGAGGCGGGCGCGCGGCTCAC
>PWMU01000069.1 GCA_003558065.1 Opitutia bacterium | reverse complement strand
GAAGGCCTGGCAATCGGGTTCTAGGCAGGCCACCCCCTCGGCGCTCCCCCGATGACCTCTCCGACAACCACCTTCGTTCCCTCTCACGTCATCCGCTCCGAGTTTTCCGCGGCGATGTCGGCAATGTACCGGAAAGAAGTGCCCCTTTACGGACAGCTCCTGGAAATCGTCCGGGAAATCAACGCCGAGATACTCCGGCAACACCCCGCTCTCGAAGATGAACTCGGCAGCCTCGACCGGGTCGGCCAGGAGCGTCACGGCGCCATTCGCCTGGGGACGGGCGACGAGCTCAGGACCATGGCCGAAGTCTTCGGGATCATGGGCATGTATCCGGTCGGCTATTACGATCTGAGTGTGGCCGGCCTTCCGGTTCACTCGACCGCGTTCCGCCCGGTGGAGAAAGACGAACTCGCCCGCAACCCCTTTCGCGTGTTCACGTCACTCCTTCGCGCCGACCTCCTGGACCCGGATGTCCGCGACGAGGCCGAAGCCACTCTCGCACGCCGCGACATCTTTACCCCGGCACTTCGCGAACTCCTTTCCCTTCACAGCAAACAGGACGGATTTACGCGGGAAGAAGCCGATTGGTTTATCCGGGAAGCACTGGAAACCTTTCGCTGGCAAACCACCGCCCTCACCTCGCGGTCATTCTACGAAAGGATGCTGCGGGTCAACAGTCTCCTCGCCGACATTGTCTGTTTCCGCGGCCCGCACATCAATCACCTGACCCCCAGGGTCCTCGATATTCACCGGGTTCATCAAACCATGGGGACCATGGGCATCGAAACCATTCCCGAAGTTCAGGGCCCTCCCGAACAGTGCCCCATTCTCCTCAAGCAGACCTCCTTCAAGGCGCTCAACGAAGAGATCCGGTTTCCCGAAAAGGACGGCAGCCACACCGGCGGAAAACACCGCGCGCGCTTCGGCGAAATCGAGCTTCGCGAATGCGCCGTCACGCCGCGGGCACGCGAGATTTACGACTACCTCATTGCCCGGGTGAACCGCGAAGCCAAAGCCTTGAAGAATGAGGTGGACGAGCGGGAGTACCGCAAGGCCTACCCCGACCTCCTCAACCGGATCTTCCGCGAAGGCTTTCCCGCCTGGAGCCATGAGGAACTCAGGCTACAGGGTCTCGGCTATTTCCATTATCATTGGACCGAGCCGGAGAGCGGCTCCGAGGCCTCCTCATCCCCGAAGCTCCCCGAGGAGGCCTCACCCAAAGACCGGGCCGACGCGCTCGTCGCTGCCGGCCGGGCGCGGGCAACCCCCGTCACCTACGAGGACTTCCTTCCCGTCAGCGCGGCCGGCATATTCAACTCGAACCTCGATGAAAAGAGCGGTTCGATCGACCGGGAAGCCCCGAACCAGTCGATTTTCGAAAACGCGCTCGGACGGGCAGTGCTCGACCCGTTCGCGCTTTATCACAGGGAAGAGGATGAATCGATCCGCCGCCTGCTCGCCGCCTGTCGCGGTTGATTTTTTCGGAAACAGAGCTGGACATCCTGCCGGGGGAGTCTGTCGAGCTTCGCCGACAGACTCCTAAGCGGCGCGATGCCCGGTGGCGTTTACCTTTCCTCTTCCCGAACGCGAAAATTCGAAAGAATCGGGAACCCGCGCACTTCGAAGCCCAGCTCGGACAACCATTCGGCGGTTTTATGGTTCGAATTCCGAAACAAATGATACCTGTCATCCACAGGAACGAAATGGAGGTTCTCCCGCTCCCGGTGGATCCGTTCGTCCCGCCGCTCATACCAACGCGTTTCCAGGGACTCCCGAAGCTCGCGAACCCGTTCCTTCTCGACGAACAACGTGACCGTCCGCCGTCCTCCGACGTAAAGCGAAAACAAGTCCTCGTCGCGGGGAAGGGGTCGAAACGCCAACGTCGCTTTTCCGAATCCTGAAACCGCGCGGAGGGTCGAAAAAAACCCGCGGTTTTCCAGGCCGTAGTAATGCCACTCGCCAAAACCGTATTCGTGCATCGTGTCCTCGTCCATCGGCAGCGCCAAACGGGTGTGCCGACCGTAATCGGTGAGGTGGACGGCTACCGGTTCCTCAACGCCCGCGGGCGGAATCACCCTCCAGGCACATCCGCCGGCGAACACGACGAGCATCACGAGGAGCATCGCGAGGAAAGCCAACGGGCCAACACGCCCCATTCGAGAGTTACTATGCACAGCAGGGGAAAGCTCCTGTCTTTTGCTTGAATCAGTCAACACGAATCGTGAATCGAGGCGTCCCTTGCCGGGGCCAACCGCGGGCTTGAAGGGGCGTCCCTCCCGCGATGACTTGCGCGACGGGACGGGTTCCTTTAGGAGTATTCCATGGAGAAAGGATGCTGCACACCTTCGTCAGGCCGGCCGGCCGCCGTTACGGCGGAACCGGACCTTTCGGCTGCCGTCGCAGGCTCGACGGAAGGAATGACCCTGATTTCTTCAGGGGAATTCCGCATGGGGACCGAGAGTCCGGAAGCCTGGCAGGCTGACGGCGAGGGACCGGTGCGGCGGGTGCGGGTGCACTCGTTTTACATCGACACCTGTGCCGTCACCAACCGGCAGTTTCAGGACTTCGTCAACGCCACCGGCTACAAGACGGAGGCGGAGAAGTTTGGCTGGTCGTACGTTTTCCACCTGTTTGTACCCGAAAAGAAACGACGCCGTCTTTCCTGCCGGCCTCTTCCGGGGCTGGAATGGTGGCTCGGGCTGGAAGGGGCCTATTGGCGTCATCCGGAAGGACCGGGCTCGACCGTCAGGAAGCGCCTCGACCACCCGGTCATCCACATCTCGTGGAACGACGCGGTAGCGTACTGCCGCTGGGCGGGCAAACGTCTCCCCACCGAAGCCGAATGGGAGTACGCCGCCCGTGGAGGCCTCGAACAGAAAACCTACCCCTGGGGCGACGAATTGGCTCCGGGCGGCAAACACCGCTGCAACATCTGGCAGGGCCGCTTCCCCGTCGAGGACACCGGCGACGACGGCTACCGGGGCACCGCCCCCGCGAAGTCCTTCCGGGCCAACGGATACGGTCTGTACAACGTTTCCGGAAACGTCTGGGAATGGTGCTTCGACAGGTTCAGTCCCGATTTCCACGTCGAAGGCCCCCGGGAGAATCCCCGGGGTCCCGAAACCGGAGAATCCAGGCTCATGAAAGGCGGCTCCTATCTCTGTCACCACTCCTACTGCAACCGCTACCGCGTCGCCGCCCGCACCGCAAACACCCCCGACACTTCAACCGGAAACCTCGGATTCCGCTGTGTGCGGGATGTCGACCGGGACGGCTGCCCGGATTAGACTGCGAGGAGACGAGGGGATCCCGGCGGAAAAGAAATCCCAGATTCCGCTTGCAAGCCCTTCGAGCGCGAAAACATGTTGTAAACGGCTTGGAAAAGACATCCTTAACCAACTTCCCCCTGTGGCACTGGCCCGCGCTGCTGGCCCTGGACACGCCGGGCGTCACGGTCCTGTGGCTGGCCCTGTTTGCCCAGGCACTTTATGTCCCGCTGGAAGCGCCCCATTTCCTGATCACCGCCGGGGGCGGGTGGCTGTTCCTCGCCCTGAGCCGCAGCATCAGGGCCGCCCAGGATACGGCGCGGGATCTGAACGACCCGCGGGTTCACTTCTTTCGTGCCGAACGGTGGCCGCTTCTCACAGTAACCCCCTTCGTCCTGCTGTCGGTCGTGATCATAGCGGCCAATCGCCTTCGCTGGCTCGAACAGATGGGGTTGCTGCCGCTTGCCGGTTTCGCGGCGATGTACCTGGTGTCCTGCGCCTTTTACCACAGGCGCACGGAAGAACTCCTCCCCAGGGAAATCGCCTATTCACTGTTCGCCGGAGGAATCGTTTCGGTGTTTCTCCTTGCCAACGGAATTTTTCCGCCGGTCCACGTCACCACGCTTCTGGTGCTTCTCGTGGTGCTGCTGATCCTCGCCTTCTGGACCTCGTCGGACTTCGAATGGCGCGACCGCGCCAAACACGCAAAGCCCTTTGTTCTGCGGGTTCCCAGACTCGAACTCAGTGCGATCCGGGTCAACGGCTTCGTCGCGCTGCTCGCAATCGCCCTGGCGCCGCTCAGTGCCAACGCACCCTTCGCACCGGTATTCATCGCCATAGCCGCCGCCGCGGCCAATCTGTGCCTGCTGGCCTACTTCGGGGATGTCCTGTCGGGAATCTCCGCCCGCTGCGTCTCCCGCCTGATGCTCCTGACCCCGCTCGTCCCGCTCGGTTTTGCCTGGTCCGGGTGGTGAACGGCTCGCATTTTTCCCGAAATCGTGTACCGGTTACCCAAGCCCAACATCGATCATGAGCCTGCCTATCACTTACTACAACGATCCCGTCCTGCGGAAAAAAGGAAAGCCGGTTGAGAGTTTCGACTCCGGCCTGACCGAGCTCTTTGAGGCCATGGTGGCAACCATGCACGAGGCGGATGGTATCGGTCTGGCGGCGCAGCAGGTCGGGAAAGCGCTGCGATTCTGCGTGGTCGACCTCCGGGAATCCCCCTCGGAGTTTCAATATGTGCTCGACGGGCGCGACAACGTTCCGACCGACCTGTTCATGCCCCTGGCTCTCGCCAATCCGGAAATTACTTACCTGCCGGGCGAACCGATCGTATTCGAGGAGGGCTGTCTCTCGTTTCCCGATATTCGGGGAGACGTCGAACGGCCGAGTAGAATCCGGGCCCGGTACCAGGATCTCAAGGGAAACCCGCATACGCTTGAATGCGACGGCATTCTAGCCCGCTGCATCCTCCATGAGGTCGATCACCTGAATGGCGTACTGTTTATCGACCGTATGGAGAAGAAAACCGTGAAGCTGCTGGAGAAGAAGCTCAAGATTCTCAAACGGCGCACCCGGGACGCCCTTAAAACCCACTGACGGCGCGGGATTCAGTCTTCCGCCACCTGAATATCCGTCTCCCGGCTCCCCCCGGCGACGGAGTTCCCGTTCACACAATCCAGGTTCTTCGAAAACTCGCGGATTTGCCGGATGATCTCGATGATTTCAGGGTTGTTCGCGGCAAGAGCGAGCAAACGAATCTGGTCCTCGGAAAGGCTGCGGCGCGCCAGCGCCTCATTGAGCTCGTCACTGGCCCGATGCACCGTTTGCTGATACTCGAAACGGATGTCTTTCGCTTCGGCGCGGAGTTCCTCGACGGTCAACCCGATCCCGCTGACCGACTCGAGCCACAAGAGCGCCATACGGCGGACCTCTTCTGATTTCCGGTCGAATCCCATTGCGGTCATCAGCTCGATCACGGTTCGAAACTTCACAGGACGTTTTCGTTCAACGTTCAAAACGGTGTTTCGATGACACCCCGCTTTTTCCGCAAGGGTTTCGTGTGTGAAGCCGCGGCTCTTTCGAAGACTTCGGAAAAACTCCCTGTAATCCATGGGCATAGGTGATTCCCTTAACCCAATAGTGTTCTCGGAGAATAGAAAAGCAAAAAATGCGATTGACCGCCCCGGCGACCAACACTATATTTATGCGTATCGGATTTTACTCCCCAACACAACTGCCACACACCCCTCCAAGCCCTGATTCGGGGGTGCTCAAGTGCCGCTTTCGAAAAGCCTTTTTTCAAAGCGACAAGCGGCTGGTTTCCGCGAAAAGCCTTTTTCCGGCTCCCCCGGCTGCGGACAGGGCTACACCTCTCGAACAGACAAACAACGAACCCCATCGATTCGATGGCTGCTGAAGTCGGTCCCTCCGGCAATATTCTTGTAATCGACGACGATCCCGACTTTCTCAGAATGATTCGGTCGGTCATGCGGCACTTATTTTCTTCCATCCATGTGGCCAGAACCGGCAAGGAGGCGCTACGCATTGCCGAGGCCGAGCCCGTCGACGTCATTTTGATCGAAGTGGAAATGCAGAGGGAGTGCGGATTTACCCTGTGCTCGCAACTCAAAAAACACCCTATTCTCTCCCATCGGCCCGTCATCCTGATCAGCAGCGGGTACAACAACCTTTCCGTCGAAACACTTCGGGCATGCGGTGCGGTCGATTTTCTCGCCAAACCTTTCAAAACAAGCGACCTCCACCGACAGATTCAGAACGTTCTCGAAAGCCAACAGACCTGAGCTTCCGTTGAACGCGTCGACTGCCCGGGACCCCTACCGCAAATTCACAGCGCCCTTGCCCGAAGTCACCTCACCGATCACCCAGGCCCGCCGGCCGGCGCGGCGGCAACTCCGCACCACATCGCCGGCCGCGTCGGACGAGACGATAAGTACCATCCCGATTCCCATATTGAACACCTCGTAGAGTTCCTCGAAGGCTACCCCTCCCTGCGTGGCGAGTATTTCGAAAAGCGCTTCCTTGGGCCAGCTTTGCGTATCAATGTCAACATCGCAATTATCGGGCAGGACGCGGGGAATATTACCGGAAAACCCGCCGCCGGTAATATGAGCCGCCGCGAATATCCCGTTGTCTTTACGGGTATCCGCGCGGGTTCCGGAATTGTACTTCTCCAGTAGCCGGTGGAACAAACCCGCGTAATTGACGTGGGGCTCCAGGAGAGCCGACACGACGGTGCGACGGCTTCCGGGCAAACGATCGTCCATTCGGAAACGAAGCTTGGTCAGGAAGATTCTGGTCGCCAGCGAATAGCCATTGGTGTGCAACCCGCTGGATGCGAGGCCGACCAGCTTATCGCCGGGACGAATCGGTTTCCCGGTCAGTATCTTCTTCTTTTCGACGATTCCGACGACCGAACCGACAAGATCGTACTCACCGGGACGGTAAAAGCCCGGCATCTGGGCGGTCTCTCCCCCGATGAGCGCACAACCCGCTTCCCGGCACGCTTTTCCCATTCCCCCGAGCACGCCCTGAAAGACCGAAGGCTCCAGTTTGCCCATCCCGATGTAATCCAGAAAGAACAACGGCTCCGCCCCAAGGACGGCAATGTCATTGACGCAATGATTGACGATGTCCCGCCCCACGCCCTCGTGCCGGCCGCTCGAAAAAGCCAGTTTGAGCTTCGTCCCGACCCCGTCGACGCTACTGACCAGGACCGGCTCCCTGTACTTGGATTTTGAGAGATCGAACAATCCCGCGAATCCCCCCGCCTTTCCGAGCACTTCGGGACGACTGGCGCGCGTAAGGGTGGTTTTCAATCCCCCCTTGATACTGTCCGCCAGGTCGATATCGACACCGGCACGGGCATAAGCTTTCTGGGTTTTACTGGACTTGGCGGGCGTTTTCTCGGACATAAAGGCTCCTGGCGGATTGAAAGTTCAGTGTGCAATTGGGAGATGGCAAGTAAATCCCATTTTTTGAAGGACTCAATGGATCCGCGTCCCCGTTCCTCCCAGGAGAATTCAAGCCGTACGCCGCCACTCCCAGATCAGTTTCTCGAGGGAATCCACCTCGTCCCGGCTCGCCGCGTGCCTTGGCGGGACCGCCCAGGAAATTCCCTGGGCTGAAGGAGGTTCGCCCTGCTCCACAAAACGCTCCGCCGCCGACGCGATTCCGTTGACCGCGATGACCCGGTCCCCCGCTTTGTCCCAGGACGACAGATACTCGTCCGGAATCGAAGTGATGCCGCCCGACGACACATAGGCCAGGTTGTAAAGCTGCACGAAGGACCGGCAGTCCTCCAGCAGAGTGACCGGCCGGGGCCGACCGCCCCTCAGGTAGTCGTAAAAGGAGCGGTGGTTGGCCGCCAACAGGTCTTCCCGGTCGAACGGAAACTCCTCCTTTCGCCCGTCGTTCCACTCGAAACTGTAGCCGCCGGAGGTTCGGTAGCGAATCACCGCCCGGTCACACCAGAGAATCTCCTCCTGGTGCACGGCCTCACATGCGTGGGTGATCGCCAGGTCAAGGCCGACCCCCTCAGGCGTCTCCGCGTGGACAAAGAAGACATCCGCGTTCTCGATCGGATTCGCCCGGTAGATCTCGGCTCGAACCGAATCGACCTGCGCCCAGGACATCATCTCGCTTTCCCCCGCCCAGAAAAGCGAATTATGAACGTAGTGCGCCATCGCATTCCCCATGCAGGAATCCAGCACGGGCTTCTCGCCGACAAAGAGCTTCCCGGCCCAGTTGTTTCGAGTGAAATAGGACTCCGGCCGCGGCGAAAGCCCCCGGAACCCGACACGGCGCAAACGCCCGAACTCTCCCGCCAGGAGCCGCCTTTTCAATTCCAGGCGCGGCGGCTCAACCATGAAGTTGAATCCGACATTGGTTCGCTTTCGCTGCCGGAGGTCCGTCTCGATCATCGTTTCGAGTTCGCTCAAGACCAGCGTCGGCGGCTTCTCCAGATACACCGGAATCCTCCGCCGAACACACTCTTTGTGCATTTCGGCGTGAAACTGTATCGGCGTGGGAATGACGACCATATCCAGCTCCCCTCCGCAGGCATCGAGCATCCGGAGGTAGGTCTCGAAAACCCGAACTCCGCGTTGCCGGAAATTCCAGGCTTCCATCGACTCGGCAAACAGCGAGAGACCGGGGTCACAAGTCGCCACCAGACGGGCCTCCTCTTCCTCCTCCAGCTTCAACAGAGTATTATGATGCCTGCCGGCAAAGCCGCCCATTCCGATCATGCCGACACGAATCGGATTCCGTTTCTTAACTTGCTCTGAGCTTATTTTCACAACCGGTATAAGAAAGAGGAAAAATTTCCAGCGGACAACCCGCAATTCCCGCGACCCCGGAACGACCCGCGAGGCGGATTTCCGGCACGATTTCCAGCAATCCGTCGGGCTTATACTTGTCGAAAGAAGGTCGTCGTTTTTTTCCGGGCGTATGGCCGGCCGTGACTTTTACCGGGATTTCGACGGACCGCTAGTCATTCGGCTCCACCACGACCCTGAACCCCTCGCTCCCGATCACCCGCACGCGGCTGCCCCGATGAATGAACCCTCCCCGGGTCACCGCTTCCAGGGTATCGTCTCCGATCATTATCCTTCCCGATGGATGAAGATCGCAAAGGGCTTCGCCCTCCCGGCCGATCCGGGAAGCCAGACCGGCCGAAGCATCCAGACCGAAACTCGTTTCCGTGTGTTCCGATTCATTGGAAACGAGAATCCGTCCCAGGACCCTCCCCAGCAACACCTGTAACGCGAGTACCAGGGGCCAGAAAACAGGAAAAAGCGCCGCAGCCAGAAACGGGTTCAGCCCCCGCATAAACACCTGCCACAGGCTGTCGACGGACTCCCCTCCCGAATCCGTTTCGGATTTCGGTCTGCCACGACTCACAAGCAGAATTCGCACGAGCAGAAATCCGGCCGCTGTTGCCACGTAGTAAACGGCGAAAAACTCCGCCGGCCCGAAGTCGTCCCATTCCGGTATCGCCATAATTTGCCCCAGGCGTGAATGAAAAAGGAACCCGAACGGATCCGTTCCCGCAAGCGGCTCCCGAGCCGCTCCCCCGGCCACTATTAACGGTTCCTTCCGGTAATCCAACATGGTAAAGCGACCGGGTGCCGAAGCAAGAGAATACCGGTGATCGAAAAACCAGCACGCTCTACCCGCCTATCCGGCAGGCCCCTAGGGGAAGTGCCATGCCGGCAATCGGGAATTGAAAACCCCGCAACAGGGGAATGCCCTATACCAAATCGGCAACTCCCCGGCGCAAAAAGCAATTGCTTTTCGTCGTGTTTTACGGGAAAATAGGATAATATATATAGCTGGAATACCTATATTTGCTGACCGACCATGCCTGCAACGAGCGAACTCTCTTCTATTTCGATTCTGACTGATCGCTTAACCTATCGCAGCCGGACCGGAAAAAAACTCGTAGCCTGTTGGGACCGCAGTGCTCATGCGGAGACGGAAAGCGCTCCTTTTGTCCTGATGGCGCCGAAATACGCCGAGAGCAAAAAGAACAACCTGCAGATCGCCTACTATCTCGCCGCCAATGGCTTCAACGTGCTGCGCTTTGATCACGCCTGCCATGTCGGCGAGAGCGAAGGGGTCATGTCGCTGTTTACGCTCGGCGACGCGGTCGAGGACATTCGCGGAAGCCTGGACTTCCTTGAAGAATCGTTCGGGGTCCGAGAAGTCATTCTCTTTTCCGCCAGCCTTTCCGCGCGCTGCTCGTTTCGCGCGGCGGCCCTCGACGATCGGGTGGTGAGACTCATAAGCCTGGTCGGTGTATTGAATATTCGATACACGCTTTACCAGATATACAAGGAGGACCTTGTCGCCGGACACATCGAGGGCAAAAGATGGGGGATCAATGACATTCTCGGCTTCGAAATCGACCTTGACCACCTCTTTGACCGAATGGTCAAGGATGATATGCACGACCGGGAAGGGACCAAGAAGGATCTCGCCTGGGCCAAGACCCCGATCGTTTATCTGTCCGCCGAACGAGACGCCTGGGTCGACCCCAACGACGTCGATCTTCTCCTCCGCTCCCGGGAGCATACGGTTGTTCACGTCATCAAAGATGCTCTCCATGAGGTCAGGGAGACCCCCCGTGCCGCCCGTGAAACCCTGAAACTCATAGTCAAGGCCTGTCTCAGCGACAGCCTTCAAAGCATTCCAGACACAACGATCATTGAGCCGGACAAGAAACAAGTGATCGCCCGGAACAAGATCGAGCGGGAGATGCTTAAGCGCGCGCAGCCGGAAGTGGAACCCGAAAAAAGCTTTTGGACGAACTACCTTAAGAAATACTCGATTCTCGAACGTTTCGAGGATTACCAGGAGTACCTGGATATCCTTGGATCACACCTGGGAGAAATCGACTCTGAAGACATGCTCCTGGATGCCGGTTGCGGCAACGGGCTGTTCGGCATCTGGATCATCCGGGACCTTCTCGAACGCGGCAGGAAACTCCCTGTCTTCCCGCCCCCGATGTACGTTGCCCTGGACCTGACACAGACCGGACTCGCCGAAGCCTGTCGCCGGCACGCCGACGCGGGGTACGAACTCGCGGCAAATCTGACCTCCACCCCCCGGCCCCTCCTCGACCTCGCCTACGCCCAGGCCGACCTGGAGGAATGTTCCCTCAAGGAAAACGACGGAAAGAAGGGCACGCAACTGCCCTTTGCCGACAACTGTTTTGACAAGATTTGCTGCAGCCTGGTCGTTTCGTATTTGCAGGAGCCCTGGGTGGTCATCCGTGAACTGCAGCGAATCCTCGCGCCCGGTGGAAAGATCGTGATATCCAGCATGAAACCCCACTGCGACATGTCCACCATCTATCGCGACTTTCTTCATCAGGACGTCAATGACAACGAACTGGAGTCGGCTCGGGATCTCCTTCGAGCGGCGGGGAAAATCAAAGTTAAAGAGGAAAAGGGGTACTACCGTTTCTTCACCGGGGAACAGATGGCTGCGATGGCCAGGAGTGCCGGTCTCGGCAATATCAAGATCGAGTGCTCCTTCGGCGACCAAACGCACTTTATTGCGGCGGAAAAGTGATCTCCTATCTCACCATCAGTTCCCTTGTAAACGCGCTGTCGAGTATCACACTTGCGCTCCTGATTTATTCCAAGAACCCGGAAAGCCGGCTCAGCCGCTCGTTCTGCCTCTTCTGTCTCTTTGTTGCCCTCTGGTCGATTCCCTATTTTTTCTGGCAGCTTGCCACCACCGGGGAGCAGGCGCTTCTTCTGTGCCGGATGTTGATGGCAGGCGCTGCTCTCATTCCGGTGAGCCTTCATTACTTCGTCTCGGAATTGACCCGTTCGGACCACCGTTCCCTTATCAGGTACGGTTATTGGGTCGGCGCCCTCTTCGCGTTCCTTTCCCTCTTCACTCCCTACGTCGTGGCCGGCGTGGAAGAGAAGCTCATATTCCCCTTCTGGCCCGTACCGGGTTGGCTGTTCTACCCTTTCATGGTCAACTTTCTGTTCTATTCGGTTATCAGTTTTATTGCACTGATCCGTTTTTACAAGAAGGCCGAACCCCGAAGAAAGAAGCAGATTCAGTTCGTCGTTTACGGGCTGGTGCTCTGTTACTCGGGCGGGTTGACCAATTTCTTTCTCTGGTTCGACGTACCTGTCACCCCGTTCGGAAACGGATTGGTCGCGGTTTACGTGGTGGCGGTCGGTTATTCCATCATGAAATTCCGGCTGATGGAAGTCGACCTGATCCTGCTCAAGGGACTCTGCTACGCGTCGTTTATCCTGGTGGTTGCCCTCCTTCTCTCGACGGGTATTTATTTCTTCGGCTACCCGGGGGACCAGGAAGAAGGACGGAATAATTACCAGATGCTGACCGCGTTTCTGATTTCGGTTCTTATGGTTTCGGTACTGTTCTGGCTTCTGCCCGCCTTCAAGCGTGGCGTGGAAGGTTTCGTCGAAGGCAATCTCTTACGGGACCGCTTCAGCTACCGGAATGAACTCAAGGAATTCACCCGGAAAATCGGCGAGCTTCCAAACGAGAAAAACATCTTTAAGGAAATCGTCGACTTTGTTTCCCGAAACATGGATATCGGCCGTATTTCCTTTTTCTATAAAGCCCCACTGGAAAGCGCTTATACCTGCAGGGCACAAGCCGGCGATTATGTGGAGGAAATACGGAAAATCACATTCGACCCCGAACATCCCCTTCCGGAATTGCTGAAGGAAAAGGGCACCTTTCTGCTGGGGGATGAGCTCCGCGAAGAACTGGCGGCCGGAAGCAAAAGCACTACTGCGCCCAGGATTGACGAAAAGCTACCCGTCAGCGCCGTCATTCCCGTCCATCACCACGATCACCTCCTGGGCTTCCTCTTTCTCGGCGAGACCCGGGGAAAACAGGGCTATACGGATATCGACCTCTCCCTGCTCGAATCCCTCTGCATCCAAGTTGCGCTCGTCTTTATGGCGCGGGATCTCGAGCGTAAGGCAAACCAGGCCGACCGGTTGATATCCCTGGGCACTTTCGCCGCGAGTATGGCCCATGAGATCCGGAACCCCCTGGTCTCGATTCAGACTTTTGTCTCACTTATGGGGGAGCAGAAGGAGCATCCTCATTTCCGGGAGAAACTCCACAAGGTCATGGAGCGCGACGTCAACCGCATCGCCACCATAGTCGAAAACATCGGCTGCCTCTCCGAGAACGGCACCGGAAATTTTTCGAATCTGGATCTGACCGCGGCACTGGAAACCTCGATCGAGATCAGCCACAAGGAGCTTCAGACCAAGGGTATCAACATCAGCCTGTCAAAGCCCGAAAGGCCGATGGTCGCCGGAGACTACAACCAACTCGTCCAGGTTTTCCTCAATCTCATCCAGAACGCGGCCGACGCGATTGAAGACACGCCCGATCCTTCGATCGAGATCCGGGTACACCACCGGCGACTGGGCGGGGATAACCGTGCCGTGATCGTCGAAGTTTCCGACAATGGGCCCGGGATCGACGGCACCGTGCTTTCCAATATTTTCGATCCTTTTGTCAGCACAAAGAATACCGGGGATATCAACCGCAAACGGGGAATGGGGCTGGGATTGTCGATTGTCAAACGGATCATCGATTCGCACCACGGAGAGATCAGCGTCACATCGGAACGCGGCAAAGGGACCAGCTTCCGTATTACGCTGCCGGCGACGAAATGAGAATTGAGTTTACAGGATGCCACTATGACCGAAAAAAAGTCCTCTGACGATTCATCCAGGACCCGTGCCCTCAATCGGGCTCTGCGAAGTTTCGGAACCTCGCTCGAACACATTCCCAATCTCCACCAGTTTTCGGAAGCGCTCGAAAAAGCGACGAGCGAGGCTCTCTTCCTGCGCAAGGCGGCGATCCACATGGCGCCGGACAGCTCCAACGGCATCGCCGCCGACCACTTCAAGAGCGGATCGATCGTGTTTCCGCTTCAGGGTCGTGAAAAGGTCCATGGCGCCATGGAGATCCGGACCTCCGCCGAAAACGGGGCTTACAGCCCTGAAGACCTCAGGCTGATAGCGTCGCTGACAACCTTCTGCGCCGCCCTGCTTGAACACGCCCTGAACTACTCCGACCAGAATCGCAATCTCGCGATCCTCCAATACATTCTCGATCAACTCCCCCTGCCCGTTCTGGCATGCGACGAGAATGGCCGGATACTGATTGTGAACACGCGGAGCGCCACCTTCCTCAACCTCGCCAAGAGTCGCCCGGGATCGCTTCCGCTCGAAATGCTTCCCCACCTGCTGAAGGCTTCGGACAGGAATGGGGCCCACGATTTCTCCTTCTTCTTCACCTGGACCAGGCAACTGGTCAAGGCCAATGTCTCACCCTGCCCGGAGGTTCCCGGCAGGGACAAAGTCTACTGCCTGACCATGATCGACCTGACCCCGGAACGGGAGCGGGTTCGACAGGGGCTGGAGCGTGAGGCCTTTCGCTGCCGCTGGCTTGAAAAGCCGCTCACCCGGGTCATTCTCGAGAACTCGAACGACCCGGCATCGCTGATGGAATGGCTTCCGCTTCTTCGGGAACGGCTCGGGAACGAAGAACGCGCCGGTCCCTGGCAGATCGACTCGCTGGCCCTGAGTTTTCCTGAAACCCGAAAGAAGGAAGCCATGAATGATCTGCGCGGCTGGTTGAGTCGCGGAAAAACCAACGGCATTACGATCGGGGTCTCGGAAATGGATCCCGGAGCCGACCGGCCCGAGAGCATCGCCGAATCACCGCCCGACGAGGTCTGTCCTCTCCACGAATTCCTCCGCCCCGCCGTCCTTCTTCATGACGACCACCCGGACGTCAACGATGCTCTGGAATATGTCCTGTCCGATCACTACCGGGTACGCAAGAGCCACCGGCTTGAAACCACGCTCAGGTTGCTTCAGGAGGAAAGTTTCGACGTTTTCTTCACTGAGATGTCGCTTCGCGAAAACCTCAGCGGCGTGGAGCTGGCAAAGGAAGCCGAAGCGCTGAATCCCGGGATAAATCTTTTTCTAACCGGTACCAGCGCCGAGCTTTCTCCCGGCATAACGGAACAGTTCAAACGTCCCCCGACCGCGATCCGCAAACCATTCGATATCCCCGCGCTCAAGAAAAAACTGTATACCTGTCTGCTCGCCTCCGGGACACCTCCCCCCTTGTCAGCGGATCGGGATTCGGACCCGGGACTTTCCTGACTCGCCGTCCGTCGCCCCCGACTCATCATCGGGGAACGCAATTTTCTTGCCCCCTGCAAACGGCCGGATATGTTACGCGTAACTATGAACTCTCGATCCGGTCGGAGCATGCAGCAGGTGGCGGACAAGGCGGGTGTTTCGCGCATGACTGTTTCGCGGGCGCTTCGCAACGACAGGCGCGTCGCCGTCAAAACCCGGGAAAAGATCCGCCGGATCGCGGACGAACTCGGGTATCAACCAAACCCGCTTGTATCGGCGCTCATGGTACGGTTGCGGTCGGCGCGAAACCACGACCATGTGGAAACGCTGGGGTTTCTGACCTCGCATCCCCGACGCCGAGGCTGGCGTGAGATCCCCACCTTGCGCAAGTTCCACCTGGGAGCGGAAGCGCGTGCCGGAGAGCTCGGATTCCAGCTGGAGGAATTCTGGCTGCGCGAGCCGGGAATGAACGACCGCCGAATGAGTCAGATTCTCCGGTCGCGCAACATCCACGGGGTACTGATCGCGCCGACACCGGAACCCGGAGCCAGCTTCGACCTGGACTGGGCGGACTTCACCACAGTCGCCTTTGGGTACACCCTGATCGACCCGCCGCTTCACCGGGTCGCGAATCACCACATCCATTCGATGAGAACGGCCCTGATGGAGGTACGGCGCCTCGGCTACCGGCGGATCGGTCTGGCGATGCACTCTTCTCAGGATGAGCGGGTCGATCACAACTGGCTGGCGGGATTCCTCACGTTTCAGAACCTGATTTCCCCGGAGCACCGGGTGCCTCCCTTTCTGCCCGAATCCATCGACGAAGCCGCGTTCTCCGAGTGGTTTCTTCAACACGAACCGGAGGTGGTGTTCGCGGGGAAGCATTACATCCGTGACTGGTTGATGAATCTCGGCCGGCGGGTTCCCGAAGATGTCGGCTTCGTCAACCTGGACAAAGAACATGCCACGGGAGGCGCGGCCGGAATCGATCAGAACTGCGAAACCATCGGAGCCGCCGCGGTGGAACTGGTAGCGGAACAGCTCTATCACAACGAACGCGGCGTTCCGGCAATCCCCAAGGTTCTCCTGATCGAGGGGCGCTGGGTGGAGGGAAACACTCTCATACCAAGCCCGGCCCTCCGAAATCCCCCCCTTGCCGGATCCCCCTCGTAGGAACGGGTTTCACGTCGACCGCAACCCGCCTCTCCTCCGCAGCCCAGGCGAAGGAGGAAGCGTGAAGCAAAATCCCGCGATCATCCCGTATAAGTCAGCTATCAGTTATTCGGTCAATCCAACATTCAACCGCAGGAAGCGTCGCGCCGAATTCCCAATCGGCTCGACGTCGCGGTAGGTGTAGGAAGTCGTTCCGTCGCCGTGGTCCACGGTCAGTTCATCCACCCTGAGCGCCTGGTCGGGCCACTCGTCCAGGTCGCCGGACGCATCCACACGGTAGTCCACGTCGTCGCGGTCATCAGGCCGAGTAAAGGTCAGCGTCAGGTAGCGCTCGCCGTCGATCTCCCTGATTTCCTCCACCGGCAGATCCGCTGTTGCCGGAACCCTCGGATCCATACCCAGCGCGTACTTGATCGCGTTGGCGATGCCGTCACCGGCCGGATCGGCCCCGGGGCCGCTGATCGCTTCGTCTTCCAGCTCCTCCGAGGTGAAATGCTCCGCCCGCCATTCGGCAAATCCGGCGGGAACGTCAACCACACGAAAATCGGGTGCCGCGCCCTCGCGGATCACAACCTGATCGACGAACATTCGCACGTAGTTGTTGCTGAAAGTCCGGATGTCGAAACCGCCCAGGTTGGTCGACTCCATATCCGTATCCGGATCGTGAAGCCAGTCCTCGGCCACCAGCCGGTCGTCGATCCAGACATCCGAACTGAACGGTGGGATCGTGTTCTGGCCGTCGTTGTAGGTGACCGGGTCGTCGTCCCTGTTGACAACCCAGTTGAGCCGGTGCGTCCGGCCCACCGTATAGTGGTCTTCCCCCTCCATATTCCGGAAGGTCCCGTGCTCGAACTGGATCTGGTCGATCCGGAATCCCGGCCACACGTCGGGATCGTCGTCCCAGAGCCCCAGATTGAACCGGTGCCCGTGCGAATCCTCCGGTTCGTGGAAATCCAGGGTGATCGTAAACACACGCGGCGCGACATCGGTGACGGTCCGGTGGGCCCAGAGAATCAGGGGGCTGTCGTGCTCCTCCTCCTCCGACGAATGGAAATCGAGGAACTGGTTGCCGCTCCCCAGGCTGAAGAGCTCGTCCGTATCCGCCTGGACATACGCCGTCCCGCGGTCCGGGCCGGAATCGACCGTACGCCAGGGCGCCGCCGGCTCTTCGCCGACATTCACGCTGTTGAAGTCGTCAAAGAAAATGATGCCCGGGTCGACCCCCACTCCCTCGCGGATCTCGCTCAAGTGAGTGCCGGCGCGGATCCCGAAATCGTCCACGTACATCGTGACCGGCGCATTGGAGAACGCGCGAAGATCGAGCCCCGCAATCGGCCCCCCGGCATCGCTCCCGGCATCGCGATAGCCCTCCAGGACCTTCTCGCCGTTGATCCAGATATCGGAAGTGTGCGCCGAGAGCGTGTGCTCGTCCTGGTCGCCGTAACTCACGCTCCCGGAACTCGAATTGACGACGAAGTCCATCCGATTCACTACTCCGCGCGAATAGGTCACATCGTCAATACCGCGGAATTCCCCTCCTTCGAACTGGAGCCGGTCGATCCGCCCGTCCGTTCCTTCCGGGTTGTAAAGGTTCACCACAAACCGATTCCCGGCCGACCCGAACGGCTCGAAAAAGTCGAAACTCACCGTGAACACATCCTCGTTCCCGGGAACCGCGTCGGTCGCCCACAAAATCGTGGGGGAGTCCCCGATATCGTCGAAGTCGAGGTAGTGATTCCCCGTCCCGCGGAGAAAAAACTCCTCGCTGTCCTGCAGGACGCGGACGGTGCCGCCCGTTTCCGGATCCTCGGTCACCGACGTCCACGGAGCCCCGGGAGGTTCGTCGAGCACGTCATCCTGAAAATCCGTATAAAACAGGAATTCCGGAGCTTCCAGTTCGCCGGGGTCGGCATCGACCGCCACGCCGAAATCGACCTCCTCGCGCTCGACGAGCCTGTCGGTGGCCCCGTTATCGATCTGGTAAGCGGAAATCCCGGCTCCGCGTTCGGCCAGGACGAGGTGCGACCCCGAAGGACTCAACTTCGCCCCGAGCAACCCCGTGAAGCCGGAACCCAGCAGCAGGTTGCTTCCGGTGTCCAAATCGTACGAATAGAGATTTCCGCCCCCGAAGTCCGTGTAATACAGGATATCCGACTCCGCATCGTAGGCCAACCCGTAGGTCTGGTTCCCTCCCACCAATTCGGTTCCTTCCGCATCCGGCACCGCCGTCAGGTCGGTGGTATAGAGCTCGTTGTCGGCGGCGGTGATCCAGAGGAGTTCGTTTTCGCCCCGCAGCGCCACTCCCGTAAAATTCGAGAAACCGGTCCCATCCAGATTCCGCACCTCCCCGTCGGCGGCCAGATCGATCTCGAAAATGCCGTTGGGATAATCGGAAACGTAGATCTTCTCGTTGGCCTCGTCCCACTCCATGAAGTGGAGCGAGTCGAAGTATTCGCCGCCGTCAAAAAACACGTCGGCATCACTGCCGTCGCGGTTGGCCTGCCAGATCCTGCCCACATGGCGCTCGGTCCAGTAGATGTGGCTCTCGGTAATCCGGATGTCGATGGCGATGTCGTCCATTCCGGTGCCGTCAAAAACGACGGTCACATTGCTCCCGTCGATGTCGGAGGCAACGACCGCTTCTTCTTCAGTCCAGTACAGGTCGAAAGCGGCGGCCGGCGCCGTCGCGACGATGGCAAAGCAGGCAGTGATCGCCCACAGGGAACGGGGTCGGAATATTTGAGGAACCATAAGTAAGTCCTTTCGGGTTTTCGGATTCGGGTATTCAGGGTCGCTGTTCATGCTTGAAATTGCCTCTAATTCGGCTGCGGAAAATCCACGGTGTTGAAGTTCCCGTCCTGGCCGCTTTCGAGGCCGATGTTGCCCAGGCGCGCCGCGTCGGCCGCTTCAACATGACCATCCAGAAAAGCCACATTGGCCCGGTTGTTATGCCTCAGATGGACCGTGCCGTTAACGTTGTCCGAGCGCTGGTGAATGCGGAAACGCTGGAGCTCCTGGGAATCGACGCTGTCGGCAAACAGAAGGTAGCGGGAAGGCTCGCGGACGGCGTTGTAGTTGACGACAAACGCCTGGAGGCCGCGCCAGTCCTCGAATTGCCCGTACTCCGTATCAAAGACATTCATCCCGTAGGTCCGCCACTCCCAGGCGCCATAACCCGGTGCGTGCGGATCGTCGACCTCATGGGAAAACGGAAGCGACGGGCAATAAAGGATCCAGCGATTATCGAGATATCCCTCGTTCTCGAGAACCTTTCCCCATATATATTGGCTGGCATTGTTTCCTCCGCGGGCCACGGCCGCCCGATTGTTGTTGTCGTTCAAATAAACATGAAAAAGCCCGGCGTTCTGGCGAAGGTTGCTGATGCACTGCGAGGCCCGCGCACTCTCGCGTACGGATTGGACAACTGGTATCAGAATCGCCGCTAGGATGCCAATGATGGCGATCACTGTCAGCAGTTCGATCAGGGTAAAGGCTCGATTTCCAGGGTGGCTATTCTTCATAAGTTGTGGCTTACGGTTCGGGCTCTCTCGCCCACGGCGTTCAAAAACTACGACAACCAGCTTCTTACCAATCTGCTGATGAAACAACTTCAACTCAAGCTACCCGCTGTATTCCGGATTCTCAAACACACAGTAATGTTACCCGTAACCAATAAAGGACGTACGGTTACAGGTAAACAAAAATAATCCGGCGGGAGATTTGATTCCTTTTCGTCCCGTCCCTACGTTTGACATCCCAACCTATGAATTCGAAACCCTGTCTCGGTCTTCTCGTTTTTTCCCTGATTATCCCGGCGCTCGCGGCCGCCAATGAGCCGCCTGTCTTTCAGGACAGCTTCAACGCCCCTTCGCCCGGCGACCCTCCCGCCACGCCGCCTTGGTCCAGTATCAGCGACGACCCGGAAACCCGCGGAACGGTGCGCATACGGGAGGACTCGGACAACCGGTTCGGCCGCGGCGCCCAGAACCAATACCTCGAGTTCGACGACATCGGGAACAACGCGACGATCCTCTGGGGGCTCGACACGATCGAGGACGGACCGGAGGTGTTTACGGTCAGTTTCGACTTTCTCGAACCGGACGACTCGGGCGGAAACCGTTTCGTCGTGAACCTCTACAACGCCGACACGGACGCCTCGACTCCCGACTGGCTCGGCGAACGGATCCACCGGCTGCAGTTCGAGTCCGGTTCCTTCCGCGATTTCGACGGCACCTTTTATTCGATCGGTATCGCCCATCGGATGGATTTCGTAGTGAACGCAAGTCCCGAAGCGGTCACGTACCCGTACGCGGACGGCGACCGCACGCTCGATGCGGGCAGCGGCGACATTTGGATCGACGGCGAACTCGCCCGGGCCGACTTTCCGGCGACGGCGCCGGGACCGCTGCGCGGCCTGGACCTCCGCAGTTTTTCGAATTCGCCCGTCACGATGTACGTGGACGATTTCGCGATTCACCCGGGAGCGATCGTCTCCGACCCTCCGGAGCCGCTTCCGCCCGGGTACAGCAGCCTGGTGTATCCCGGGGACGACGGACGCCTGGTGTACCGGCCCGACGAGCGGGGCAACCGCATTCCCGACTTCTCGAATGCCGGGTACCTGGGCGGCGGCGTGCCGATTCCCGATGTCCCGGCCCAGAGCATCCTCGCTCCCGAGCCCGGCGACGACACCCAGCGTATTCAGAACGCGATCGATCAGGTGTCGAACCTTCCCTTAAACGACGACGGTTTCCGCGGAGCCGTCGTCCTCCAGGCGGGAACCTTCGAGGTGTCGGGCACGCTGCGCATCCATTCGAGCGGAGTCGTCCTTCGCGGGGCGGGCGACGGGGAGGACGGGACCGTGCTCGCGGGCACGAGCACCAGCCAGGCCCCATTGATCCGGGTGGAAGGCAGCGGTTGGTGGAGCGAGGTTTCAGGGACGCGAAAAGAAATTTTGGATGATTACGTTCCGGTCGGCGCCCGAAGCTTCGAAGTGGAAAACACCGAGGGACTCGAGGTGGGCGATTCTGTCATCGTCCATCGTCCCAGTACCGAGGAATGGATCTCGGCGATCGGTATGGACGAGATCCCCGAACGCCACGACGGAGCCGAAGTCAATCAATGGCAGGCCGGCGACTATGACATCTTCTACGACCGGATCCTCACCGGCATCGAGGGCAACACCGTTACCCTCGACGCCCCGGTGGTCAATGCCCTGGAGGAAGAGTTCGGCGGAGGTTCCATCTACAAATACCGCTATCCGGGCCGCATCAGCCAGGTCGGCGTGGAGGACATCCGGGGCGTCTCCCGGTTCGCAGGGGATCCGGAAGATGAAGACGAAGACCACGCCTGGACGATGGTGCGCCTGGACCGGGTGCGAAATGCCTGGGCCCGCAACCTCACCGGGCTTCACTTTCCCTTTGGGACGGTGGACACACGGCGTTACGCCAAGTGGGTAACCGTCGAGAACTGCCGCTACCTCGAACCGGTTTCGCGGATCACCGGCAGCCGCCGGTATCCGTTTTACATTACAGGCCAGCTCACCCTGGTCACGGATTCCTTCGCCTCGGACGCCCGGCACGACTACGCCACCAACTCGCGCACCCACGGACCCAATGTTTTCCTGCGCAATTCAGCGGTCAATTCCCATACCGATACAGGCCCGCACCACCGTTGGGCGACCGGAACCCTTTACGACAACATCGACATCCCCGACAACGCCATCAACGTCCAGAACCGCCTCAATTTCGGCAGCGGGCACGGTTGGGCGGGCGCCAACCACGTGATCTGGAACTCCTCAGCCGACCGCATCGCCAACCAGAATCCGCCCACCGCCCGGAACTGGGCCATCGGCGTGCGGGGCAATCGCTGGCCGGGACACTTTCCCGATTACGCGGAGGAGGGCTATTGGGAATCGCACGGAACGCCGGTCAAACCGGAAAGCCTTTACGAACGCCAGCTTGAAGAACGCCTCGACCCCGAACAGGGTGAGGGCGGCATGATCGCGACCGTCAACTTCGTGGACCTCGGCACAACGCCGCGTCTCGCTCCCGATCGCCACGATTCCATCGCGATCCCCGTCGGCCGCCGCGGCGTCGATGACCACCGGATCCGGATCGACCTCCGCCTGGACGGTCCCGGAGCCGACAGCTTTTCCACCTCCGAAACCGGGACACCGGTCATTAACGCCCGGTCGTCCGACGGAGAGATCGTCCTGTCGCTCGGTTCGGACTCATTTATTCCGGAGGAGACGACGGTCACCGTCGCCCTCCGGCACGGCCCGGGCTACAGCGCCGGGAAAGACAGCGAAATCGACGTCATTCTCGAACCCCGGGCCCACGACGCCTGGCTCGCCGAACACTTTTCAGAAAGCCAGCGAGAGGACCCCTCCGTCAGTGGCGACTCGGCCAACCCGGCGGGCGACGGCATTCCCAATCTGCTCAAATTCGCCCTGGCCCTGGATCCCTGGAAGCCGGCGGTGCCCGGGGACCTGCTGACCCAGGAAATCGACGGCGACGCTCTCCTGCTCACCCACCTCCGCCGGCCGGAAAGCGCGGGAATAACCTACCATCTGGACGTTTCGAATGATCTCGAAAACTGGTCTTCCGGTACGGACGTGCTCGAAACGGTGTCAACCGAGACCGAAGGCGAGCTGGAACGGGTTGTGGTCGCCGCGCCCCTCTCGGATTCCGAAACCCAACGGTTTTTCCGCCTCAGGGTGGAACGTGAAGCACCCTGATTGGCTCCCGACAGGCTCACAAGGGAAAGCGCCCGCACACCGCCGTCCATTCGCGGCCTGTCTCACGCCTCTCCAGGAAAACCGCCCGTCACTTGGTTACGTGTAACATCAGATTTTCCTGTCCGCCGCCGTTGCTTTATGACAACCTCCGTCACAAAAGGTTATCTAAACTCAACCCTGAACCTGTCACCCAACCTATGAAACCATCATTACCTTGTCTTGCTGCGTTGCTCGCTTTCGGCGCGATTTCAGCGTCCGTCACGCATGTTCACGCGGTCTACTTCTTCGACGATTTCAGTGATCAACCCGTGGGCGAATTCCCCGGATCACCGTGGACGGGAGGTTCTGAAACAGGCGGAACGGTTGTTGTCGAGCAGGACACCGATGCGTTGTTCGGGCGCGGCACCGACAATCGCTTCCTTCGCTTCACCGCGGATGTTGGCGACGGAACAGTCCGCGCCCAGTCAAACGATTTGTTCGAGGTCGGAGAAGGCCCGGATTTTTTCCAAATCGGCTTTGATTTCATCGAAACCGACGATTCTCCCTTCGACGGCAACAGCCGATTCGCAATAAGGCCCTACGCCGGTGCGGGATTCGCCACGGACCAGATCGGACAGGTGGATTTGCGCGAACTCCGCAACGACGGTATGTACAACCAGGGCGAGCTTTACCGGATCGAATGGGTCTTGAATACTTCCGAAACGTCCCTCAATTACGACTTCGCGGGCGACGCCCACACCCTGGGCTCCCAGAGTTCCCATGTCTGGATCAACGACACGCTCTGGGACGACGAGCGGGGGCTCAACCTGACCGGTACTTTTACCGGTTTCGACCTTCGAACCTTTGGCGGCAATGAGATCGAAATCTTCGTCGATAACGTGAGCGTCGTGCCCGAACCCTCCACGTACGCCCTGATCTTCGGCGGATTGGCCGGCGTGCTGATCTGGCTGCGGCGCCGGAATCGTATCGCCTGATCCCGAAATCCTCTCCCGACCCAAAAAGGCGCGCCCGGAATTCCGGGCGCGCCTTTTTTTTGCTCGGCCAGCTCTCCATGGAAACCCGGCACGTACAGGAAATAGACAACCTCCCAGTATAAAATTTGATTGACTTCTTGTTAATATCAAATTCAACTCTAAGCGTTTAGAGAATAATGTTTGAAATTGTTCAAACGGTTCTCCAATCACCAGAACTCTCAATCCGATCACTCAATCGCCTTATGAAAAAACTTCTTCTAACTGTATCGTTTCTTCTGGTCACCCAATTGGCGTTCGCGGACCGCCCGTTTCAGGCGGCACTGACGCCTGACATCGCCATCGTTCCGAAAGGAGATACCGTCCGCGGACTGTCTCTGAACATCTGGGGGGAAAACGAGGTCAGGGGTGTCAGCCTCGGCTTCGTCAACGGCCATGTCGGCCAAAGCAGAGGCTTCAGTTGGTCGTATATCGGCACATACGCCGAGGACTACACGGGGGTCATCTGGGGCGGTTTTTTCGCCCACACCACCGGAGAAGTCGTGGGTTGGCAGCAAGGGATGGTGAACATCTCCAGGGGCTCCATGACGGGTTTTCAATCGGGGCTCGTGAACTGGAGTGACGAAATGAAAGGCCTCCAACTCGGGCTCGTCAACTACACCAAGGATCTTCACGGCGTGCAGGTGGGTCTCGCGAACATCGCAACCAACAACACCTGGTTCACCGGTCTTCCAAGCGACCTGGCAACCGGATTTCCGTTTGTCAACTGGTCCTTTTGATTCCACCGGGCGGAAGCCCGGGAGGACTTAGCGAATGTTTTCCTGCAAAGCAAAAAGGCGCCCCCGCCGGGGCGCCTTTTTTTTTGTGCAAGGAGATAACAGGATCTTCCGGTCCTTTTTGAGAATAATGGATGCGAAAACCTGCAAGAGGCGGTTTCCGCAACACGTGTGGAGCTTTTCTCCGCAAACAATCGCGGGGTAAACCCGCTCCTACAAACACCATTCAAGTAGGAGCGGGTTTACCCCGCGATCCCTACCGTTGGTGGTTGGCCGGGGCGGGCAGGGATGCCCGCGTTCCCGGGGCAACCGGGTTTATTCCCCGCTACCACGGTGCCGACTACGGCTCCCCTTCCCACAGCCGTGACAGATCCAACCGTTGCGCAATCGGCAGCTCCTCTTCCGGGGCGATATTCGCAACCGCGTCCTCTCCCAGGCGTTCGCTGAGTTGCTGCAGGTAAAGACTGTCGGGCTGCACCCGTTCGCCGTGGGATTGCCAGTAGGGGTCCTCGCCGGGACCGTAGCCATCGCGCTTGGGACCGATGTTGCCGATCCCCCAGTTCTGGGCGGTGGGAGGATTCTGGATGGTGATATCGCCCGCCTCAGAGTTCCAAACCACCATGTTCGCTCCGGCCCAGCCGTGACCCGATCCGAGGTTGAGGCGATTCTGGATACGGATGCCGTGGTTGGGCACGCGCACGTTGTCAAAGAGCGCCCCGGTCGCCCACCGGTGGTGCGGCCCCGTATCCGCAAACGATTCTTCGCCCAGGCAATCCAGGAACACATTCGGGCCGTGGGTCTGGCTGCTCAATCCGAAATCGTGACGCGAATAATTGGCGTAACAGCGCTGGACCAGGGCGAACTGTCCGTATAAGTAAACCGGATACCGCCGCCCTCCCCGGACCTGCGAAACCGGATCGAGGCAAATGCCGTCCTGGATCGTCACCCACTTCGAATGCCGCAACGCCCGGGCCAGGCCGAAGCCGAAGTGGCGGGAGGTGATATTGCGCGCCCACGCGTTTTCGACCTTGTCGAAATCGATGAAAACCCACGCATGATCCTCGTCTTCGTCTTCCGGCTCTCCGGAAAACTCCGAGATTCCTTTGAGATTCTCGATGCCCACGTTCTCGATCCGGCCCGGAAACGCATACTCATACACGTACCCGCCACCGAAGCGCTCGTCGATCGCGTTGAAGAGCGGAGCGTCCAGCGTGATCCGGTTCCCGTCGACCGAGTCGACCACGCGGTCGTAGCTGATGCCGTAGCGGTCCGCCTGCCACTGGTGGACCGGCCGCCCGTCGTCGCGCGGCGGGATTTGGTCCATGCCGATGGCCGAAATCCAGGCCTCCGTCCCCGGCCGGTGGACGACGACCGTATCCCCCGGCTCGAAGCCGTGGTTCTCCCGGACCTCGAACGCCCGCTCGCCCACCGGAACGTAGTCGTCGAGAATCTCGCGGCGGGTCCCGGACACCTCTTGCCGATTTCCTTCGCCTTCGAACTCGATCACGGTCCGGCGTTCGTCGCCGGAGGCGAAAATGACCGTCCCGTCCTCGTCCTGACCCGCCCCGCGCAGCACAATGCCGGAGGTGGTGATCCGAATGGTGCCGGCCACCTCGAACGTTCCCGGTCCCAGCTCAAGCGCGCCCCGGAAACCTTCGTAGCGGACCTCACGGGCGGCAATCTCGTCGATCGCCTCCTGCAGGCGCCCGGTTTGATCGCCCTCCGTCGGCATGAGCGCGATGACGGTCGGAACCTCCGGCAGCGCCACCCCACCCCCGCCGTAGCCGGCGTTCGAGAAGTCCGGCACCCGGTTCCCCCGGGGATCGGTCGCGTAGACGAGCTTGCCGTCCTCGCCGAGCGTCACCCACTCGGTATCGGCCGGCGCGCGCTCATCGACCTGTTCGTCGACGCGCTCCTCATTGGCAGGCGCGGAATCGGCGCAGCCAAAGGAAAATACGAGAAAGAGCGACAGAAGAATCAGAGGTAAAAAACGTTCCATAACTGCAGAAAACTAGCGAAGCGTAGCCTCAGCCAGGATGGCAAGACGGCTTCCGTGGCGACGGGCTTTACGCCCGGAGAACCGAAGGCCCGGGACTCTCCCGAGGTAAACTCGGTCGCCACGAAGAAAAAAGTGTGTTTTGAATAAATTGATTCAATTGCAACATCTTTCCGTGTTTTAGGATTCTAGAGCGAATGCCACTCGGTTAAGGGCACTCGTCGTAGCGACGCCTGCAAAGGCGTCGACCCGGAGGCCTCTCGTTTCGAATCTTCAGGGGAAGATTCGCTACGGGAAACGACCTTAATCGTGCCATTTAAATTAAAGCGCATTCTCCCGCCGAAAGGCAAGCGTGTTCACTAGCGAATCCGCCCATGCGGATTCGAACATATGCAAAAGGCCGGAGGGGCGTTGCCCTGCCGGCCTTTTGTAAAAAAGGTTGGATTGAAACTCAGGAACGATTCCGCCGGCGGCGGATGAAGAGCACGCCGCCCATCGCCGCCGCACCCATCAGGAGAGCCACGGTCGAGGGTTCGGGGATCACCTGCCCCACCGTTGCGTCATCCCAGAGAGTCAGGTTGTCCATATCCAAGCTGAACCCGTCGTTGCTAAAGGCCTGAAACCAATAGTTCTCAATGGGGCCGTCGCCGTCCCCGCCCCGATCAAAATTGTAGTCCTGGGCTGCGAGCGTGTAATTCTGCGGAGCGAAGTTCTCATCGATCGTATCAGCGATCCATACATCCGCCAAACCGGTTCCAAGATCCTTGGTTCCGCCGTCGGGCGTATCATAGGTAATGGTGTTCGGATCGTTATTTACGACAACGTCAAACCGGATGCGTGTCTGGTCGGGATAGGTACCGGCTCCGCTGCGAATTTCCTGACCATTCTGCAAAGAAAACAGGTGCGCACGAGTGCCCCCCGCCGGATCCCCGGCAAAAAACTGAGTGGTCAGTCGCTCGGCATTAGCCAGCGGGTCACCTTCGTCATCGACAGCGTCCGGATCCATTCTTTGGTCGATGAAATCGAGGCTGAGCGTGACCACATTCGTCGAAAAGCCCGGCACGGTCATTCCAAAGCCAAAGCCATCTTCAATACGCAGAAACCGGTTGTCGGTCCCGTAGCCGAACACATTGTCGGTATCCTGCTCGATTCTCATCGCACCCGAACGAAGGCCTTCACTCACAGAGGCCCACGGTCCTTCCGCCTCAATCGTATCGGGCCCGGCGCCCAGCGCGTATTGCTCGAAGGTATCTTGAAAGATGATGTTTTGTCCGTAGGAAGCCGTAACGCCGAGCGCTAAGCCGGCGGCACAGCCAAACAGTATTTTCGAATGAGGAAAACGATTAAACCAATTTTTTCTCAGGGTTCTTTTCATATTCACTTCCGATTTGAGGTTTCAGTTTTAGTGTTGAGTTGAGCACTATCATGGAGGTGAGGAACCAACAAGCCCGAACTTTCTGGTATTTTTTCCTTACCACTCTACTCACTCCTCGACCACCCGCAGCCGAATAAACCGGCGGTCGGCACCGGTCACCGCGGCGTTGTCGCGGACGACCCGTTCGCTGGCGGTATCGACCAGCACGGTGGTGTGTTCGGGGCCGGAGTCCCAGGTTTCGAGATCGGAGGATACTTCGACCACCAGGTTGACGCCGGTCGACTCGGGATTGCGGTTCACCGCGAGGCTCAGAAAGCGGTCCCCGTTTTCGATTTCGAAGCCCTGGACCGGAAGCGGAGTACGGTCCGGAACCGCGGGATCCCCGCCGAGGGCGTACTCGACCAGGTTGGACACCCCGTCGCCGTCGGGATCGTCACCGGGACCGTCCTGTCCCTCGGGCAACTCAAACTGCGCGATCCAGTCGGCAAAGGTCACGGTATCCGGCTCCAATCCCAGATCCATCGCCATGATGCCGTTCGTGGTATTGAGGGCGTACACCATCCCGTTTCCGAAAATGACGACCCCGACCCGGACCTCGTTATTGTTGTCAGTCGGATATGATCGGGAGGCGATTTCCTGAAAGTCGTCCCAGGTATAGAGGTAAAATTCGTTCCCAAACGCGTGAATCCCACCGATGAAACCGTTCTCCAGATCGAATCCGACCGGTCCCACGTGCGCGGGAAGGAAGTCGCCGCCGAAGCTCCGGTTGACGGAGGCGGTCATTGAATTGCGATCCAGCTCGATCTCCAGCAGGTCGTTGCCGCTTCCGGCGCGCGTCCCGTAGATAAATCCGTCCGGTCCGGCGACGATGTCGCGGACATCGCCCCCGCCGATGCCCTCCAGCGTTACGATATCCACCTCAAACCGATTTTCAGGATCGGTAATTTCCCCTTCGGGGAGGGGCGTCAGGCGCCCCCAGACCGTCCCCTGCCAGGAGTCGAACAGGATCTCCTGATTCTCCCCGGTCCCGAGCACCACGATCGAATCGCCAAACCTGCGGTTGTTGGAGTCGTTGTCGTCGCCGTTGAGCGCACCATTGAAAACCAGTTCCGGATCCGCATCCTTATGCTCCCATCGGTACAGGCGGAAATTTTCGTCCGCGGTATCGATGGTCATGTTACACGCGTAAATGGCGCCGTCTTCGGCGATCGCTATCTTGTTCAGGTGAAAGTTCGAGAATCCGCCCGACACGCCTTCAACGGAGAGCGTCCCCAAGTGATCCCCCGTTTGTTCGTCCACGATTCCGACGATGGGAGGATTCCCCCGCCGGACAACCAGCAGGTAACCCTCATCCGGATGAAGGGCCATGCCCCGTTCGTTCGTGCCGCTGGACAGGTAATCCCGGTCGCCCGGCGACAAAGACCACACCACCTGCAGCGGCTCCACCGGCACTTCGAGTTCGCCGGGATCGGCCGTGACGGCCACCCCGAAATGGGCGTCTTCGGCTTCGACCAGAAGCTCGCGGCCCCCCGTCTCGAGCTGATAACCATGAATCCCGACATCCCGCTCCACGATAACCAGGTGCGTCCCCGAGGGGCTGAGCCTGACCCCGAGGAGATTGCTGAGCCCTTCGGCCAGAAGAGTGTCCTCGCCCGAAGCGAAATCGTACGCATGGAGGACCCCCGAGTTGAAATCCGTGTAATAGAGAACATCCCCGTCGGAATCGTACGCCATTCCGTAGGTGGTCGGTCCCGCGGCGAGCTCGATGGCGTCGCCCTCAGGCGTGTCGCCGGTGAGCAGGTTCGTCCGGTACATCCAGTTATTGCCGGCATTGAACCAAATCAATTCCTCGGAGGAGCGAAGCGCCAAACCCGTGAACTGGGAAACTCCCTGACCTGAAAAAAGTTCCGACACACTTTCATCGGCCAGATCCAATTCAAAAACCCCCTCCTGATGATCCGTGACGAAAATCCGCTCGTTGTCCAGGTCCAGAGCCAGATAGTGGAGCGAGCTGAAGGTGCCGTCGTTTTCAAAGATGATTTGGGCGTCACTGCCGTCCCGATCGGCCCTCCAGAGGTTTCCCCCGTTACGGTCGCCCCAATAAATGTGATCGTCGGCAGCCACGACGTCCACCGCCCAGTCGTCCATGCCGGTGCCATCGAACACCTCGGTGACATTGCCGCCGTCGATGTCCGAAGCCATGATCACGGTCTCCTCGGTCCAGTAAAGATCGAAGGCCGCCAGGCGGATCCCTGCCAGGGCAACCGCGGCGCCGGCCAGAAGAAAGGGTAGAGGACGGGTAGTCGATACTGAAGGAGGCATCATAGCGAAGTGGGACTGGAGTTGCTGTTGGAGGACAAGGTGAGATCGAACCGCAGCCGCTATCCCGGGCTAGAGCGTGGAACATTGACTCCGCGGGCCCGGCGAATTCTCTCGAGACAATCATTACTGAAAAGTTTGCAACGAGACAACGGTCCGGTTATGCGCATCGTTGCATGGAGGTGACGCATCAGAAAATCGCCGAGAAAGCGGGCCTTT